>JAOADU010000084.1 GCA_026417155.1 Bacteroidales bacterium | reverse complement strand
TTGCTTATGAGTTCGGGCAACTTTGATAATTTTAATTTAGCAAATTGGATAAAAACTATTTGAAAATGAAAATAATAACTTGCATAATCATTTTTTTCACATTTTCAATTGCTATCATAGATGCACAAAATACTGTAGTTTCTGGAATAATAAATAGTTATGCAGAAGGGATTCAGCAAATAAATTATACTCATATTAAAGTTAATCAAGTTTCAATCTTTCAGCCAGGCGATACGGTATTTATTTATCAAGCACAGGGTGCAACAACTGTAAAAGCTAATAACAATACTTTTGGTGATATAATAAGTTTAGGGAATGCAGGAAATTACGACTTTTCGATTATTCAATCAATAGATGCACAAAATAAAATTTTAACTTTAACTTGTCCGTTGCAAAACATGTATAACGATAGCATGTTTCAGGTAGTAAGGGTGCGAAATTTTGTAAACGCTACAGTAGCAGGCACATTAACTTGTCCAGCATGGGACGGAAAAAAAGGTGGCGTATTAGTACTCTTTGTACATGAAACTTTAACCCTTTATGCAGATATTGATGTGAGCTTTAAAGGATTTAGAGGAGCTAATTCACCTCAGGTAAATACATTGCTTAAATGTTCTAATCAAGCCAATATTTACAATTATTTTTATACACAGAATGGCTACGATTCGGCGGGGTTGAAAGGAGAAGGCGTAAGTAAGTTACCGTTGGCTTATGCTCGCGGAAGAGGAAAAAATGCTAACGGAGGAGGCGGAGGGAATGGTATTAATTCGGCAGGAGGAGGTGGTGGAAATGGAGGTATTGGTGGCGATGGTGGGAAAGAGAGTTATCAATGCCCTGTTACACAAAATTATGGTGGAATAGGAGGTACAAATTTTTCAATAAGCCAAACAATTAATGGGGGGAGATTATTTTTTGGTGGAGGTGGCGGAACTGGTACCTTTGAGCAATATCCTAACGATGTTTCGAATGGGGGAAATGGGGGAGGAATTGCAATTATTATTGCGAAAAATATTGTTGCCAATAGTTATTCGATAAAAGCTAACGGCGAAACAGTAACGTATGTAACGCAAAATGAAAGTGCAGGAGGAGGGGGAGGAGGAGGAACAATAGTTCTTTCAGCTTTCAATATAAGTGGAAATTTATCTTTAAGTGCATTTGGTGGGAATGGTGGTTCAAGTAATGCCATTTCGTCGTGTAGAGGTTCTGGTGGTGGAGGTGGTGGTGGAGTAGTTTATTATTCTACTCCTACTGTTCCACCAATCAATATAAGCAAAGGGTATGCAGGTAATGCATGTTCACAATATAAAGGAACAGATGGAACAAATGGAATTGCTGCGAATAATTTTTTATTGAGATTAAATTGTTTGCTAAATAATAATCAAATACAAGCTAATCAGCAAATATGTCCTGGGATTCAACCAAATTTACTAACAGGAACAAGTTCGCCCTTATATTTTTCTTATTTGTGGCAATACAGCACCGACTATAGCTCCTGGAGTGCTTGTCCTGGAACAAATAATCAGCCAAATTATCAACCTCCTATATTAACTCAAACTACATATTATCGTCGTCTTGTTTACTTATCGTCGGGAACTACTGTTGATACCAGTAATATTGTTACAATAACTGTAGCACCAATTGTTACAAGTTTTAATGTAACGCATGTAACTTGTTATGGTGGTCTAAACGGACAAGTGCAAACTTCAGTTACCGGAGGCACGCTCCCATATACATTTGGATGGAATAACGGTGTTACTTCCCAAAACTTAAATAATGTGCCCGCAGGAATATATTTCTTATCAGTTAGTGATAGTAAAGGTTGTGTTCGTTACGATACTGTCGTTGTAAATCAACCACCACAAATTCAGGTAAATATTTTTAAAACAGATGTAACATGTTATGGTTTATCTGATGGTTTTGCCAACGCAACGGTTACGGGAGGTGTTTCGCCTTATAATTACATTTGGAGTAACGGGACAAATATGCCTGCTATCTCTAATGTATTTGCTGGCACGTATTATTTAACTATAACTGATGCCAATAACTGTCAGCTTGTTTCTTATATTAATATCGATCAACCACCACCTTTAGCTATAAATTATATTGTATCTAGTCCAACGTGTGAATATTCATGCAATGGAAGTATTACAGCAAATGTTACCGGCGGAACCCCTCCATATCAAATAACTCCGGCTAATTTATCCAACCTTTGTCCGGGCGTGTATAATATAGTTGCAACTGACAATAATTCATGTATTGCAACAACGACGGTTTCTTTATCGCCACAGACGAATATTCAAAACAATATCATTCAAACCAATAGTTCTGCTCAGGTTTGTTATCATTCTACAATTGCTATAACAGGAACAACACCAACTGGCAGTGGGGTATTTAATTTTTTATGGCAAAGTAGTTTTGATGGTATAAATTGGACTAGTGCTCCTTTGCCTAACTCGCATCCTAACTACAATTGGTATGTAGATGCACCAAGGTACTTTAGAAGAATAGTTATTGGGAATGGGTGTGCAGATACCAGTAATGTATTGCATTTTTCTGTCATTCAGCTTACTAATCAGATACAAACAGCTGATACAATATATTGCCAGAATGATTCAATAATGCCAATTACAGGGACTATAGATACATCATTTACGTACCTTTGGCAAGTAAATTATGGTTCGGGCTGGCAGAATTTATCTGCACAAACTCCATCAATATTCCCTTCCAATCAATACACTCAAGCATTGTACCGTCGAATTGTTTCGAGCTATGGTTGTTATGATACTTCAAATACCATTCAGATTATTATCATAAACGCTATTGCGGGTAATACTATTTTTATTGAAGATACGCTTATTTATGCTCAATATTGTACAGTAGCTGAAGGCGATATCGGTGGGCAAAATTCCATTCCTAATGTATCTACAATATGGCAGATGAGCTTAGATTCTCTCAATTGGTCAACAGTTGATACATCATTAATATATCATTTTTACATTACCGATTATTCCAATCAATTTTATTATTATCGCAGAATTATTCAAATACAAGGCTGTTCCGACACAAGTAATGTTGTAGTTGTCGAAATTTTACCACCTTTGCTCAATATTATTGAATCAAATCATGGATTATCTTCAATAGTGGAAGTATGTTCTGGTCAAATGCTTGCTTTAGGAAGCTTTATCAATCAGCCTTCGGGTGGAAACAATCAATATACGTATTTATGGATTTATAGCACATCATCTGCTAATTGGATGCCTGCTATAGGGATTAATAATCAAAAAAATTATCTTACACCTGCTATTTGGGATACTGTGTATTTTGCTAGAATAATTGAATCGGGAGCTTGCTTAGATACAAGTAATATTATTTCGGTTTATCCTATTTATTTACCATCGAATGAAATAAATACGACGCAAACAGATTATTGTTACGGGCAAAGTATTTTACCGATAGAAGAATCTGTTCCAACACAAGGCTTTAATGTATCATATCAGTGGCAAATGTTGGTAAATAATCAATGGCAAAATATTGCAGGTGCCAATCAACCTGTTTATGTGCCTAATTATATTATTGGAAGCACGTCATATAGACGTAATGTTTTTAAAAATAATTGTTCTTCTTCTAGTAATATAATAACCATTAACTGTAATCCACAGAAGAACGTAACTTTTGAGCACCTAAACAATGATAGTATTTGTAAAACATTTAATTCATCAATTAATATTCATGTTCATATCGAAGGCAATGGTCCTTGGAATGTTACTTATTCTATTAATGGAATCAACTATTCGTTTAATCAATATTCTAACGACAGTATTTTTTCTGTGTCACCTTTACAGCAAAATTATTATGAAATTTATTTGGTGCAAGTAACAGATAGTAGTAATTGTTCAAATATCTTACCAAACGATACTATCCGTATATGGGCTTTTAATTCAATAGCAGCTCATTCTTCGTCTATGGAATTGTGCGGATTGACGGCTACGCTACAAGCACAACCTCCTGTAGAGGGTATTGGTCGGTGGATTTTGCCACCAACAATGACTTGCAATAATGTATATTTACATAATGCTCAAGTTTACTCAAGCCAGTATGGAACATTTCCCATTATATGGGAAGTAACAAATGGTCCGTGTTATGATACCAATCAAACATACATTACATTTTACGAAGCACCATCTCAACCCTATGCTGGCGACGATCAGATAATTTACGACCTTTCACAGCCTGTTTATTTGAATGCAAGCAATCCTAATGTGGGTGTAGGAACATGGACGGTAATTTCAGGACAAGCTTCATTTGTGGATATTCATAGTCCACATACACAAATTACAGGATTGGCCGAAGGGGATAATATTTTGCGATGGTCTGTTGTTAATGGCGTTTGTCCGCAAGTTTACGACGATGTATTGATTAAAGTTTATACGATTGTTGTTCCTGAAGGTTTTTCACCTAATGGAGATGGAATAAACGATTTCTTTGAAATTAATGGTATAGACGATACTTATCAATTATCTGTGTTTAACCGTTGGGGTAATTTGGTATATGAAAGCAAACCTTATTTGAATAATTGGAATGGAAAAGATAAAGGAGGAAATGATTTGCCCGACGATACCTATTTTTACATGTTGTATAAAGGCAATAAACTAATTAAAAGTGGTTATTTAATCTTGAAACGATGAGAGTAACTTTTTGTATATTGTTGATAATTAAAACAATAGGTGTTTCGGCACAGTATTTTCATTCGGCAAGTAATTTTTACATGAACGGACAGTTTCATAATCCGGCATACGCAGGCAGCAGAGAAGTGTTTTCGTCAACGGTTATGTATCGTAATCAATGGACAGGATTAGAGGGCGCACCAAAAACCATGAATTTTAGTTTTCATACACCATTAAAAAGATTAAATATAGCTTCAGGGTTTACTGCTTTTAATGATCAAATTGGAGTTAGCCGATTAACAGGGCTTGCTGTGAATTATGTTTATCGAATACGGATGAAGGAAGGGAAACGAAATTTAGCATTCGGATTAAAGACAGGATTGACCAATTTTAAGGCCGATTTGTCGAAACTACAACTTAGCAATCAGCAAGATGATGCATTTAATGGTGTTATCATTAATCAAACTCGTTTCGATGTTGGATTTGGAATTTATTATTATGCACCTCATTTTTTTATATCATTGTCGTCTCCTACAATAAATAGATTTGGGTATAATGCATATCAAACCTACGATTCAATAAAAACAAGGGCAATAACAACCTATTTTACTACGGGTTTTGTTGTTTCATTGGGCAAAGATGTTGAATTCATGCCGTCTATTTATTTTAAATCTATAAAAAATGATGGACAGATAGATTTGAATTTTTCATTTCAAATATTAAAAACTTTATTAATTGGTGTTAGTCTTCGTTCGGCAGAATCATTAGTCATGCTTATAGAATATCAAATAAATCCGCAGTTTCGTTTGGGATTTGCTCACGATTTTATAACTTCGCCCTTGCAAAAGGTTACAATGGGCACAAACGAAATAACTTTACGTTACGAGTTAGTAAAAAAATATCATGTTTATTCTACTAAGTTTTTTTAATGGTGCGAGCAGTGATATTTATATGGTTTTTTGTTTTCCCATTATTACTGATAGGACAGTCTTACATAAAAATAGAACCAGTTTCGTTTAATACTCCCGACTACAGCGATATTGCTCCAGCCTATTACTATAAAGGAGGTGTTTTTTATACAAGCAATGTTAAAACAACTGCTATAGAAAGCAAAAAAACAACAGAAAACGAATATTTTTATAATGTGTATTATTATTCGACCGATAAATCACAAAAGATACTGATAGATAGTATGTTAAAAAAAATAAACACAACATTTCATGATGGTCCAATGGTAGCTTATGGCGATACTTTCATTGTTTCGCAAAATTTTTACATAAAAGGAGGCAAAAAACACAAAGCACCCGTCGGAATATTTTTTTACGATTTTTCATCGAATAAAGAAACACCTGTTTACAAGCCTTTTCCTTACAATAATACAAGTTATCGGGTAGGACATCCATGTATTTCCTCCGATGGCAAGTATTTGTTTTTTTCTTCTAATATTCCCGGTGGATATGGCGGTTTTGATATTTATGTAAGCGAAAAAAAAGATACAACATGGGATGTCCCAAAAAATTTAGGTTCGAAAATAAATAGTTCGGCAGATGAAATTACACCTTTTGTAATATCTAATCGTTTGTATTTTGCTTCAAACAGAGATAGTGCCAAAAAATTTGATATATTTTTTTCGGAGAATGAACAGAATCAATGGCTACCTGCACAAGCATTACCAGAGCCTTTTAGCTCTCCATCAAATGATTTTGGTTTTATTTGCGATGCTTCTTACGAACAAGGTTTTTTCGTAAGTGATAGAAAAAAAACAGATGATATTTATCGTTTCTATTCTACACTTCCCACTTTCGAACAATGTGATACAATGGTAGAAAAGGTACTCTGCTTTCATTTTATTGATGAAACTTCTCAGTATATTGATACGTTACCTGTAATTTATGAATGGGATTTTGGGGATAGCGTAAAAGTGCAAGCATGGGAAGCCGACCATTGTTATAACGATTATGGAACCTATTTTGTGCGTTTAGTAATGATTGATACTATTGCCGATGAAATTCATGAAGTAGCCAATTATACACTTGACGTTGAACGAGTTGTACAGCCCTATATCACTATTTCCGATACAATTCGAGTAAATCAACCCGTAATATTTGACAGTAAAGATTCTTATTTTCCGAATGGTACGATAGAACAATTTGTATGGATTTTTAATGATGGATATAAGCACGTAGGAAACACATGCGAACGTGTATTTAAAAAGCCTGGTAAATATTGGGTAAGGTTAGGATATGTAGCTCGGGATGAGACTAAAAACACAATAAAAAAATGTTCTATTTTAGAGTTTGATGTGTATTAAAATAAATTTGTTTGAAATAGAAGATTTAAAACAACAAGTATTATCGTGTACGAAATGTGCTCTTGCTCATGGTCGTACAAATGTTGTTTTCGGCGAAGGGAATCTTCAAGCAAAGTTAATGTGTATTGGTGAAGGACCTGGAAGAGATGAAGATTTGCAAGGAAGACCGTTTGTAGGGAAAAGCGGGCAGTTGCTCGATAAAATATTAGCAGCTTGTGGTTTTAGTAGAACAGAAAATGTGTTTATTGCAAATATTGTCAAATGCCGTCCGCCTAACAACAGAGCTCCGTTGCCCGAAGAGAAAGCACAATGTTTGCCTTATTTATATAAACAAATTGAATTAATTAATCCAACAATTATTGTTCTATTGGGTGCAACAGCTTTAAACGGTTTGATAGATGAATCGCTAAAAATAACAAAAGTTAGAGGTCAATGGATTGAATGGCAAAATCGTTGGGTAATGCCAACTTATCATCCTGCTGCACTATTACGAAATCCATCATTAAAGGCAGAAACGTGGGAAGATTTTAAAAAAGTAGTGGCACAATATAGAATTTTAGTAAATCCTAATCATAAAGCACCGCACTGCTGAGATTATCTTTTTCCAATAGGTTGAACGATTCGCTCTTTTTTAGAATTTTGTTCAAATTCTCCTGGTTTATATTCTAATTTTCGTATTGGTTTTGAACTTACTTCCATGGGCAACATCGCTGGTGGAAAGCGATTTACGTTTTTAGATATTAAGTTCCCATTTTCATCGTATTCATCGGCACGTTGAGCAACAATTGACCATGTAAATGGAACATTTGAAGTTCCGTCTTGTAGTTCGATAACTTCAAAACCCTCTTTCGATTTATTGGTAACATAAACTCCTTTGCAATCACCTTCCAGTTGGATAAAAACTTTTAATGGATGTTGTTCATCAACCAAAATGTTTTTTGATAATATAGGATCAATTTTTACATAGGCTCTTCCATTTTGTAATTTGGCGTGACCAAAATCCATAAATAAAATTTCCGGTGCTTCGGGGCACGACATTGTAACTTTATTTCCTTTTGTATCACTTACAATGGTACTAACTGTACCTGGACCGATAACTTTTCTAACAGTACCAACATTATCAGTTCCACCGATATAAGCGTAACCATTCGCGTTTCCATTAATAAAATAACCTCCAAAGGTAGAGTTTGCCGAAGAAATAGCTTTACCATAAACACCAATAGTATTTCCCGTAAATGCACCTCCGCTACCATTAGTTAAATATGATGCTGTTTGATTATTACCAGAGCCAACAACTCCTGTTCCACTTGTATGTGTGTTAGTACCAAACATAGCAAAACCTTGCGACTGTGCTGTTTGTCCGTAAATAGCATCACCCATGTTAGTACCACTAGCAGCCGAATTAAAAGCAATAAGCCCTTCGCCACTCGCATTAGCATTAATAGCATAAACTCCAGCAGCACTAGAACCGCTCTGGTTTGTATAGCCAACAACACCCTTACCATTGCCAGTTCCCGCAGCAGCAGCATTATAACCAATAATAGCAGCACCGGCATTATTGTCGTTGTATCCGTATACTCCTGCGGCAGCACCCCCACCCTGTGAGCATTGACCAAATATTCCAGTTCCATTTAATGAACCTGAAGTTGCAGCATTTATGCCAACTATGGCGTCGCCATCTCCATTCTGATTTTGACCTTGAACTCCTGCATAAGTTGCATTATTGGTTATACCAAGAACTCCCCGTGTAGCAGTGCTTCCTTCACCTCTTACACCCGCAGAATTTGTTTGCAAAGATGAACCATATACGCCTGTACCATTACCAGCTCCCGTAGCTGTTGAGTTGATGCCGCTTACTGCTATTCCGTTAGCCTGATCGGTGAATCCATTAATTGCATCGGGATAGCTGCTGTTGCCCTGAACTTCGAACAAATCGGTTGCATATGTTAATGTTGTACGATTGATAAGCACATTGCCACTAGATAGTATTCTGGCTCTTTCTGTGTTATTGGTTTTAATGATTAAAGGCTGCGAATCGGTAGTACCTAAAAAATCTGTGAGGGCATTGGTTCCCGAATTTCCATTGAGCAACCACGGGCGTGTATTAGCATCGAATAAACGAAGCCATTTTGTGCCATCCCAATAATAAAAGCCCGGTGTAACATCATTAATAGTTTGAGTATTGTAAACAAGTAAACTTGTTGCTGGCGAAGTTATAGGCGAAGATGATGTGGTTTGGCTTAATGAAATTCGGGGAATTAATAATCCTTTGTTAGAAAAATCTATATCTAAACCTGCTGATGAATGGGGAGCACTTCCCAATAAGTTTATACTTGCCTGGTTGTACCCATTTTTATACAAACATATGAAAAAACTCAAAATAATAAATTTTACAATCGTTTTCATAGTAATTAGGTTTTTTGTAAACATTTTTTACAATAAGCGATTACTTGACATTTTAAATAATTGATATTGATATTTTAATCCCAGTTCAAACGCACCAATTCCTTTGCCTTTTAAGCTCGATATAGTCCAGTCATAGGCAAAAGAAAAAGCAACATTATAACTTTGAATGCCTATTTCGGCAATAATTGCATCTTTGTTTCGGTAATGGAAGCCTGCCCAAATTTTTTGAATATTTCCACCTTTCATTTGCGATTTTGTTATATCAAAAATACTCTTGAAACTCAAGCTTAATTCTGTAGATTTTCCTTGTTGCATATATAACACAGAAGGATTTAACGATATAATTGTTCTAGAAATATCAACAATGCTGCTTAAGTGAAAAACATTTCGTGTATGTAATTTATCTGTGCCAGAACTTGTATACGAAAGGTCGGGTTTATTGAGATGATACATGGCAAAACCTGTTTGAATACTAATTCCTTCGCCTTTTTGTTTGCGATTTGAAAAATGATATGAAATACCAGCTCCTACATCGGGTTTAGTAATACTCTGAGCCGAAAAAGTTTCGTTCGATGATAAACTTGCATCGTAATAAATGCCATTGTATTGACTATCCCAACGCATATTATCCTGACTTAAATGTTGATTTAAAACACCTCCGTAAATTCCACCCGCAAAAATATTTTGATCATTGAGTTTTGCATGATATGCAATAGATAATCCAACTTGATTGGTTCCTAATCGAACATAACCTGCGTTATCTCTATCAATCCATAAACCAACGCCTAAGTTACCTGCTTGTCTTGATTGGTTGGGCAATAAAATTTCTCCTGCTAATGTGTATGTTTTATAAATTTTCCCCAATTCTGACCATTGATCACGATAAACGATACCTGTCATTAAAGATTGTTCATTTTTTCCTGCGTATGATGGGTTTAATATAGTTTTCGTGATATCTTGGTTGATAAAATGAATATCCTGAGCATAAAAATTTACTGAAAGAAATAGGCTCACTATTAATATATATTTGGTTTTCATAGGCTTAACGTATTAATGTTATATTGTCTTTAATTTCTTTTTCAGTTCCGTTATAAAATTTTATTTTGACGATATAAGCGTAGGCTCCTGCGTTCATAGGCTTTCCTTTAAATGTTCCGTCCCATCCTGTTTGTGGGCTTGTGCTTTCGAAAATTAAATTACCCCATCGATCATAAATTCTGAATAACAATTCTTTAATACCGTGCCCACGCACATATAAAACATCGTTATTCCCGTCGCCATTAGGCGAAAATATGGTAGGAATAAAAAAGCATTCGTGTTCGCCGCGTAATATATTTGCTGTTCCAGTAGTTGTACATCCATTTGCATCAGAAATGGTAACCGTGTAAGTACCTTCCGAAAGTCCTTCAAGTTGAGGTTGAGTACTCCCTGTGTTCCACGTAAAAGTAAATGGAGAAGTTCCGCCACTTATGCTAGGTTGTATATGACCGTCTTTCATTTCTTTACAGCTTTCGTTATTAGTATTCATTCCTAAAATTGATGGTCGTTCGTAAATGGTAACATTAACAGTTGCTGTTGATGTACCACATGAATGTGTAATTGTAACGGTATAGGTGCCGCTTGAAGCAGATGATACATTATTGATAACAGGATTTTGTATGTTGCTGGTAAAGTTGTTGGGTCCACTCCATTGATATGAGCTCATTCCGGAAGGATTTGCTTGTAATGTGATAGAGTTCCCTTCGCATGCAGCTCCAGAATATGTTGCACTGACTTGTGGTGAGGCTTGTATATTTACAGTTGTATTGAGCACTATGCTACAACCATCGTTGTTGGTAATCGTAACATAATAAGTTCCGGCATTGGCAGTAGTTGCATTAGTAATTTGAACGGTTGCACCTGTTTGATTGAAGTTATTAGGCCCGCCCCAATTGTAGGTTGTTCCTCCACTTGCTTGTAGGCTAATTGTTTGTCCTTCGCAAACAGATTGTGATGGGCTTATAGTACCTTGAGGCAAATTAGAAACTTGTACAGTTATTTGAGCAGTGCTTGTACATCCTTCGGCATTAGTAACTGTAACATAATAAATGCCGGCGTGTTGTAATGTAACATTAGCAATACTTGGATTTGCCTGGTTCGAAGTAAAATTATTGGGTCCACTCCATTGATATTGTATGCCTCCCGATGCCGATAAATTTAAAGTACTCCCAACACATAATGGACTATTTGAATTGATGGAAATGACTGGTGGTTGGCTAATTTCTATTTTCAAATAAGTACATTCTGTTGTTCCACAGCTGCCAACAGCATTTACATAGTATGTAGTTGTCGAAGTAGGAGAAACTTGTATACTATTTCCCGTGCCGATGGGTGTACCGCCACAATTATCTGTGTACCATGTCCATTGTGCACCACTGCCTAAGCTTCCTCCTTGAACCGTTAGTGTAACTTGTTGTCCTGCACAAATGATAGTATCAGTAGCAACAATATTTGTAGGTTGAGTTGAAGGCGTACAACCATATAATGCAAATGGTGTATGTGTGAAATCGTTCCACGAATTGATGGTTAATGTACTAAGCGGTGTTCCATTGTTCAACGTGGCTGTAGTAGTAGCTTCCCATCTGGCAGAAGGCTGATCGTCCCAGTGTGCTATTTCATTGAATGTTCCATCTTGAGAAGAATCAAAGAAAATGCTTACTGTCATTGGGGCAGATCCAGAAACTCTTTCAATTTTATGGAAGAATAAAGAATTAATATTACCAACCTGTCCATCGGTAATTGTTCTATCAAAACTTTCATTAGTTGGGTCGGTATTGGCAAATCTAACGCCCATAATTTGATTTGCAGAGGTGCTCGAAGTGAGCTCAACCGGACGATATCGAGGTGTTCCTAACGAAGATCCTACTGGGAAAATGTATGGCAAAGTGCTATTCATAGCTCTTCTGAGATATCCGTTACCTAAACTGCTCACAAAGCCCGATGTAAAGGTAATTGCACTGATGGAAGAATTTGAAACAAACATAATATTCTGATCTGTGGCTAGTTCTCTATCATTTAGAAATAACGTGCCTTCAACTTCTGAATTTATTTGTAATGTTTTGATACCAGTACCTTCTAAACTTAAATTAAAAAATTTGGTTTGATTAGTTCCCCCAATAAATTGATTGCCTCCAATAAGTTTGACAGTGCCGGGGCTGGAGTTAATAAAGACTTGATTATTAGGATTGTTGTTTGCCCAGTTGCCACCCAATAAAATCGTTCCCCAATTATTGATACTTCCACCAGATTCGTTAGCGAAATCTGTGGTTACGTAAACAGCACCAGAAGTTTCAATATATACACTACCATAATTGTAAAATTGAGTATAAACTAATTCATAATAGAAATTCAAAACGCAAAAAATAAAAATAAATCGCTTCATAAATTGCTTAAATATTTTTTATAGATACAAATTTAATTAAAAAAAGCAAAAAGTCAAATTTTTTATGTAGGTATTATATATTTCAATAATTTTTTGGTATCAATAAACGAGTATTTTCTACAAACAACAGTAAGTAACGATTAACAAATTAGATGGTTTTGAAGTAATACTTAACATACAAGTATTTATTTTTCAATACATAAAAATGAAAATTTTTGAAAAAACTAATTCATAACTCAAATTTTAAAAAATATTTGCTATCAAAATATTATTGTGCGATGAAGTTAAAACCTAATCAGGTTTTGATATTTTGATTGATAGTTTTATGGCTATAATTCAAACTTTTCAATATTTATCCTAACTTTGCGAATTAAAATTTAACTTTGATAGTACTATTTTTTATATTGATAGGTTGTGTTTTTTATTCGTATGTTGGCTATGGTTTATTGCTTTGGTTAATTACGAGTTTCAGAAGTAATAAAAATAATGTACAAAAATATCAAGATTCATTACCTCCAGTAACACTTGTTATTCCGGCATACAATGAGTTATACATTGTTGATAAAAAAATGCATAACACTAAGGAACTTTATTACCCAACCGACAAATTGACTGTTGTATGGATTACCGATGGTTCTAACGATGGTACACCCGAATATTTAAGAAAGCATTATCCTGAAGTTGTTGTATGGCACGAAACAGATAGAAAGGGAAAAGCTGCTGCAATAAATCGTGCACTTTCTTTAGTTGATACAGAAATAGTTGTTTTTTGCGATGCAAATACCATGCTCAATAAAGAATCGATACAAAAAATAGTAACTCATTTTAATAATCCAAAAATAGGAGTTGTTGCAGGCGAAAAACGAGTTTTAAATAATAATGAAATAGCAGGATCTGGTGAAAGCTTATATTGGAAGTACGAATCTTGGTTAAAGCAGTTAAATGCAAAATTTTACTCTTCCATTGGAGCAGTAGGAGAATTATTTGCTGTAAAAAAATCATTAGCCACGCCGATTCCCGAAGATACTATTATTGATGATTTTGTTTTATCTATGCAAATAGCCAATAAAGGATACATTATAGCGTACGAACCTCAAGCCATTGCTTGCGAAGAACCTTCGGACAATGAAAAAGAAGAAATGAAGCGAAAAGTTAGAATTGCAGCAGGTGCTTTTCAAACGTTATTTAGATATCTTGATTGGTTAAATGTTTTTAAAACGCCTGTATTATCGTTTCAATATATATCGTATAAAGTTATTCGATGGTTTATTGTACCTATTGCATTGCCATTAATTTTTATTTTCAATATTCTTATTTTATTGACAATTTCAAAGCATCCATTTTTTCTTATATTTTTTGTTTTGCAAGTGATGTTTTACTTTATTGTTTCCTTAAACCTATTTATAAAACATTTACCCAAAATATTTTTTATTCCATATTATTTCGTTTTAATGAATGTTGCACAGTATGTGGGTTTTTACAAATATATTACGAATAAACAATCGGCAGCATGGGAAAAAGTAAAACGAAAAACCGATATAATAAGCAAAAATAATTCAAAAATTATCAATAGCTGAACTATGTTGCGAATCAAGAGATTACATATTTTTATGATAAAATCGTATCTCGGACCTTTTATATTCACTTTTTTTATCACGGTTTTTGTTTTGTTAATGCAATTTATTTGGAAGTATGTTGATGAATTTGTAGGGAAAGGGATAGAATGGTCGGTAATGGCTGAACTTTTTGGGTATGCTTCCATAAACTTTATTCCTATGGCTTTGCCTCTTGCTATTTTACTTTCGTCTATTATGACTTTCGGAAATTTGGGAGAATATTTTGAACTTACTGCCCTTAAAGCTTCTGGTATTTCGCTTTACCGTATTATGTATCCTCTTATTGTATTTATTGCAATATTAAGTGTTTTGGCTTTGTTATTTTCGAACTATATTTTACCAGTAGCCAATTTAAAATTTTACTCTTTATTATTCGATGTACGTAGTCAGCGACCAGAAATTATAATCAAACCAGGTATTTTTTATAACGGAATAGACGATTACAGTATTCGAATACGTAGTCGTAACCAACAGACTAATATGATGTACGACATAATGATATACGACCATACTGAACGCAAAGGAAATACAAGTGTACTCATTGCCGACTCAGGTAAAATGTATCTATCACCTAATAAAGATTATTTATTTATTGAACTTTATCATGGAAAAAAATACGAAGAAGTGATGGAAGACGGAGGTTATCTTCGTAAAACATATCCGCATCAATTTCAAACTTTCGATATTCAAAAAGCAAAAATTGCCTTGTCGGGTTTTACGTTTAGTCGATCGGATGAAAGTTTATTTAAAGAACACTATCGAATGCTAAATATAGAACAATTAAAAAAAACCGAAGATTCTCTATGGACGGATTATAAAAGGTTTAAGGAAAATTACAAAACAACCGTTTGCGAACAGGCATTTTTCAAGCATTTAACGAATGATTCTTTATCAAAAGATACAACATTAAAATTGCAAGAAGTATATAAAAGAATTAACCATAAAGAATGGGACGATATTATTAATTTAGCTTTGATAGATGCTAGAAATCAGCAATCATTTATTCAGATAAGTATAGAGGAAGACAAAGCCAAAAGAAGTTGGATTGCCCGTCATCAAATAGAATTTCATCAAAAATTTACGTTAGCATTTGCTTGTATTATATTCTTTTTCATTGGTGCACCTTTGGGAGCGATTATACGTAGAGGAGGATTAGGCATGCCTGTGGTTGTTTCTGTTTTGTTATTTATAATGTATTATATCATCTCTCTTACAGGCGAAAAATTTGCAAAAGAACTATACTGGCCTGCATGGAAAGGGATTTGGTTTTCTTCGTTTATTCTTTTTCCGTTAGGGATTTTATTAACATATAAAGCAATGACCGATTCAACTATGTTGCCTTTGCAAAATTTGATTTCGTATATATACAAAGTAACCGAACGATTAAAAAAATCAAAGCATGAACATATTAGTTCTACATAATAAATTACCTTATCCACCAAAAGATGGAGGATCTATTGCCGTATTAGAATTTTGTTTGGAAATGGCACAACAATCAAATAGTGTTACCTTGCTATGCATGAATACAAAAAAGCATTTCTATCCTATTAGTCAAATTCCGGGTTATATAGTAGAAAAGATTCGCATAATTGCCGTAGATGTTGACTCAAATATAAAACCCTTTTCATTGTTAGTGAATTTTTTATTTTCAAAAAAGCCATACCATTGTGTTCGCTTCTCATCAAAAGAATTCGAAAAAACACTTTTAAATGAAATACGCTCAACAAATTACGACTTTATTTTATACGAAGGATTATTTGTTTTACCTTACATAAAAGCAAATCCTCAACATTTTTCCGTTTACAGAGCTCATAATATTGAAAGTGAAATTTGGCATCGTGTTGCATCGAACGAAAAAAATATTTTTAAAAAATGGTATTTACGCTCATTGGCCAATCGTTTAGAAAATTTTGAACGAAAAATAATTAATAAACCAAATATTGTTCTTACACTAACTCAACGCGATGAATCGTTGCTTAAAACAATGGGATGTAAAAAACTTATGTATGTTTCAAAAGCAGGAATACCTATTTCTGAACATTCATATCAAAAGCATTTAATTGAATTTCCGTCTATTTTTTTTATAGGAGCTTTAGATTGGTTGCCCAACCAAGAAGGACTAATATGGTTTTTACGCACAATTTGGCAAAAATTGCACGTTCTTAACCCTCATTTAATGTTTGATGTTGCAGGAAGGAATGCACCATTATGGCTTCAGCAAAAGATTAAAGAATATCCTAATGTGCGATTTTTTGGCGAAATTGATGATGCAAAAAAATTTATGCAACAAAGAGCTATTATGGTTGTTCCATTATTTTCGGGCAGTGGAATTCGTATCAAAATATTGGAAGGTATGTCGTTGGGGAAAACAATAGTTACTACTTCTATTGGTGCCGAAGGGATTCCTGCATTGCACCTAAATCATATACTTATTGCCGATTCGCAAGAACAATTTTTGGACTCAATACAACAATTATTAAACGATAAATCGTTATTCGAAAAAATTGGACAGCAAGCATACGAGTTTGTTAAACAACATTACAATATTACTACAATAGTAAGCCATACATTAACTTACATCGAAAAAGTAAAAAGTTTACACGATAAAAATCATAAAAATTAGCTTGTTCATTATATAACTTTGCACAAATTATTATATGGAAACTACAGAATACAAATTCAATACAATCGAAGAAGCTCTACAAGACCTTCGCGATGGCAAAATGATTATCGTTGTTGATGATGAAGATAGAGAAAACGAAGGCGATTTCATTGCTGCTGCCGAAAAAATTACTCCTACTATGGTCAATTTTATGACCAAATATGGACGAGGATTATTATGTGTGGCATTAACCGAAGAACGATGCGAAGAATTGAATTTAACCATGATGGTTTCGCACAATACTTCATTGCACGAAACAGCTTTCACTGTTTCAGTTGATTTAATTGGTCATGGCTGTACTACAGGTATTTCAGCCGAAGACCGAGCCAAAACAATTCAAGCATTGGTTGACCCTAATACGAAAAGTGAAGATTTAGCGCGTCCAGGTCATATTTTCCCACTCAAAGCAAAACCCAATGGTGTGCTTCGAAGAGCAGGACATACCGAAGCTGCCGTTGACTTAACTCGTTTAGCCGGTTTGCGAGAAGGAGGTGCGTTAATAGAAATTATGAGTGAAGATGGTTCTATGGCTCGCGTACCCGAATTAATGCAAATAGCTCAAAAATTTGGCCTAAAAATAATTACTATTGTTGATTTGATTAAGTATAGATTACAAAATGAAACATTAATAAAGCGAGGTCAGAAAGTTAAACTTCCTACCGAATATGGCAATTTTGAATTAATTCCATACATACAAACATCAAATGGTTTAGAACATATTGCAATTATTAAAGGCGAAATTAATACAGATGAGCCTGTCTTAGTAAGAGTACATTCCTCTTGTGTAACGGGCGATATTTTTGGAAGTTATCGTTGCGATTGCGGACCGCAGCTTCATGAAGCGATGCGAATGATAGAAAAGGAAGGTAAAGGAGCTATTATATATCTCAATCAAGAAGGACGAGGGATTGGTTTGTTTCATAAGATAGAAGCATATAAGTTGCAAGAAGAAGGGTTAGACACGGTAGAAGCTAATGTACATTTAGGTTTTAAGCCCGACGAAAGAGATTATGGTGTAGGTGCCCAAATATTGCGAGACTTAGGTATAAAAAAAATACGTTTGTTAACAAATAATCCTAAGAAACGAGCAGGGCTTGAAGGATTTGGTTTGCAAATTGTCGAAAATATTCCACTTGTTATTCCACCTAATCCATACAATATCAATTATTTAACAACAAAAAAGAAAAAATTAGGGCATAATTTGCCCTAACTGTTAAAAAGTATTTTTGTATCGGTTATCGAATTACTGTAACAATCCCTTTGCGTTCGTGTAAATATCCAGTATCTTTTTCTTTTACGCGGACATACCAAATATACGATCCAACAGGAACCATTTTTGACATATCATTCATAAATCCTCCATTCCATCCGCCAGGTTCCCATTCTTGGTTAGCAACGGAAATTGTCATTACTTCGCTTGGGGTTAAATTAGTCCCTTTAGGCATTTCTCGTGTTTCAAACACAACCTGTCCCCAACGATCATAGATAGCTAAATAATAATCGCTACTATCAATGCCCAATCCTCTTGGATACCAGTAGCCATTGGCTTTGCCACTCCCTGGCGAAAATGCAGAAGGAGCCCACAAAGTAAAGATATCATTAACACGAAGCATATGAATGGCTGTATCCATGCATCCATCAGCGTTTCGGGCAATTAACATTACGGTATATACACCGGCTTGTGTGTATGTGTGCATAGGATTCATTATTCCTGATGCAGTGTAACCATCGCCAAAGATCCAAGTGAGCAGATTGTTGGGATCTGTTTGAGCAGCAAACCAAACATCACCGTTTACAGGAGTAATATTGCTTGTAGGACTATAACTAAAATCAACTTGTGGATAAGGAGAAACTTGTACAAGATTATAATATGTTATTGTGGTTTGACAACCAAAAGAAGAAGTTAAAGTTAAAGTAACATTATAATTGCCCGGGATATTATAAGTGTGAGATGGTGTGCTATCGTTCGAGAAGTTAAGCATTCCTGATGAAGGATCGCCAAAGTTCCATGAATATGTAACAGGATATGACGAAGGATCGACAATGCAATCAAAATTTGCACCTAATGGAACACAGCCTTTTTGGAACCGTGGATCGCGAACAATATGAGGCGGATTTTTTACCGTAATGGTCATAGAATCTATAGCAGGGGGCGTACCACAAGCATCATAGACACTAACAATATAAGTTGTTGTTTGGGTTGGCGAAACCATGTTTGGATTTCCAACTCCATTATTCCACACATAAGTGTATGGAGGCTTACCACCCTGAGCAGTTACATTAATTGAATACACATCTCCTTTACATATTATTACATCATTTGAAATACTTGCTGTGATAGGAGGATAAACAAAAACAGTAATGCTTGCAGGGTTTGCCGAAGCACAACCGTTGGCATCATAAACATTTACAAAGTAATTTGTAGTTGTATCAGGAGAAACAAGTTGAACAGCAGAAGTAGGATTTGTTAAACCAGGTCCTGACCACATAAACGAATATGGAGGCGTACCTCCGGTTGCATTTGCAGAAATATTTACAGAAAAATTGCCTACACAAATTGTATCAGAGCCATTGGCGATGGGCACGATAGGAGAAGGCTGTCCTATTTGAATAGTATTAGCTTTAGTGCATCCATTTGCGTCTGTTACAGTAACAGTGTAAACACCAGCTCCTAAATTAATAGCTGTTGCTGTATTTTGACCATTATTCCAAATGAATTGATAGGGAGGTTGACCTCCAATTGGATTTGCAGTAGCAGTCCCATCAAAATAGCCATAGCAGGTAGGTTCGGTTTTTGTCATTTGAACTACATCGGGTCCTTGTACTTGTCCTATGGGTACTTGTTGGACTAATGTGCAGTTATTAGCATCGGTGATGATTAGCTGATATATACCACTAGTTAAATCTGTTACTTGACTTGTATTCATGTTTCCTGGCGACCATAAGAAGCTATAAGAGGGAGTACCGCCAGTTACAGAATCTATTACTGCCATACCATTTTGCAATCCGCATCGGGCTGGTTGTGTACTAATATATGCCTGCAATGGCATGGGTTGAGTTACAGTAAATGTTGCTGTATTTGTGCAGTTCCAGGTATCTGTCACAACGACAGTGTAAACTCCAGCCGATAAGTTTGCGGCAATTGAAGTAGTACTGTTAGCAGGTGGCAACCATACATATTGATATACGGGTGTTCCACCTGATACTGTTACAGAAATCATTCCTGTTGATGTATTATTACATTGTACATTTGTTATGTTACCTTGAATTGAGATAGGTGTTGGTTGATTTATAATGGCGACGTTAGTACTAGTGCATCCGCGTTGATCTGTTACTACAACATTATATGTGCCGGCACAAAGATTAACAGCATTAGGTCCTGTTTGACCTATGCCTAACCATGTATAAATATATGGAGGAGTACCACCACCGGCTAAAACGCTAGCGGTTCCTATACATTGACCATTGCATAGGTTATGAGTAGTGGAAGAAATAACAGATGTTAATTGTGTTGGTTCTTGGACTACAACATTTCCTGCACTTATGCAACCATTGGCATCTTGTACAGTTACATAATAAATACCTCCAGCTAAGCCGGTAATGGTATCACCAGTCATGTTATTGTTCCATGTTGTTGTGTAGGGAGGAGCAGGTGGATTGGATGGATTATAACTAACAATGGCAACCCCATTAGAATAACCATAGCAAGTTACAGGGCTTGATACAACTGACGTGATACTAGGTCCGTTTAAATTTTGTATGGTAATATTTTGAGTGGCAATACAACCATTTTGATCTATAAGAGTAACAGTATGATTACCGGCAGGCATATTTGTTTCGTGGACGGAATTTCCACCTGTTGACCATTGTATGGTGTATCCTGTAGTGCCACCCTGAAAACTTATAGTAGCTTCACCATTCGATTGTCCACAAGTTGCAGGTACAACATTTACTACATCAATTTGCAATAATGGCGGTCCAATAATAGTAACATTACTAGCACGTGTACACCCATTAAAATCTGTAACAGTAACACTATAACTTCCAGGACATAGATTTTGAATAGCAGAAGTTGTTTGTGCATTGCTCCATAAATATGTGTACGGAATTTGACCACCTGAAACATGTGCTTGAATAGAACCATTGCAAAATTGATAGCACGTTTCATCCGTTTTTATTAAATTTAATGATAATGGTGGAGGCTGATTGATGATAACATTGGTAGTAATAATACATCCATTTGCATCGGTTACTGTTAGAAAATAGGTCTCTGCGGGCAAATTCCCAATATTTTGATTGGTAGAAGAATAGCTATTGGTAGAATTTGTCCAATTGTATGAATAGGGAGGAGTTCCTCCTGAAACACTTACTGAAATAGTTCCGTTATTTGATTGATAACAGGGTAAATCGGTAGAAGTAATGTTGCTAAATGTTAAAGGTGTAGGTCCTGAAACTGTAACTGGTATTGATACCGTACAGCCTTTCGAATCGGTAACTGTAACCTGATAAGTTCCAGGAGCTAAATTGGTTGCAACAGCAGAAGTTTGTCCACCAGTATTTGCCGACCATTGATAGGTATAAGGTGGTGTTCCACCATTTACACTTACACTTGCAGTACCAGTATTTTGACCGGCACATAATACTGGTGTAGAACTTGGTACAAGAGATAGAATTGGTGGTTCAACAACAGCTGTATTTGCAGTAACGGTGCATCCTTTTGAGTCTGTTACGGTAACGGTTAGTATTCCACTACAAATACCTGTGGTTGTGGCACTTGTTGGATTTTGCCCACCGAAAGGAGTTCCTCCTGTCCATTGGTATGAATATGGTGGTGTGCCCCCTCCTACGACTACTGTCGCGGTACCATTACACTGTCCATTACAATTAGGATGAGTGCTAGTAATACTATTTACCTGCATTACAGGTGGTTGTGTAATGGTTACATTCGCAGTTGCGACGCACCCGGCAGCGTCAGTTACACTAAATACGTAGGTTCCTGCGCATAAATTGGTTGCTGTTTGAGAATTTTGACCATTACTCCATGCGTACGTATAAGGAGTTGTGCCACCTGATGCAACACCGGTAGCTATGCCATTACACAAACCATTACACGATACTGGTGTAAATGTTGAAATGCTTGCCGATGGTCCACTAATGTTTGTAACAGTGTAGCTTCCTGTTGCAGTACATCCCTTTACATCAGTAACGGTAACATTATAAACTCCAGCCGAAATATTATTCAAGTCTTGAGTATTTGCTCCATTCGACCAATTATAAGTAAACGGTGCTGCCCCATTTGTAACAGTCAAATCAATAGAACCATTAGATTGATTACAATTTGTGCTTGTTGTCGTGGCACTTAAAGTTATAGGAGGGATATTACTTATACTTCTATTTCCAGTTGCACTACAGTTATTGGCATCACGAACAGTTACAGAATAGACTCCGCTACATAAATTACTTAATGACGATTGTGTGCTTCCATTGCTCCAAGTATAAGTATAAGGTGGTGTGCCACCTGATGGAGTAACAGTTATTTGACCCGTACATTGACCAAAGCAAAAGACATCGGTTACATTAAAAGCTAAAACCAACGGATTGGGCGACTTAACATCAGCTACAGCTGTTGCAGTACAGCCGCCAGCATCAGTTACAGTAACAGTATAGATAGCTTCACATAATCCAGATATTGTTGCTGTATTTCCTCCGTTCGACCAAAGATAGGTATATGGAGGAGTCCCCCCACCCATAGAAACTGTAGCAGAACCATTGCATACGCCATAACATGTAGTATAATTTAATGAAGTAATGCTGGCTGTTCCACCAGGATTATTGCCTATAACAGTATTGGCAACAGCAGTACAACCATTGGCATCAGTAACTGTTACTGTATAAGATCCCGGAGGTCTATTGGTAATAGTTTGTGTTGTTTGCCCACTACTCCATGAATATGTGTAAGGAGAGGTTCCTCCCGTTGGATTAACGGTTGCACTACCATTACTTTGTCCACAATAAGCATTAGTTGAGCTTGCAGTTGCCGATAATACCGAAGGTTGAGTTATTGTAACACTAGTTGTTGCGGTACAGTTATTAGCATCTCTTACTGTTACAAAATAAGTACCATTGCATAATCCTGTTGCAGTTTGTGTGGTTTGTGTATTCGACCATTGATAAGTATATGGAGCCGTACCACCTCCTCCTAACACAGAAGCGGTACCATTACAACTGCCATTACATAATGCATTTGTAAAACTGCTTATTGTAGCAGAAACTGCTGTAGGTTGAGTTATGGTAACAGTTGCGGTAGAAGTACAGTTATTAGCATCTCGAACAGTTACAGTATAAGTTCCTGCCGACAAATTTGTAGCTGTTGCTGTTGTTTGATTTCCAGCACTTGCAGGCCATTGATATGTGTAAGGCAAATTCCCTCCTGTACCACTTGCAGTAGCAGTACCATTATTTCCACTAAAACAACTAACATTTGTCTGAGATGAAATTGATGCAGTAACACCTGCATTATTACCAACATTGACGGTAGCGGTTTGAGTGCAATTATTTGCATCACGTACAGTAACGCTATAGGTTCCTGGTGTTAAATTAGTAGCTGTTTGTGTGGTTTGGCTACCTGCCGAAGGCGACCATTGGTATGTATATCCTGGTGTTCCACCAGTAGGATTTGCAGTTGCACTTCCATTATTTTGACCGCAATATGCATTAACACTACTTGTTGCAACATTTAAAGCAGGTGGTGCTGTTAAATTAACACTTGCTACAGCTTGACATCCAATATTATCGGTAATTGTTACTGAGCTTGTTCCCGCACATAGTGTATTTACTGTGTTAGTAGTAGAAGTTGTACCTGTAGTTGAAGCACCATTTGACCAAACGTAATTGTACGGAGGATTTAAAGTTCCCCCTATACTTACCGTAGCACTACCGCTACAAACGCCATTACACAGGGGATTTGAACTTGTTGTAATAGTAGCAGTTGGACCTCCTGTACTTCCAACATTTACGGTTGCTGTTTGAGTGCAACCATTTGAACTTGTAACTGTAACTGTATATGAACCTGAGGTTAACCCTGTTGCGGTATGAGTATTTGAAGGATTATTATTCGAAACAGTGCCATTTGACCATTGATAATTGTAATTAGGAGTACCACCGCCTGTTACAGTTACGGTTGCAGAGCCATTATTTAAACCACACGAAGCATCAACTTTAGATGTTGATAATGTGATAGGAGCAGGATTTGTGAGATTAACATTTGCTGTTTGTGTACAGCCGGGCGATGCTTGATCAGTTACTGTAACAGTATATGTGCCGGCACATAAGCCAGAAATACTTGCCGTTGTGGCTCCATTACTCCATAAATATGTAAATGGTCCGATGCCACCTGCAACGGTTACATTTGCCGTTCCATTACACAAACCATTGCAGGTTGGATTAGTTCGTGTTGTAGTTAAATTTAAAGCAGCAGGCTGAGTGATATTAACAGTGGCTGTTCCTTTACAACCGTAAGTATCTGTAACGGTAACTGTATAAGAACCTGGGCACAAAGACGAGATATTTTGAGTATTTGCTCCCGTGCTCCAACTATAAGTGTAAGTTCCGCTTCCTCCACTACCCGAAGCAATGGCACTACCATTACAAGCACCAAAGCATGTAACATTAGTTGGGGTAATATTTGCTGTTGGATTAGGATAAACAGTAATATTTTGTGAATATGTAGCATTACACGATCCTTGTGTAACCGTTTGTGTAACCGTGTACGTTCCTGGTGTGCTCCAGGTAATACCAGTCGGATTTTGAGCAGTAGAGCTTGAAGGCGAACCACCAGGGAATGTCCAAGAATAGGTGGTGCCTCCGCCAGATGTTCCTGTATTTGTGAAATTATAACTATTCCCTGTAACACATTGATTACCATTGTATGTGAACCCTGCTGTAACACTTCCAGATGAAGCAACATTTACCGTTGTTGTAGCCGTACAACCATTACTTGCAATTACGAGTACAGTGTAGGTTCCACTGGATATATTGTTAAAGGTATAATTATTACTACTCGAAGATTGTGAGGTTCCAGGAGGAGTAATTGTATAAGTATAGTTGGGTGTTCCATTAGTTACAGTAGCTGTAACTGTCCCGTTAGGACTACCGCATGTAGATGGAGTACTTGTTGCACTAACAGTCATTTGGGGAGGATTACTAATTGTAATAGTTGCTGTATTAGTACATCCATTTGCTGAAGTAACAGTTACTGTATATGTTCCTGCTGATAATCCAGTTATATTTTGTGTTGTTGCTCCATTGCTCCAATTATAAGTATAAGGGGCAGTGCCTCCTGTAACCGATGTAACAGAAGCTGTTCCGTTATTACCTCCAAAACAAGTTGGATTAGTGCTACTTGTATTTATTGTTAATCCTGGTGTAACGTTTATTGTTACCTGAACTTGTTGTGTTCCAGGACAAAGTGGGTTTCCTCCCGTAACATTACAGGTATAAGTGGTTGTTGTTGTAGGGGAAGCGATAGGATTAGCTATATTTGGATTACTTAATCCTGTTGTGGGTGTCCATGAATATGATGTTCCGCCACTAGCTAATAAATTAACTGATTGACCAGCACAAATAGTGGCAGTATTTGTGCCGGTTTGTTGCACAATAGCATTTGCCATAAAAACATCTGAAGAAGCTGATATAGTGTAATTACACACATCTCCTGCATATCCATCAATCATTAACAAATAAGTATTACCTGGTGTTAAGCCTGTAGCTGTTACTGTTCCATTTTGCATAACTCCTGGGTTCCAGCAGTTGGAATATGAAGTAAATGTAGCGCAGTTTGTAGTAGAATAAATTTCCATTTGAATACCCCAAGAATTTGTACAATTACATACATATACATTGAGAGTTGCTGTAGAAGAAGATGCTACAAAACTTATCCATGAATTATTTTCAACTGAACCACAAAATTGAGAGGGAATTTCACCTGGTGTATATGATGAACTTGTGTTACCACAGTAACCTTCAAATTCGCAAATTGGAGTAGGTGTTGAGCAAAAATCATTTGCTGGAGGTGAAGAAGAGCATGAAGGGGCACCGGGACACGCAGTTCCTCCTCCACCACTACCGCCTGATGTACAAGACCATTGTAAAGTCATACAGGTAGATTGTGAAGTGCAATTATATTTTGATAATAATAATGTTACTGTTCCTGTAAATGTTGCAGTCCAAGTAATTTTTGATTGTAATCCACAGGCATCATCATTGTACGACAAGACAGTACCTCCCCCACAAGTACTTCCTTGAAACAATGTTAATTGAGTATCGAAATCTGTATCACCACACGTTTGCCATGTATAAGTATTTCCTGCAACTACGTTATAGACTGAATATTCTGAGCCGTAAGCACAACTGGTTACCGTAGTGGAAGTTCCGCATGTTATGGTTTGCACGGATGATGGAAACATATTTCCACAATTATAACATTGAGAAAAAGCTTTTAATGAAAATAAAGTAATTATTATTAAGTAATATAGTTTATTCATATATTATTTATTTTTCTTTTTTAATTCTTCTATTTCTTCATCGGTATATATAGGGTTTTGATTTTGCATGTTTTTGTAACTCTCAGCATATTTTTGTGTCCATAGACTTTTAAAAATACTATAAGCTTTTTCTTCTTTTTGTTTATCTTTAAAATAAACTGGCGAAGGTAATGTTGTAGACAAGTTAAATCTTATTGGTCTAAAGTCATTATATATTTGAAGGTATTTATCAGGATTTGCTTTTGCTTCTTGAAAAGAAATTAATGTTATATTTTTTATACTTGTTAGATTACTTAAAATAATTTCTTCTGAAATGTTTTGTTCCGAAAAAATATAACCTTCTAAATCTTCATAAAATCTTGCGATTAAAACGGTTTCATCGTCAGAGATTATTCTAGAAAGAAATAATGCTTGTTCGTCATTTAAAAATCCATGAATTTTTACTTCATACATTTTTAACTTATCAAAAGATGTGGTCCATTGACTAAAAACATAGGAAGATAATAGGAAGGAAGAAAAAAAAATGAAAATATTTTTCATATTTATGTTTTTTTACAAATTTACTATATTTTTTTTAACGAATCAACTGAATTTTACCTGAAAATTCTTGTTTATTGCCCAATTTATCAACAGCTATAACTTTATAAAAATATACATCGGTTGGGCAATTTTGACGCGTATGAATATCAGAACCATCCCACCAAACAGGACTACCTTTGGTTTCATATATCATTTTGCCTGTTTTGTTGTAGATTTGTAAGGTGAATTGATAGTATGAGAAATCCATTACTTGTGGTCCGAAAACATCATTTACACCGTCACCATCGGGTGTAAAGGCATCGGCAAATTGAACGGGCAATAAATATGTAAAATCTATAATTTTATTGGCAGTGTCTTTACACCCGTATTGGTTTTCGGCAATTAGTTTTACATTGTACTTGCCACTACGATTGGGTTGATATTTCCATGTTTCCTCAGAGAGAATGGAATCGCCAAAAATCCATGATATTGTGCTAAATTGTTTTGATTGATTTTCGAATACGATAGTATTTCCTTCTTGTTTAGCATAAATGCGAGCAATAGGTTGAGCATATGCTTGTACTTTAGCGTCTTCTACTAGTATTGATGTTTGGTCATCAAGATTTATTTTTACCGAAATGTTATATTTACCAGGTTTTGTAAAAATATGGATTGGATTTATTTCTGCTGATACGGTACCATCGCCAAAGTTCCATAGGCAAGTAGCCTGTTTGGGCAGATTCAAAACAAAGAATTCTACCGTTAATGGAACACATCCTTGTTGAGTAGTTTGCCCAATAGAGTATTTAATTTCTGTTGAATAATTTTTGGTATCATTGATATCGAATGTATTATTTGCAGAGTTTTGATTTTGTATGTTATTCTGAAGGGCGACAGTACTTGTAACATTATCATGGATAGTAGGTGTTTGATGTTTACGTTCCGTCGATTTTTCTGTGTTTTGTGGTTGGGCATAATTAATTATTTCATTATTATTAACGTTTGTTTGTATTGTATTTTGAGTAGTATTGGTTGAATTTTTGTCTATTTTATTTTCATTTGTTAGCATATAGAAAATAACAGAAGTAACCATTATAATACTAGCTGAAATTACAGTAAAGCGAGTCCACTTTCGAAGTGTTTGTTTTCGTTTAAATTGAATCCACGAATTTTCTTCGTAAGGATATTCGAAAGTGTTGAGTTTATCTTGTATGATTTCTTCAAAACGTTTCATGATAGTATGTTTTAATATATTGAGTAAACAATTCTTTAAGTTTCATTTTTGCTTTGGCAAGGTTCGATTTCGAAGTTCCAATATTTATATTTAGTCGTTGTGCGATTTCGGCGTGAGTCATGTTTTCTATAACATACATGTTAAAAACAGTGCGATAAGCAGGCGTTAATTGCTGGATGAGTTCAATTAATATTTCGGCTTTCAGCAACGTCATCTTTTCTAATTCTTCGTCGTCAAAGGTATCGTCCACAAACTGATCCAGTTCAAGTTCTTCGTTGGTTTTTGCAAATACATCTTTTTTTCGACGTATGCTGTCAATGGCGGTATTAACCATTATTCTTCGAATCCAACCTTCCAAAGAACCTTTGTGTTCAAAGTTTCTCAGTTTCTGAAAAACTTTTACAAATCCGTCTTGCAAAATGTCAAGCGCTTCCTCTTTATTTTGTGTATATCGCATGCATACTACTAACATTTTGCCATAGAACGTTTTGTACAACAACTGTTGACTCATTTTATCGCCCTTAATGCACCCTTCTACCAAACGCTTAACACTCTCTGTATCTTGCCAGTTTATTTTCATGAGTCTAACTTAAAGACGAAAAAATAATTTGATGGTTGCTAATCAATAATTAATTTATTGGAAAAAAATCTTCTTTGGGAGCATCGCAAATAGGACAAACCCAGCCTGACGGTAGTTCTTCGAAAATTGTTTGCGGTAAAATCATCTGACTTGGATCGCCAATGTCAGGATCGTAAACGTATCCACAAATTTTACATTTATATTTCATGATAAAAAGAATAAAAATTCACTCTCTCTGAATGAGATTAGGTTAAAATTACCATAAAATTACAAAAAAACTTATTTGTCCGAAAGATTTAATACTAATTTAATAGTATCTTTTACTAAATTTTCCGGTGGATCTAAATAAAAATCTGATAAACAAATAATATCATCAAAAACGTGTTCATCGTTTTCTTCATTTTCAAAATTAGTATTATCGTAAGAATACAGAAAAGTAGAAATATTCATAGGCAATTTACATTTACCTAATAGAAAACGGATAAATAAAAAAAATATTGTAATAAAAAATGGTTATTCAACAACTTCTATATGATATTGTGCAATTAATTTTTTTAAGTTAATGAGTGCATATCGCATTCTACCAAGAGCAGTGTTAATACTTACATTTGTTATTTCAGCAATTTCTTTAAAGCTCATTCCTAAGAAAAAACGCATAACTACAACCTCTTTCTGAGATGGAGGTAAATAATCCAGAAGGTTTCGTATGTCATGATGTATTTCTTCTTTAATAATTTTGTTTTCAGTATGAACATCGCTCAATTTCTTATTATTTAATAAATCGTAATCATAGTTGTCTAAAGCAATTGTTTTTAATCTATCTTCTTTGCGAATGTAATCAACAATTAAATTATGAGCAATTCTTATTATCCAGGCAATGAATTTGCCATCATCGTTGTATTTGTTTTCTTTAATTGAGCTAAAAACTTTAATAAAAGTTTCCTGAAAAATATCGGCGCATTTTTCTTTATTTTTTATTCTGTAATAGATGTAGGTATAAACTTTTCTCTTGTAACGATTAATAATTTCTACAACGGCTGCCTCGTTTCCCGATAAGTAAGCTTTAATGAGCTCACTATCGGATAAATGATTTGTTTTCATAACCACTTTTTTAGTTCAAGTGGTAAAAATTTTCAATAGGCAGCTGGTTTTAATTATTTCTACGCAAATATACAAATAAAGTTTCAAAAATCAATCATTACCTTTGCAAATATTATTCCATTTATGCAGCGATTAAACGATAAAATTATTATTAAAGGAGCACGAGTAAACAATTTAAAAAACATAGATGTTGAAATTCCTCATCAAAAATTAGTCATAATTACGGGTGTTTCGGGAAGCGGAAAATCATCATTAGCTTTCGATACTTTATTTATTGAAGGACAACGTCGTTATATCGAAAGTCTTTCGTCTTATGCGCGGCAGTTTCTAACACGATTGCCCAAACCCGAAGTAGATTTTATATCGGGAATTCCTCCTGCTATTGCGATAGAACAAAAAACAATAACTACAAATCCTCGCTCTACGGTTGGGACTTCTACAGAAATATACGAATATTTAAAGCTCTTGTATGCTCGGATTGGTAAAACATACTCACCCATAAATGGTAAAGAAGTAAAAAAACATACAGTTGCCGATGTGCTCGATTTTATTTGTCATCAAGATGCTCATTTAATGGGATTTATTGGCTTTCATTCGCAAAACGGACTATCAGTTCAGTATTATATAGAACAGGGCTATACAAGAGCGTTTATAAATAATTCTATTGAAAAGCTCGAATCAATAAAGCATGATGAGCCTTTTGCAATTGTATTAGATCGATTTGAATTTTGCCATGATAAAGAAATTTTAAACAGACTTGCCGATTCAATTGAAACGGCTTTTTTTGAAGGGCGAGGAGAATGTATTGTGGGGATACAAAGGAACGGAAAATGGCAAATAGAAACATTTTCTAATAAATTTGAATCGGGTGGAATGATATTTGAAGAACCTCACCCGCAAATGTTTAATTTTAATAGTCCGGCTGGGGCATGCCCCACATGCGAAGGATTTGGACAAACAATCGGTATTGATGAAGATTTGGTAATACCCAACCAATCATTATCAGTTTACGACGACGCTGTGGCTTGCTGGAAAGGAGAAACATTACAGGAATGGAAATGGCAATTTATTCATAATGCTCATAAAGTTAATTTTCCTATTCATTCACCATATTATCAGCTTACGGATAAAGAGAAAGAATATTTATGGAATGGTAGCCAGTATTTTGAAGGGATAAATGATTTTTTTAATTTTTTAAAAAGCAATTTATACAAAATTCAATATCGTGTACTTTTGTCGCGTTATAGAGGGAAAACACTGTGTCCTACTTGCAAAGGGAAACGACTAAAACCAGAGACAGAAAATGTTAAAATACAAGGGAAAAGTTTAGGTGAATTGCTCATGATGCCCATTAGTGAATTATTTTTATGGTTTGATAATTTAAAATTAGGAAAGCATGATTATGCAGTTGCCGAGCGGTTGCTTATTGAAATAAAAACAAGATTACAATTTTTAATCAACGTAGGTTTGAGCTATCTTACTCTCAATAGAAGTTCTGCAACATTATCGGGAGGAGAATCACAACGTGTCCACTTATCTACTTCTTTGGGAAGCAGTTTAGTAGGTTCGTTATACATTCTCGACGAGCCTACCATTGGTCTTCATCCTTATGACACGCACCAATTACTAAAATCTCTATTTCATCTGAGAGATATAGGGAATACGGTAGTAGTAGTAGAACACGATGAGGAAATAATACGATCTGCCGATTATATAATAGATGTTGGTCCATTAGCTGGGCACAAAGGAGGGGAAATTGTTTTTTCTGGAAGCCCAGACCTTTTGTGTAAAAATTCAGAAAGTTTGACTGCAAAATATTTACGACAAGAATTGTCTATTGCTTTGCCAGAACGCCGAAAAACATGGAAATATTCAATTACAGTAAAAGATGCATATTTGAATAACTTAAAACATATAGATGTAACAATACCTTTGCAAGTTTTAACAGTTGTAACCGGAGTTAGTGGGTCGGGCAAGTCATCATTAATAACCGACATATTATACACTGCCATTCAAAGAAAACTTGGAAAGATACAAAAAACAACAGGTTTTCGTGAGCTTTTGGGTGATGTTGATAAAGTTGAAGATGTACAATTAATTGATCAGAATCCAATAGGACGTTCTACTCGTTCCAATGCACTAACATATTTAAAAATTTATGATGATTTGCGATTGTTTTACAGCGAATTACCCTTAGCTAAAAAATTAAAATTAAAACCATCGTACTTTTCATTTAATATTGAAGGGGGGCGTTGCGAAGAATGCAAAGGCGAAGGGTATTTAACCGTAGATATGCAGTTTTTAGCCGATGTGAAATTAGTTTGCGAAGCTTGCCAAGGAAAACGTTTTAAACCCGAAATATTGGAAATAGAATACAAAGGCAAATCTATTTCTGATTTGCTCGATATGACCGTTGACGAAGCAATAACTTTCTTTTCTGCAAGCGATGGAACTCTTGAAAAATCTATTGCTAATAAGCTTTGCATATTGCAAGAAGTAGGTTTAGGTTATTTAACGTTAGGGCAATCTACGTCTACTTTAAGCGGAGGGGAAGCACAACGGTTAAAATTAGCTTTATTTTTAAGCCAACCCGCAAAACACCATACCTTGTTTATTTTTGATGAACCTAGTACGGGATTGCATTTGCATGATGTTCAGATGTTGTTAAAAGCATTAAACAAACTGGTACAATATCATCATACGGTAGTAGTTATCGAACACCATTTAGATATAATAAAAAGTGCTGATTGGATTATAGATTTAGGACCAGGTGGTGGAGAAAATGGAGGTTATATTGTAGCATGTGGTTTGCCCGAAGAGATTGTAAAAGTAGAAAATTCAATTACAGGACAATATTTAAAAAGTAAAATAAAAAAACTGCCCTCGAATAGGACAGTTTAAAATAAAAAATTATGGATATGTATTGTTTTACTTGTTCTGATTGAACGTATTTTCAATATTCATAAAGCCAACCAGTACAGCTACACAACCACTAAGAATTTGATCTGTCAATTCATCGGAAGTTTGAACTTGTATGGATATTATAAGTTGTTTACTTGATTGTAACTTAAAATCCCAACTTTTGGCGTAATTATGTTTTTTATTGTCGTATAATACATTGCGTTCGGCATCGAGAACCTGAAATTGAATAGGCGGAAGATTTTCATCGCCGCATACGGTAACTCTGTATTCTTGTCCGGCATAGAATGTTTTATACAATTCGGCAGTTTCGCCTTCGCTCAACACGGTAGCGTTGTAGATACCATCGTGAACATAAGGGAGCAACTCCAACTTACATATTTTTTTGGCAAAATTTTTACATTGAGCCGAAGCTACATTTGTTATAGTCATTGCTACGATTACGATGATTGCAGTTACAAATATTTTTTTCATAGCTCCCTGGTTATTTAATAATGTTAGACCTAATTTCTGTTACAACAGCAGCTAATTCTTCAAACACTTCGGGTGTAAATTTTATTTCCGAAGTAGAAGTAATAATGTTTTTGCCGTCTTTTTCTACTACTTCCATTTTGGTAGATGAAGTTTGTATTTTATCAAATACTTTTTTTAAGCGTTCCATGTCGGGAAGTATGGACTGTACATTGGGATCGCTTTTATATTCATTGAGCAGGCTTATTAATGTGTTAAGCGAAAGTCTTTGATCGGCAATACGTTCCATTAATTCTTTGTTTTGTGAAGTATTCTTTACAATTTGTATGCCAATGTATAATCCTTCGAGCCAACCACCGGTTAGAATGATAGCAGCAATTTCGCCACGGTCGTTTTCTTTGAGAAATGAGTTGGAGTTCATAAATGTTTCGCTAATAATTTCCATTACACTGTCGCGATTATTGATATTATTTTCCATTCGTGTAATGATAGATTTGTCAATAGCATTTAATATTCCTAAGTCGTCGGCGAGTTTTTTGGTAGCAGATAAGTATTTAATGCTGGCTTGGGATTGGTCGAACATGCTGGCAAAGCTTAAATCGGCACTATATACGCCTAAGTTCAACGCCATGCTTTTGGTTGTCGTGTAGTTGGGCAAGTTGCTAAGAGGATTGAGATAATCCTGATTGTATTTAGCACCGGCACGTTTCATAAGCATTGCGGTTTCTATTGGCGATGGTATGCCATATATTACTTGCTTTGCTTTATTGAACTCATCGCTTGTGCTGAGCGAGTCGTCTAATTGATTGTCAACATTTGATTTATCGCCACCACAGCTAGTTGTAAGTAAAGTTATTGCACCTATAATAAAAATAACTAAAGTGCTTAAAATCTTGCTTTTAAATTTCATATAGCCTTAGTTTTTATTTCTCAATTTTCATCTTTCTGTTGCACAAAAATAATAAATTTTTTAACAGAAAAATATTTTTTCATATTTTTTGCAATGATAACCAAATTTTTTCTTTGTTTATGTATTTATGTATAATTTCTTTGCCCAAAAATGATAGATCCTACACGTATCATTGTACTTCCTTCGTCGATGGCAATTTTGAAATCGTTTGACATACCCATAGATAATTCTTTAAAGTCGGGGTTATTTGCAAAATATGTTGTTTTTAGTTTGTCAAACAATTTTCTGAGTGTACTGAATTCTTTTCGTATTTGCACTGTATCATCGGTAAAAGTTGCCATTCCCATCAATCCACAAATTTTTATATGAGATAGATTTGGCAAATCGGGATTGTTTAAGAAGGAAGAAAGTTCGTATTCATCAAAACCGAATTTTGTTTCTTCTTTTGCTATATGTACTTGTAACAAGCAGGGTGTAATTTTTTGAATTTTTTGAGATTCTTTGTTAATTTCTTTGGCTAATTTAAGCGAATCTAACGAATGTATCAGTGTAACGTGTGGTAAAAGTGTTTTTACTTTATTTGTTTGCAAATGTCCAATCATATGCCATTGCACGGGTTGGGAAATTGTTTTGGCTTTCTGAACTAGTTCTTGTACTTTGTTTTCTCCAAAAATGCTGATTCCTGCCCTATATGCTTCCTCAATTGATTGAACAGAATGTGTTTTGCTTACAGCAACAATAGTTACGTAAGGAGGAATTTGTTGACGTAATTTTTCAATATTTTCTTGAATATAATTCATAAAAAAATCCCCGATTATGCAATCGGGGACAAATTTACGATAATTTTTGTATCATTAGTCGAGCAAATGAACAACTAATCCGCTTCTCAGTTTAGGTTCAAACCATGTGGTTTTTGGGGGCATAATGTTACCGGTGTCGGCAATATCAATGAGTTGTTTCATTGTAACGGGATATAAAGCAAAGGCTACTTTCATTTCGCCCGAATCGACACGTTTTTTTAGTTCTCCTAAACCGCGTATTCCTCCAACGAAATCTATTCGTTTGTCGGTTCTTAAATCTTTAATACCCAAAATTTCGTCGAGTACATAACGGCTCAATATGGTAACATCGAGCACACCAATAGGATCGTTGTCGTCGTACGTGCCGGGTTTGGCTTCGAGCGAATACCATTTTCCTTCAAGATACATCGAAAAATTATGCAGATGCGTAGGTTTATAAATTTCGGTACCTTTTTCTTCGATAATAAATTTTTCTTTAAGTTTTTCGATAAATTGCTGAGGGGTCAATCCGTTTAAATCTTTTACTACGCGATTATAATCAATAATATTGAGTTGATTATCGGGGAAATGAACAGCCAGAAAGTAGTTAAATTCTTCGTTACCGGTATAATTAGGATGTTGTTCGCGTTTTTCTTTTCCCACTAATGCGGCAGCAGCTGTTCGATGATGTCCATCGGCAACATAGGTGTAGGGTATTTGAGCAAATAAGTCAACTAGCTTTTGTATAGTTTGTTTGTCGCGTACTACCCAGAAATGGTGTCCTACATTGTCAGTAGTTACGAAATCGTATTCGGGTTGTTGTGTTTTAACGATATTTTCTACAATAGCATCAATTTCGGGTACGGCACGATACGAAAAAAATACGGGCTCCATATTTGCATTGGTAATCCGCACATGTTTCATGCGGTCTTCTTCTTTATCTTTTCGAGTGAGCTCGTGTCTTTTAATTACACCATTAAGGTAATCGTCAACACCGGCACAACCTACAAGTCCGTATTGAGTACGTCCGTTCATCGTTTGAGCATAAATGTATAAATATTCATCGGGGTCTTGTACTAACCAACCGTTTTGTAAAAATTTTTCGAAATTTTCTTTGGCTTTTTGGTAAACTTGTTCGTCATGTTCGTCTATATGTTCGGGCAAATCAATTTCGGGTTTTGTGATATGTAAGAGTGAATAGGGATTGCCCTTTGCTTCTTCGCGTGCTTCTTGCGAATTGAGCACATCGTATGGACGTGCTGCCATGTCTTTTGCAATATGCTTGGGTGGTCGTAATCCTTTAAATGGTTTTAATATTGCCATAGTTCCTCCTTTTTATTATTTGTTAACCTGAAATGTTTTATCGCCATGTTTAAAGAAAGCAACTATTTGTTTAGCAGCTGCGATTCCTGCATTGATATTGGCTTCGGCAGTTTCGGCTCCTTGTTTCTTGGGTGTAGAGTAGTAACGATGTTCGTATTTGAGCAATTCATTATGACAATCGGGAGCAACATCCGAAACATATTTAAAGTCTTCGCGCGTTTCGAACATCTTTTTTAACGATTCTTCGCAAATCACTTCTTTTCGTGCTGTATTTACCAAGGTAGCACCTTTGGGCAGTAAGGATAATAATTCGTAATGGATAGATTTTTTTGTTTTTTCATTTGCCGGAATATGTAACGATAAGTAGTCGCTAATCTTGTACAATTCTTCGACTGAAGCAACAGGCTTTACCTGATCATTTATCATAATATCGTTGGAAATAAAAGGATCGAAAGCATAAATATCCATACCAAAACCTTTAGCAATAGTAGCAACAGCTTTTCCGACATATCCGTAGGCATGTATGCCAAGTTTTTTTCCTTTTAGTTCGGTACCGGAAATTCCTTTAAATTGTCCGCGAGCCATAAAAATCATCATGCCTATAGCTAATTCGGCAACGGCATTGGAATTTTGACCGGGGGTATTCATAACAACAATTCCTTTGGCTGTTGCTGCTGGCAGGTCTATATTGTCATAACCGGCACCGGCACGAACAATGATTTTTAAGTTTTTTGCTGATTCAATAACTTGTGCATCGGCTTTATCGCTACGAACTATTAATGCATCTGCATCGGCAACTGCCGATAATAGCTGATTTTTGTCGGTGTATTTTTCGAGAAGGACAAGCTGATAACCAGCATCTTCTACGACTTTACGAATGCCATCGACGGCTATTTTGGCAAACGGTTTTTCGGTTGCTACTAAAATTTTCATAGTTATACCATTTAAGATTTTATGCCAAAAATAGTTAAAATTTAAAAACGCAATGAATGTTTTATGAAACTTTGAAAAAATGTTTTTAAACAGTTTTGCTTGAATCTTATTTGTTTACCGTCATTTTTCTGGTTTCAATTACTTTTCCAATTTATAATAAACCTTATATCATTAAAATTGTATATAATACTTTTCAATGTAAGGCTGCTAATGTAAGATAATAAATAATAGCAAATTATTCCTAATTTAAAATTAACATAAATTAACCATTAAGGAAACTATTTTCACAAAAATAGTTTTCTGCGTAAATTTCGTTTTGTATATTTGCAGAAAAAAAATTATGAGCATGTCTTCCGAACAACTTCAGGCAGTTTCTCAGTTATTTATGAAATATGGCATTCGTAACACAAGCATGGATGATGTTGCCCGTGAATTGGGTGTGTCAAAGAAAACATTGTATCAATGGTTTCAAAGTAAAGACGAATTGCTCGATAAAATTATTGATGCAATCATTTATTCTATACACGATAAGGATTGTGATGAACAATTGAACCGGGACTCGGAAAATGCTATTGATGTTATTTTAAATGTAATAACCCGATTGGCAGAACTGGGCAAGCATGTGAATCCTATATTTTTTTGGGAATTAAAAAAATATTATCCTGTACAAGCAAAAAAGCTCAATGATTTCCGCGTAAAACATATTCGTGAAAAAATTATTCAAAACTTACAACGTGGAATTACCGAAGGTGTTTATCGTAAAAACATAAACATAGAAATAGTATCGTTCATGTATGTAAATATTATCGAACATTTCCCCGATTTAATCAACAGCGAACAACTAAAAAAATATTCTGTAGATACGGTTTTACGCGAGATATATTTATTTCATTTACACGCTATTGTTAACGAAAAAGGTCGTCAATATTTACGAACAAAGATAAATCAAATAGAATTATGATACGTAAAGCATGGATATTACTTATTAGCATTGGTTTATTTCTGCACATACAAGCACAGGAAATAAAATCTATAACATTAGAAGATGCTATTAAAATAGCTCTGAACCAGAACAGGAGCTTACAATTAGCAAGCTACGACCGTCTTATTGCCCATAAATCGAAGTGGGAAACCGTAACCAATTACTTGCCCAAAGTAAATTTTGAAGCATCGTGGTTAGATAATTTGCAACTAAATACGGTGTTGCTTCCGGGTATCATGTTTGGGCAACCGGGTAAATATATTCCGGTTCAGTTTGGCGTTGAATATCAAACAAGCTGGGCAATTAAAGCTCAACAAGTAATTTTAAGTGCACCGTTAATAGTAGGTATTCAAATGTCGGAACAAAGTCGTAAACTTTCAGAAATAGGATATTTAAAAACCGAAAACGAAGTTATTGCTTCAGTAAAAACTTTTTATACATCTGCTTTAGTATTAAAAAAATCTTTATCCATTCTAAGCAATAACATAAATAATCTTGAAAGCATTAAAGAAAAAACCAAAGCTATGTACAATCTTGGTATGCTACAATCAACCGATGTAGATCAAATGGATATAACCATAACGAATTTGCAAAATGCCAAACACAGCCTCAAACGAAATTATCAGCTTACGCTAAATTTATTACGATTTAATTTAGGCTTAGATACGGCACAGGCTATTGAATTAACTACAAATCTCGAAGATTTAATTAACGAACAACAAATTTTACAATTACTTACCAATACTTTTGCGATAGAAACCAATACCGATTATCAGTTATTAAAAACTCAGGAACATATGGCTAAATTAGCTGTTGATAAAGAAAAGGCCGATGTGCTGCCTACTATAGCTAGTTTTTATAATTATACAAAGACTGGCCAAGGCAACGAAATGAATAACCTAAGTTGGTTCCCATCGAAAGTGCTCGGTTTAAGCCTATCTTTCCCTATATTTGGCGGAACTCAAAATTATACACAATATACTAAAGCCCGCATTCAATACGAAAAAGCCAAATACCAAACCGAAACCATAGCCGAACAATTGCTTATTCAAGAAAAGCAGCTACGATATACACTTAAAAACGCTTATGACAACTATTTGCTTCAAAAGAAAAATATCGAAGTTGCTAAACGGGTTTATACAAATATCGAAAACAAATATTTGCAAGGTGTGAGTTCAAGTCTTGATGTAACACAAGCCAATACAAATTATTTAAATGCTGAAAATAATTTCATAACAGCATCTTTGGAGCTAATCAACGCTAAAACAAATTTAGAAAAATTGATGAACATAAAAAATAAATAATATTATGGATAATAAACTAAAACATTTTGCAATAATTTTGATAGTATCATTGTTGGGAGCTTGTGCATCGAAACAAGCAAAACAAGAAAAGCAAAACAATGAAGAAAAGGCTTTTAATGTCAAAATTGAAAAAGTTACCAAACAAAAGATAGAAAAATCTTTAACTTTTTCTGGTAATATCGAAAGTTGGGAAAAAGTGCATTTAGTTCCTACAAGTCCTGGTAAAATTGAAAAATTATTTGTTGATGTGGGTTCTGTTGTCAATAAAGGCGATTTAATAGCCGAAATGGATCCTACTCAGTACATGACAACAAAATTACAATTATTACAACTCGAAAAAGATTTTAAACGTATGGATTCGTTGTATAAATTACAGGCTATTTCGCAGCAACAATACGAACAAATTAAAACCAACTACGAAGTAACAAAAAACAGCTATGCTTTTATAGAAAAAAACGTATATCTGAAAAGCCCTATTTCGGGGATAGTAACTGCAAAATATTACAACGAAGGCGAAATGTTTTCGGCAGCACCCAATACTAAAGAGGGCAAAGCTGCATTGGTTACTATTGAACAAATATCTGCCATGAAGCTAAACATTGACATGCCCGAAAAATATTATGCACAAATAAAATCAACAATGCCTGTCAAAATAATGGTTGATGCTTTGCCCAATAAAGTATTCGATGCAAAAATAAATCGTATTTATCCTGTTATAGATCCTATTAGCAAAACTTTCAGAGTAGAATTACAAATACCTAACTATAGTCAGCAAATAAAGCCCGGTATGTTTGCCAATGCCAAACTTACGCTTGGCGAAGTAGAAGTTACTGTTGTTCCTACTATAGCCATACAAAAATTGCAAGGTACTGCTCGGTTTTATGTGTTTAAAGTTCAACACAACACTGCACAACAGATTTTTGTTCAGCATCAATTATTAACCGACGAACTATCGGAAATTTATTCCGACGAATTACATGAAGGCGATAGCATAGTTGTTGTAGGACAAGAAAAGTTAGTTGATGGTTCAAAAATAAATATAGTAAAACAATAGCCCTATGAAAATATACGAAGCAGCTGTTAAAAAGCCAATTACAACATTAATGGTTTTTATAGCCGTCATTGTTGTTGGTGTATATTCGTTGAGCCAATTGGCAATCGATTATTTCCCTGAAATAGAATTTCCTACTATTACGATACTCACAACTTATCCGGGGGCTAATTCCGAAAATATAGAGCAAAACATTACTAAGCCTATAGAAGAGCAAGTAAGTGCTCTGAATAATTTAAAGAAGATAACTTCCCGTTCGAGCGATAATATTTCAATTGTTACAGCCGAGTTTAATTATGGCACAAATCTCGATGAAGCCGCCAACGATATTCGGAATGTTTTAGATAGAGTTGTCCCTTTGTTACCTTCGGGTGTCGATCGTCCTACTATACTTAAGTTTTCAACTTCACAAATGCCCATCTTATTTTATGCAGTTACAGCCAATAAGAATTATGAAGGTATTAGTAAAATACTAGAGGAAAAAGTAATCAATCAATTAAATCGTATAAATGGTGTTGCTTCTGTTATGACTATAGGAACGCCTAAGCGTACTATTTACGTTGAATTCGATCCATTGGCTTTAAACAACTACGGTATTACTTTCGATCAGATAGCTCAAATAGTAAAAGCAGAAAACTTAAATTTACCTATAGGATCAGTAAAAACTAACGATTTAGAATATAAAATATCGTTGCAAGGTGAGTTTCAATCGGCCGATCAAATTAAAAATACAGTACTCACTTTTCAAAATGGAAAAACTATTCGTATTAAAGATATTGCTACTGTAACAGATACTTTAAAGGACAGGTCTATTATTGAACGTATAAATTCAGGGAAGGGCTTACGATTGTTAGTAATGAAACAATCGGGCTCAAATACAGTAAAAGTAGCCAATAAGGTTAAAGCTGAAATGGAAAAAATTTTACCAACATTGCCTTCCGATGTAAAGATTGAGCCCATATTCGACACTTCGCGTAATATTTTAACTTCTATTCGCAACCTTTCCGAAACGATATTGTTTGCTTTGTTGTTTGTAAGCATTGTGGTCATTTTCTTTTTAGGACGATGGCGACCTTCGCTTATTGTGCTTGCTGTTATTCCTATTTCCTTAATGAGTGGGTTAGTTTACTTGTATGCATCGAATAATTCTCTCAATATTATAACATTATCGGCTATAAGCATTGCAATTGGAATGGTTGTTGACGATGCCATTGTTGTGCTCGAGAATATCATTAAGCACATAGAGCGAGGTAGCACACGACGCGAAGCTGCAATATATGGAACTAACGAGGTATGGGTTGCTGTGATTGCTACAACTGTAGTTATTGTGGCAGTATTTATGCCATTGACATTGCTTACAGGCTTTACAGGTGCTTTATTCAATTCTTTCGGTTGGATTATTAGTATTACCATTGTTGTTTCTACAATTGCAGCCATTTCGTTTACACCAATGCTTAGCTCCCAAATACTTAAATCGTATGCTTATCAAAAAGAAAAAAGAAAAATAACATTGTGGGACAAAACAATAGGTAAAGCGCTTAATCAATTAGACGAATTTTATAAAAACAGCATTAGCTTTGTTCTTCGACATAAAATAAGTACGCTTATTGTAGCAATTTTGATTTTTGTTTTTTCGGTTTCCTTAATGAAATTTATTGGTGCCGATTTCTTACCACAATCCGATCAAAGCATGATATCGGCCAAAATAACCCTACAAACGGGTATTAAAGTGGAGAAAACCGAAGAAACGATGAAAAAATTGGAACAAATATTACACGAACGCTACCCTAATGAAGTAGTAGCCCATGCTATATCGGCCGGAGCTTCCGACGAAGCATCGTTTATTTCGGCATTTAGTGCAAATGCAAGCAATGTTATTCAACTTATGGTTCGGTTTAAAGATTTAGATCATCGAAGTCGTTCTGTTTTTTCTATAGGAAACGATTTGCGTTCGGTCCTCGATTCCATGCCAGAGGTTATCAAATACGATATTACTTACCAGGCGGCTATGGGAGGTATGGGAAGCAACAATATAGATGTAAAAATATTTAGTTTTAACCTCGATCAATCGATGGTATATGCCAAGCAACTTGCCGAAAAAATTAAAAACATCGAGGGTGCAAAAGAAGTGTTAATTAGTCAGGAAAGTGATAAACCAGAAATTAAGATTTTTCTAAAACAAGAAAAAATGGCTCAAATGGGATTAAATTCAGCAATGGTAGGAGCAGCTTTACGAAATTACCTGACAGGATTTACCGCATCAAAATTGAAAGAAGAAGGGAAAGAATACGATATCGTTTTTCGTTTAAATAATGAAATTCGACATAATATTGAATTATTTAAAAATATTACTATTCGAAACATGCAAGGCAACAAGGTATTTTTATCGGATATTGCCGATTTACGCGAACTAAGTTCACCACCGGTTATTGAACACGAAAACAAACAACGTATGATAAAAATATCGGTAAAACCTCAAGGGCGTTCGTTAAATGAAGTAGCTACCGATATTGAAAAAACAATAGCTCAAACAACTGTTCCTCAGCATACCGATGTAGTTGTCGGCGGGGCATATCAAGATCAACAAGAATCGTTTCGCGATTTAGCATTACTTATGCTGGTGGCTTCGTTGCTCGTTTATTTAACTATGGCAGCACAGTTCGAATCGTTTACAATGCCAATAATCATTATGATTGCAATACCTTTTGCTTTTAGCGGAGTGTTTATTGCTTTATTTATTACGGGAATATCTTTTAGTGTCAATTCATTACTTGGAGCGTTTATGCTTATAGGTATTGCTGTAAAAAATTCTATTATTTTAGTAGATTTTACTAATTTGCTTCGCGATAGAGGGATGAAATTATTCGACGCACTGGTAGAAGCCGGTCGTTCTCGTTTGCGTCCTATATTAATGACAGCACTTACTACCATTTTGGGCATGTTGCCACTTGCACTCAGTACTGGCGAAGGTAGTGAACAATGGGCACCTATAGGAATATCGGTTATAGGTGGACTTATTTTTACTACAGTACTTACTTTAATTATAGTGCCAGTGTTGTATTACATTTTAATTCGATCGGGTAGTCGTCGTTTACGTAAAAAGTTTCAGAGTGAGTTTTCTTTATTAGATGAAGTTTTACCTAAATAACTTGTGTATGAAAGCTGTATTTATTATTTACAATAAGGCTGTAAGTGAACAAATACTATATATCTTAGATAAATTAAGTATAAAAGCATTTACATTGTGGGAAACTGTGTACGGGCAAGGCAATGAAGGCGAACCCCGAATGGGCACTCATACCTGGCCCGAAGAAAATAGTGCAATTCTTACGATTGTTAATAATAATCAATTGCCCGATTTACAAAAAGCTCTTAAGTTTTTAGATGAAGCCAATAAAGAAGTTGGTATTCGTGCTTTTGTTTGGGATGCAGAATATTTGTTTTAAAAATTGTTTTTTATTTTGCGAAAAAAAAAATTTGTATTAGTTTTGCCGTCCGATTTTGGTCCCATAGCTCAGCTGGTTAGAGCACCTGACTCATAATCAGGGGGTCCTTGGTTCGATCCCAAGTGGGACCACAAAAAAAAGCAGCACATAAGGTGCTGCTTTTTTATTGTTTAATTGATGTTTATCTTTCCATTAACAATGTTCAGTATTTCTTTTTCCATTTCCATAGCCTTTCGTTCTATTTCTGCTCCTTCGGTCAATACTTTATTAACAAATTCTTTATCTTCGTACGAAGCAGCATTAATTTTTACGTTTAAATATGCTCCCATCACACAACCACGAGCAGCAATGGCTCCTACACCAGCATCAGAAACAGAATTTGGGTTACCTATTTCGGCCATCGCTTTAATTACCTCCATACTATTATATGCTACTTTCATCACACGTAATGGGATTTCGATTGCATAACGTGTAGCTTCTTGAATAGCTTTTTGTCGGATTGTTTTTTCTTCTTCGGTTGATTTAGGTAACGAAAAAGCGTCCATTATTTTATTAAATGCTCGCGTATCTTCATCAATTAGAAATAACAATTCTTGGTAATATTGTTTTCCTTTATCTGCCCAATTGCTAAATTCTTCCCATCGGTCGTCCCATCCGGGTTTGTGCGATGATAAATTAGCTACCATAGTAGCTAACGCGGCTCCCATAGCTCCCATAGCGGCAGAAATAGAACCTCCACCAGGTGCAGGCGATTCGGATGCTGTTTCTTGGACAAAACCTCTTAAAGTAAGATCTACAAGTTTTTTCTTTTGATTTTCTTCTTCTTGTAATATGTATTCAATAATTTTCTTTTTCGGATCGAAGGGATACAACTCATTGAGACCTAATGATTTAATAGCAATTCGAACAATTTCTTCGTCGGGAATTCCAACCGAACGTTTTTGTTTTTTCAGAAAATACTTTCCAGCATCGAGCATGGCTTGCAAAGGCACAACACCAACTATTTCGCTACCGGTAACTCGTACACCTCGCTCTTCTGCTTTTTTACATACTTCTTCAAAAGCAACATGTAAAGGTGTTACGGTAATATCGGTTAAATTAAGTGAGACTTGGGCTATGCCGTATTCTTCAATAAACCAGCCTATGCCCTTTACGGCTTTTAATGTTCCGGGTTGCCAAATTTCGTTACCATGTTCGTCTTTTTTGATTTTGCCAGTGTAAGGATTTCCCTCTCTTACGGGTCGTCCTTTTTCGCGAACATCAAATGCAATAGCATTGGCCCGACGTGTAGATGTTGTATTTAAGTTTACATTGTATGCAATTAAAAAGTTGCGGGCTCCTACTGCGGTTGCACCTGTTTTAGGAACAAATTCAGCAGGTCCGAAATCGGGTTTCCATTCGGGCTTTTTTAACTTTTCGGGTAAGGCTTCGTATTCGCCCGAACGTACATAAGCTAAATTTTTTCGCTCGGGAGTAAAGGATGCAAATTCGTAGCAATATATCGGATATTGAAGTTCTTCGCCTATACGTTTGGCGAGTTTTCGGGCATATTCTACAGTTTCATCCATGGTAATATTTGCAACGGGTACTAACGGGCAAACATCCATTGCACCAAAACGGGGATGCTCGCCTTTATGCTTGGTCATGTCTATGAGTTCCTTAGCTTTCTTAGCAGCTAAAAAGGCAGCTTCGCAAACAGGTTCTGGTTCGCCAACAAATGTTACTACTGTTCGATTGGTAGCTTTACCAGGATCTACATCGATTAATTTAACTCCTTCGACAGATTCGATGACATCGGTAATTTGTTTAATAATATCCATGTTGCGTCCTTCGCTAAAGTTCGGAACGCATTCGATGATTTTCTTTTGACTCATAATGTATAGTTTTGAATATTTTATTTCGTTGTTCAAAATTAGATAAAAAAACTATTCTAACTACTTTGATGTTTCAATTCTTTTAATTTTTGTTTTGTATGACGAATAGACCAATTTAATTCATATCCTATAAGTAAAGCAAGCGAATTAAAATAAATCCATAACATAAGCACAATGAGTGTTCCTAATGAACCGTAAAGTTTATTGTATTGTCCAAAATTGTTAACGTAATAGGAAAAACCAAGAGATACCAGTAAAACTAAAAGGGTTGCTAATGTTGAACCAGCCGAAATTAGCTTAAATTTGGATTTTCTTGCAGGTGCAAAATAATACAAAAAAGAAATTGAAAAGAAAAAGCACGATAATACAATAATCCATTTGGCAAGTTTAAGTAGCCATAATAATATTCCTGTTCGAATAAAGTCTTGCTCAACAAGAAAATTAAAAAACGATTGGCTAAAAATAAGCAAAGCAATTGCCAATATAATTAAAATTGAAAAAATTAGTAATAAGATAAATGCAACTACACGTCGTTGAAACCAGTTTCTATTATCGTAAGTAAGCTCTGTTGCATTAAAAGCAGCGATTAGCGCATTCATGCCATTGGTAGCGAAATACAAGGTAGAAACAAAACCAAAAGATAATAGTCCGGCACGTTTGTATTGAATTATATCTATGATTGTGCTTCGAATAGTAAGGTAAGCATTTGTAGGCATAACTTCTTTAAGAAGCCTAAGCAATTCGTGTGTAAAACCTGAAATAGGAACATAAGCTAATGCAGAAAAGAAAAAAATTAGTGCAGGGAACAATGCCAAAAAAAGATTATACGAAATAGACGAAGCTCTGACGGTTAATGCCGATTTATTTAAGCTTTTGATAAGAAACTTTAAAACTTCCCATAAAGGCAATTGATCGAATCCCGGTAAAGTAAATGTTTTTAAAAAATTAAGAGTTTTTTGTGCTAAGTTCATGTTAAAAACTAGCTTTTAAACTTAAATCTAAGCTACTAACATGATGAGTTAGTGCGCCAATACTAATATAATCGACTCCGCATAAAGCATAATCTCTTACATTATGTATATTGATACCTCCGCTCGATTCTACTTTTACTTTTCCGTCTATTAATTTTACTGCTTGTTGTGTTTCGCTTAGTGAAAAATTGTCGAGTAAAATAATGGTTACAAAAGGGTATTGTAAAATTTTTTCAATATCGCTCAAAGTTCTTGCTTCAACTTCGATGGGAATTTGGAGATTATTTTTTTCAATATATTTTTGAGTTTGAATAAGCGCATTATCAATACCCCCTGCAAAATCTATGTGATTGTCTTTTATGAGTATTTGGTCGAATAAACCAAAACGATGGTTTTGACCGCCGCCTATACGAACAGCCATTTTTTCGAAATAACGAAACCCGGGTGTTGTTTTTCTTGTGTCTAATATAATGGCTTTCGTTCCTTCGACAGCTTTTACAAATTTATGGGTAGTTGTGGCAATACCGCTCATACGTTGCATAATGTTAAGAATAAGTCGTTCTAACTTTAGCAATGTATGAACGTTAGATTTTACGGAAAAAACTAAATTTTTATTGCCATCGCAAATGGTGCCATCATGTAAAAATATTTCAACTTTTGATTCTGTATCATACCATTCGAAAATTTGTTTCGCAATGGCCACTCCGGCAAGTATTCCTTGCTCTTTGACCCACAATTTGGCTTCGCCATGGATGTTGTTGGGAATAGTTGCTAATGTTGTAACATCACCTGCACCTACATCTTCTTCAATATACCTTTCAACCCATTCTTTAATTCCCTTGTCAATCATTTTCTTTTTCAATTCTAAATTGGTGAATTAATGAAGATTTTCCTTGTCCTTTCATTAATATAGAAATTCTATATATGCCCGTTGATGTTGTGAGTTTTCCTACATAATATTGAGCATCGTCTTTTCCACCTTGATGAATAACTCTGAAATTGGAAGGCACATTTTTAGCAAAAAACTCTTTTAATAACGATTCAGCTTGGGTTTTACTGTAAATATCCTGTTTATCCAAAATGGTTAAATCAATATTCGTGTTGAAATATTTAGTAAGCTCAGTAGCGTTACCATTTTTGATAGCATTGCTAATAGGTTCTGGCAAATCGGCTATAGTGTTACCAATAATTGCCATCCATAACCATATAAAGAAAATTGCATTCATAAATCTATTTTTTTACAAATATACATCAAAAAATGAACCAATTATATGCACATCATTTTCAATTTAATGTTTTTGTGTTCTGTGTTTGATTTGCATAAATTTTTTATTTTTACATCTTATACGTTGTAAGAAATATTAGGTAGGTATGAAAAGAATAAATCATTATGTCTTTGATTTTATGATTCTTACAAATGTATTACTTTTTCCTTTTGTTTCAGTTGATGTAGGAGACTTAAAATTTTTGGCATTGATTCATCCCTTAATGTTTGCTATAATCTATTGCATATTTATGTTTTTCTTTTTTCGACAAATAGGCAGTTTATTTGAATTATACCAAAAAAATTTATCTTTTAAGATTGTAAAAATGGGCGTTAATAGCTTAATTTTATTAATATTTGGCTCGCTTATTATTACTATACCCTACATGTTTTCACATCATCCTGATTTTCAAAAAATTTATACTATTTCTCAAGAAATTACTTTCATTGCCTACATTTTGGGACTTCTGTTTGCAATGTTTGGTTTTATCGAAGGGAAAACAATGATATTTGATAAAGACGATGGTACTTCAAATGAGCCAATAGAAGCAAAGAATAATTTTAGTTCTGTTGTAAAATTAGTGCTATTTCTATACATTCCGTGGTTAATTTTTAGTGGATATGTTAGTTATTGGATTTCAACAATCATTAATATTTCTGTTATTGATACCATATTAGCTATTGTAACATTTGTTGCACTATTTGCTGCACTTTTGTATATAACCGTTATTTTTGAAAATTCAAAGGTTACTTGGTTCATAGAAAAAACAAAAACAATTCGACAATTTGGTGAACAATTTATAATAAATTTAACTTTGAATTTGTGGGATAACGTATTTTACCTTGCATATAAGGAAACTTTTGGAATTATTGGACTTTGTTTAACAGGATTATTGCCATTAAGATTAATGATGTTGTTTTCTCCATCAAAGAAAGGTATTGAGTTTGTAATAGGAATAATTGTTTTGATAATATATCTTGTTCGTGGGATATTGATTTAGGTTTGAAAATTTTAACGATAGTTGTTTGCATTTTTATTCGATGTTGTTTTCTATAACTTTGTATAAAAAAAAGATGTATAACCTTTCCGATTATCGAAAAAATTATAGTGGAAAAGTAATAATAGCAAGAAAAAATCCGTTCAAATTATTCGAAAAATGGTTTCAAGAAGCGGAGAAATTCGAATCTTTCGAAGTTAATGCGATGGTATTGTCAACCGTAGATGAACAATTACAGCCACATAGTCGGGTTGTATTATTGAAATCATTTTCCGAAAAAGGCTTTGTTTTTTTTACTCATTATTCAAGTGCAAAAGGCAAGCAAATAGAACATAATCAAAAAGTTTCGTTGTTGTTTTTTTGGCAAACAACCGAGCGACAAGTTAGAATATTGGGAACATGTCAAAAAATTTCGGCAGCAGAGTCGGACAAATATTTTTATTCGCGACCTGTTGAAAGTCAAAAATCTGCCATGATTTCAAAACAAAGCGAAATTTTACCCAGTCGAGCAGCACTGATACGGCAATTTAAAAACATAAAACATCCTGTTCGTCCCGAAACTTGGGGGGGGTATTTGGTTGTCCCTTATTATTTTGAATTCTGGCAAGGCATGCCTTCACGGTTACACGACAGAGTTGCTTATTCTATTGTGCAAGGAGAATGGTCGCATGTACGCCTTTATCCTTAATTTTTTATGGTTTTTTTAAGTTAGGATTCAGTTCGTATGCTTTATTCAAATAAAATTGAGCATTAGTTTCGTCTTTTAGGTTTTGATATGTAATACCCAAAAAATAATAAGCTTCGGCTTTTTCAGGATTAAATTCCAGACATTTTTTGAATGCATATATGGCATCATTAAATCTACCTAATGTGCCATAAGTGCTTCCTAAATTAAACCATCCGTCTGCAAATTTTGGATCGTATCGAACCACTTTTTCGTATAATTCGAGAGCCTTATCGTATTGTTGTCGCTGAAAATATATTACTCCCATATTGCTATAGGTGATAGGCTTTCCGGGAGCTAATGTTAAGCACGTATCATAGTATGCAAGAGCTTTGTCCCAATCGTTTTTTCTAAAATATGCTAAGCCTATCTGATCATAAGCATCGGCATAGGTTGGAATGATTTGTTTTGCTTTTGTAAAATAAAAAATAGCTGAATCTAAATAGGAGGGATTTACTACTTTTCCGTCTTTCATGGCTCTTTCTTTCATGAGTTCTAAGCCATAATAATAATTCATGTGTGCCGAGTTTGGCGATTTTCGAATATCTGCTTCGTATAATGACAGGCTCGATTTCCAATCTTTGTTTCTTGATATGGTGAGGAAAAGATAAGGCACTAAAATTATCAATGAAAGGAAGACAGGTTTTGAAAAAATAACTTTATATGCAGATAAAATTGAATTCGGCAATATCGTGTGTTTTGAAAATTTTATTAATACAAAACTAATAAAGGTTGTATAAGCAAATGATGGGACAAATAATAAGCGTTCTCCAAATGATGTTCCTATTAATATCAATAAATTTGAGTTTATTGACATGCTAATAAAGTAAAACAATATGAGAAACGACAAAAGATGTCTTTTTTTAAACCAATAAATGGCTAACGTAAATAACAATAAATGAACAATAAACGAGATGATAAAATAAATATTTGTTAATCCAACAATTGGAATTTGATTATACGAATAATCGCACGCTAATGGATAAGGCACAACTAATTTCCATAAATATAATCCTAAAATTTTAATGGCAGTAGCATATCGTGAGATGAAATCGGGGGCAGCAACTAACAAATTATCAATCATTGATGTTTCGTCTAAATGCAATTGATGCCCAATGGCTCTATGCCGCATGGCAAAGAATAGTAAAACAGGAACAAGCATTAACACAGTAATAAAAACATTGCGTTGATTGGGTATAATTTTAAAGAAATAAAATGATAGCGGTATGATGGCTAAAAATGTTATGGCACTTTCTTTCGATAATAAAGCCAATAGAAACGAAAATAAAGCACTAACCAGCCAATACCATTTAGAAGTATGATGATATCGGACAAATAAAATCATTGTAATTATTGCAAATAGAAAAGCTAAAATTTCGTCACGGCTTTTAATGTTTGCAACAACTTCGGTATGTATAGGATGTAAAGCATATAGTAAAACAGCTATAAAAGCAAAATGAATAGAATAATCTTTTAAGAAAATCAGTAACCATTTAAAGAGAAAAACGCATAACAAAGCAAACAAAATTACATTCATTAAATGAGATACAAATGGTTTATCGGGAAATAATTGCCATTCAACAGCAAACATTATAAGCGATAAAGGACGATACAAATTATCGGGCGAATTCCAATAACCAAATCTATAACCTGTTTTTAAGATAGTAGGAATTCCTTCAAATCCTTTTTTAACAACATAATTTTCTTTTATTACCGAATAATCGTCGAGCACATAACCATGAGTAAGTGTATTAGCATAGGCCAAAAAAGCAACAACAAAAATAATAATGTAATAAGGTAAATAATTTATTTTTTTTTCGTTGGATAGTTTTTTGGTTAAATTATTCTGGGAACTTTGTTTATTATGAAATTTTCTATCTTTATTTTTTTTCATAACAATGAAGATTAGTATTGATTTCCAGCAAGCATAATCAACACACACCATTCTACAACGGCAATTCCATTTTTCTCTGCGAGAGTAGCTAATTCTTTATTTTCTGTTCCAGGATTAAAGATGATACGTTGTGGTTTTAATGATAAAATATAATCATAATATTCTTTCTGATTGGAAGGAGACAAATACATGGCTATTGTATGTACATCGGATAAAAATGGCAATTGCTGAATAATTTCTATGCCATCAATATTCCCTTTTCGTTTTCCTATGGCTATGACTTCGTAACCATGCTGTTTTAACTTCTTAACAGCCTTGTACGAATATCGTTCGGGATTTGGACTTGCCCCTAAAACAACGGTCTTCATTCTTATTTTTTTACAAAAATATCGAATTTTATGACTAAAGTTATTTTTATTTGCAAAATTATTACTATTTTTACCACATGCTTAAAATCTCTAAATTAAGTGTATAAATACTTAAATATCAGTAAATAATGAAACGAAAAAATCAAACATCAACTCCTTCGTGTGATGATTGTATAATAAATTCTATTTCAGTTTTTAATAAACTTACTATTGATGAACTTAATTTGCTGAATTACGAAAAAATATGTCAGGTTTTTAAAAAAGGAACAACAATTTACAATGAAGGAAGTCGCATAAGTGGATGTTATTGCATACACAATGGTATAATTAAACTCTATAAAACTGGTTTCGAAGGACGAGAGCATATCATTCGGTTTGCCAAAAAAGGCGATATTATTGGCTATCGTTCGTTATTAAGCAATGATTTTGCATGCCATACAGCAAAAGTATTAGAGGATTCGCAAGTTTGTTTTATACCAGGCGAAACATTATTTCAATTACTTGAAAACAACAGCAAATTTTCGCTCGAAATGCTAAAATTAGCATGCGTAGAGCTTGGCGAAGCCAATGCTTTTATTACCGATATTGCACAAAAAACTGTAAAAGAACGTCTTGCCGAAGTGTTATTGATTCTCAAAGATACTTTCGGACTTGATGAAGAACAAAATTTGCAAATAGTATTAACACGCGAAGAATTGGGCAATATTATCGGAACGGCAACGGAATCGGTTATTCGCTTGCTTGGCGAGTTCAAAGAAAACAAATGGATTGAAATAAATGGAAGAAAATTAAAATTGTTAGATATTAAAGCTTTGCAAAAAGTATCGGCAAAAAAATAAATGAAGAGTTTACATGTTTTCCATTAAATTTCTATAAATTTACAATCAAAAAAATTATGGCTGATTTGCAAACAACGTTTTTAGGGTTAAATTTAAAAAATCCAATCATAGCTGCAAGCTGTGGATTAACCAATAATATAGAATCAATCAAAAAATTGTCCGACAACGGAATAGGGGCAATAGTTTTAAAATCTCTGTTTGAAGAACAAATTCTTTACCATGCACATCAGAAGATAGCTGAAAATAAAATGGATTACCCCGAAGCGTACGATTACATTAAAAATTACAGTCGTATTAACGAAATTGAGCAATATCTTTTGCTTATACAGCAAGCAAAAAAAACAACAGCAATACCTATAATTGCATCTATTAATTGTATTAGTGCAAGCGAATGGGTTTCCTTTGCAAAAGAAATAGAGCAAGCCGGAGCCGACGCTTTAGAACTAAACATTATGACATTGCCTACTAACGGCAAAATTTCGTCGTCAGAAGTTGAACAAAAAATGTTTGATATTATAGATAAGGTTCGCTCACAAACTAAGCTACCATTAGCAATAAAATTAAACAATCATTACACTTCTTTGTCAAATATACTTACAAAATTAGATTGGAATAAATTAGTACAAGGCGTAGTTTTATTTAACCGCCAATATACTCCCGATATAGACATAGATAAAATGAAAATTGTAGCAGGCAATGTCTTTAGCAGTCCTACCGAATATACCGAAAGTTTACGTTGGATTGCCATTATGTCCAACAAAGTAAATTACGATTTTGCTGCTACGACTGGAATTTGGGACGGTAAAACCGTAATTAAGCAATTGCTTGCAGGAGCTAAAGCTGTCCAAATATCGAGTGTGCTGTATAAAAAGGGACACGAAGTTATACCTCAAATAATTGGTGAAATAGAAAACTGGATGCAATCGAAAGGTTATCAGAAAATTAGTCAGTTTAGAGGAAGTATGAGTATGCAAAATGTAGAATCGCCTGCCGCTTTCGAACGCATTCAGTTTATGCGATATTTTTCACAAATTGAATAATACCTCCATGATAAAGAAGTTTTTCTATATGTATGTTGATGGATTTAAGCATTTAAGTACCTTAGGCAAAACATTGTGGATTATTATTTTTATTAAATTATTTATCATGTTTTTTATTTTAAAATTGTTTTTCTTTCCAAATGTTTTGAAAAGAGATTTTAAGACAAATGAAGAGCGTTCAAAGTATATTATTCATGAATTAACTAAAAATTAAATTATATGACATTGTTAG
>JAOADU010000032.1 GCA_026417155.1 Bacteroidales bacterium | reverse complement strand
TCACTTTATCAATAGTTATAGTATTGATTATTAACAAAGTAAGTAATAATAATGTTAATAATAAAATTTTATTCGACCATCCATCCGATTGGATGGCCTATCAACGTGCTTATCCATATTGGGGCATTAATGTTAAAAACTACGTTGAAGAAATGAAAAAAGCCATATCATTACATCGCTCGTCAGATACTAAAGCTCAATGGCAATTATTAGGTCCTACTAATATTGGAGGTCGTATCACTGATATTGAAGTGCATCCTAATAATCCCAACTTAATTTATGTTGCTGCAGCAACTGGTGGTATTTTTAAAACCACAGATAATGGTCAATCGTGGCAAAATATTTTCCAAAACATGCCATTCATCTCTATTGGCGATATTGCCATAGATTCTAATAATCCTAATATATTGTATGCAGGAACTGGCGAAGCCAATGCATCTAGTTTTAGTTTTTTAGGCGGAGGTGTTTTTAAATCGGTAGATGGAGGGCAGAACTGGTCATTTTGCGGTTTACCACACAGTGCTTACATCGGTAGAATTATTGTTGATAAATTCAACAGTCAAAACATTTATGTAGCTGCATGCGGTAATTTATTTAGCCCCAGTACCGAACGTGGTATTTACAAAAGTACTAATGGCGGTCAAACTTGGCAAAAAATATTATTTGTTACCGATTCAACCTCTGCTATTGATATTGTACAACATCCACAAAATGGACAAATTCTTTACGCAGCAATGTGGGAACGAATTAGAGGTAGGAATTACAGACGAAGCAAAGGATGGTCATCGGGCATTTATAAAACAACCGATGGTGGAAATAACTGGGTAAAACTAACCAATGGCTTGCCAAACGAAGAAATGGGGCGAATTGGTTTAGCAATAGCTCCTTCCAACCCACAAGTATTGTATGCATTTATTGATATGGTTCCCGAAGCAAGAGTATATAAATCTATCGATGGCGGAAACTCTTGGACACGTTGTTTAGATAGTGATTTAGCAGATGTCAATAGCAATTTTGGTTGGTACTTTGGTCAAATACGTGTAGACCCAAATAATGAAAACAGAATATATGTTATGGGAGTTGATTTATATAGAAGCGATGATGGTGGCAACTCGTGGATTCAGCTAGCAGGATACTATAATATGGATATGATACATGTTGATCATCATGCTATGACATTTATAGGAAATACAATATTAAATGGAAATGATGGTGGTTTGTATGTAAGTAACGATTTAGGCGAAAATTGGGAAAAAATAAATAATCTTCCCATTACACAATTTTACGATATTGAAATTGATTATATATACCCAGAAAGAATATACGGCGGAACTCAAGATAATTTTTCTATAGGAACTGTAACTGGCAACGTTGATGATTGGATTGCTTTTCTTGGCGGAGATGGATTTTATACTGTTGTAGATTATACAAATTCTAACGTAATTTATATGGAATATCAATGGGGAAATCTGCATAAAACTACCGATTGGGGATTTAATATGTATGATATATCTACTTATTGGGAAAACGATCGAACAAATTGGTCATCTCCCTATGTAATACATCCTACTAATCCGCAAATATTATATTTTGGCACCTATCGTTTATGGAAAACTGAAGATGCTGGCGAAACATGGTTCCCTATTAGCAATGATTTGACATTAGGAAATGATGGTTCTTCTTGGCATACTATCAGTACAATTGCTATTTCATCTATAAACCCCAACATTTTAGTTATTGGTACCGATGATGGTAAAGTTCATGTATCTACAGATGGTGGATTGTCATATCAGGATAGATCAAATGGATTGCCCAATCGTTGGATTACTCGTGTAGTGTGTGATCCTAATCAATCAAATAGAATTTATGCCACTGTTTCAGGTTTTCGTTGGGATGAACCTTATCCACATGTATTTCGCTCCGACAACTTAGGGATAACGTGGACACCTGTTTCTGGTAACTTGCCCAATATTCCTGTCAATACAATGGTAGTCGATCCATTAAATGGCAATTTGTTTGTAGGTACCGATGCCGGTGTGTTCTTTTCATCAAACGGAGGACAAACATGGTCGGGAGTATCTGGCAATATAGGTAATGTTCCTGTTGTTTCTATGAAAATACATGCACCTACGAGGAAATTGGTAGTTGGGACATACGGTTTGTCTGCATGGGGAATTGACTTAGGAACATTTACAAATGAAAACATTAACGCTTATTCGTCAGATATTGTTAAAATTTTTCCCAACCCCATTAACCAAAACTCTACATGTACCATACAATATATAACCGGTAAATGGTCTGTTTGGAAAGTCGCCATATATGATACTAATGGAAAAATTTGCAAAGAATTGAATGCAATGTTTACAGATGTTATTCAATGGACCCCATCGGACAATAATAACCAACCATTAAAACCTGGTGTTTATTATGTTCATGTTCAGGATAAAAATAATAAGTATGTATCAAAAATTATTATTAGTAACTAAGTATCATTGCTGAAAGTAACATAAAGAAATTCTTAATTCATTGAAAATTAATTATTTTGCTAAGTTCTTTATGCTAGCAAACATATAAACAGATGTAGAAAACATATTATAAATCTATCCATTGGTTAACCATCCCTTAAATTCTTTTTTCCAAATTGTTTTTAGTATTTTCGCTTGCAAATTTTAAGCTATGAAAAGTTACCGTAAAGAGTTGTGGTTTGAAACGAAAAACCGTAGAGAATTTATCAACATTACTCCAATTGTTGAAGCGTGTGTAAAAGAAAGCGGTATAAAAGAAGGCTTATGCCTTGTAAATGCTATGCATATAACTGCAAGTGTTTTTATTAACGACGACGAAAGTGGCCTTCATCACGATTTTGAAGTTTGGCTTGAAAAAATTGCTCCCGAAAAGCCCTATTCTCAATACAAACATAATGGTTTCGAAGATAATGCCGATGCACATTTGAAACGAACTATTATGGGAAGAGAGGTGGTTGTAGCTATTACACAAGGAAAACTTGATTTCGGACCATGGGAGCAAATTTTTTATGGCGAATTCGACGGAAAACGAAAAAAAAGAGTACTAGTTAAAATTATTGGAGAATAAAATTATGGAAAACGTATTACCTATCAAAAACGCATTAATTTCGGTTTTTCATAAAGACGGTATCGATGTAATAATTAAGAAATTAACCGATCTGGGAGTTCAAATTATTTCAACAGGTGGAACAAAACAATATATCGAGCAATTAGGTTATAAAGCTACCTCAGTTGAAACAATAACCCAATATCCGTCTTTATTCGGTGGCAGAGTTAAAACTCTACATCCTGCAATTATGGGTGGTATCTTGTTTAAAAGAAACGCTGAAAATGATTTACTCGACTGTCAGCAATTTCATATACCTCAAATAGATCTCGTAATTGTAGACCTATACCCTTTCGATAAAACATTACAGCAAACAACTGATGAAAATGAAATAATTGAAAAAATTGATATAGGAGGAATAAGTCTTATTCGTGCTGCTGCAAAAAACTATAAAGATGTACTGGTAATACCTTCACAAAAACAATACGATTTTTTGATAAACCTTTTAGAGCAATACGGTGCAAATTCAACAATTGAACATAGAAAAGCAATGGCTGCTAAAGCATTTGAAATCACTACATTGTATGATTATTCTATTTATTCTTATTTTCAACAAATACCCAACTTCGATATAACGTTATCCCCTATTCATAAACTTCGATATGGCGAAAATCCACATCAGCAAGGTTGGTTTTTAGGCAATTTTTCTGATTTGTTCGAAAAAATACAAGGACAGGAAATTTCTTACAACAATATTCTCGATATAGACGCTGCCATGCACTTAATTAGCGAATTCGATGAACCAACTGCTGCAATTATCAAACATACCAACGCCTGTGGAGTTGCATCTCATTCCTCGCCTCTTTTAGCGTGGAAAAAAGCATTCGAAGCCGATCCTCAAAGTGCATTTGGTGGTATTATCATAACTAATTTCCCTATAACTGTTGATATAGCTCAAGAAATAAATTCGTTATTTTTTGAAATTCTCATCGCTCCCTATTTCGAACAAGATGCAATTAAAATACTAAGCGCTAAAACAAAACGAATAATATTACGGGTAATAAATTGGCAACCACCTAAATTCATTATTAAGAAAGCATTAAATGGGATGTTAATACAAGAAAATAATTTATATAAACAATATAATGAAACATTTAAAATAGTTACAAATAAACAACCTTCAGACAATGAATTATCAGATTTATTGTTTGCTAATAAAATTGTAAAACATACTAAAAGTAATGCTATTGTTATTGTAAAAAATAAACAATTATTGGGAAATGGAATTGGTCAAACTTCGCGTGTAGATGCAGTAAAACAAGCCATTGAAAAAGCGAAATCGCATCAATTCGATCTTCATGGAGCAGTTTTAGCAAGCGATGCTTTTTTCCCTTTTAAAGACAGTGTAGAAATTGCATCAAATGCTGGCATTATATCATTTATTCAGCCAGGTGGAAGTATCAGAGACAACGAATCTATTGAATTTTGCAATGTTAATAATTTATCTATGATTTTTACAGGAATTCGACATTTTAAGCATTAATGTTTGAAAATTAAATATTATATTTGCCTTTTAACATAATCGGAAAATTATGGGACTTTTTTCATATTTTAATCAAGAGCTTGCTATTGATTTAGGTACTGCCAATACAATAATTACACATAACGACAAAATCGTTATTGATGAGCCTTCTATAATAGCAATAGATAATGACACAAAAAAGGTAATTGCTGTTGGTCATGAAGCTCGACAAATGCATGGTAAAACTCATGCCAATATTAAAACTATTCGTCCATTAAAAGATGGAGTTATCGCCGACTTCCACGCTGCGGAACTTATGTTGCGAGAATTTATTCGTAAAATTAACCCTCGACGTCGCTTTTTATCACCCTCACTAAAGCTTGTGATTGCTATCCCTTCGGGTAGTACAGAAGTTGAAATTCGAGCTGTAAGAGATTCGTCAGAACACGCTGGAGCACGCGAAGTTTATATGATTTATGAACCTATGGCAGCTGCAATAGGTATTGGATTAGACGTTGAAGCCCCCGAAGGTAATGTTGTTGTTGACATTGGTGGTGGAACAACAGAAATTGCTGTAATTTCACTTGCTGGTATTGTTTGTAACAAATCCATACGTGTTGCGGGTGATGTTTTTACTGCCGATATTATGGAATACATGCGTAGTCAGCATGGAATGAAAGTTGGTGAACGCACTGCCGAAGAAATTAAAATCAATGTAGGTGCAGCTATTACTGACTTAGACGATCCACCTTCCGACTATATTGTTAAGGGACCCAGTATATCCGACTCCTCGCCACGTGAAGTGCCTGTTTCTTATCAGGAAATTGCCCATTGTTTAGATAAAAGCATTACTCGTATTGAAAGTGCCATACAAACTGTATTAGAAGAAACCCCCGCCGAGTTGTATAGAGACATTACTAATAGTTGCATTTATTTAGCCGGTGGCGGTTCGCTTATTAGAGGGTTAGATAAAAGACTCAGCCAAAAGTTTGCTCTTAAATTTGTTGTTGCCGAAGATCCTTTACATGCCGTAGCCAGAGGTACTACTACCGTATTAAAAAATATTAACCGATTTCAATCTATGCTCATGCGATAATTTTTAACATTTATCGTATGAGAGCTTTACTTAGATTTTTTATCCGACAACACAACATTATATTATTCTTATCCTTAGAATTTCTTTGTATTTTACTAACTATTCGATATAACGATTATCAACATAATATTAGTTTTAATTTTTTTAAAGAATTTACTGGAAGCATCCACCAATTAGTTTTTTCAGTTACCAAATACATAGGTACCGTTGAAGAAAATGTAAAATTAGCTGAAGAAAATGCAAAATTAAGAACCATCATTAATCAATACACTATAAATGATACTGTTCGCATCAAAAAGGATAACATAAACGACTTTATACCTGCTAAAGTGGTGTATGCAAATATAAATACGGCAAATAATTATTTAGTAATTGATAAAGGAAGTAAAGATAGCATTTTGCCCGATATGGGAGTAATTTCGCCTAATGGTGTTGTTGGTATTGTAAAAGATGTTTCAGAGAATTTTGCAACGGTATTGCCCATCATAAATGTAAATGCTCATGTAAGTGCAAGAATAAAAACTAATGATTATTTTGGAACAACCATTTGGGATGGAAAAAATTCAACTCAAATTAACTTGGCAGATATTCCTTATCATGTTAAATTAAAAATCGGAGATACTGTAATTACCAGTGGTTTCTCAACTATTTTTCCAGAAGGAATTGAAATTGGAACAATTTCCAGTTTCGACTATAACGAAGGCAACGACTTCTATAACATCGTAGTAAAATTGTTTACTGATTTCAGAAAAATTAAATACGTGTATATAGTTAGAAACAAACATAGCCTAGAATTTAAAACACTAGAGCAACGATTAAAGAATGAACAATAGAATTGAAAATCATATCATTCGCTTTATATTACTTATACTGCTACAAGTTTACGTGATCAATAATATTCTTTTTTTTAATGTCGTCAATCCTTATATTTACATTTACTTTATTTTATTGTTGCCATTTCAAACTCCCAAATGGCTTCTAACTCTGTTGGGTTTTTTAATTGGTTTTTTAGTTGATTTATTTACAGGATCTATAGCTATACATGCAGCTGCAACAACATTTATATCATTCTTACGTCCTTACATTTTACAGCTTTTTGCTCCTATTGATGAATACCAGAAAAATTCTCAGCCAACTTTAGAATTTTACGATTTATCATGGTGGATAAAATATTCATTATCAGTTTCATTCGTACATCATTCTGCATTGTTTTGGTTAGAAAAATTTAATTTCACACATTTCGGATTTGTATTATTAAAAACTATTGTTAGTTCATGTTTATCTGTATTTCTTATGACTTTATTTCAATTATTTTTCAATAAACCCTTAAACAAGAAATGACAAATCCATACGTACAAAGGAAATACGTTATTATCACGCTAATTCTTCTTACCTTATTTGTTTTCGTTGCTCGACTGTTTTACATGCAAATCATAGATGATTCATATAAATATTCGGCTCAAAATAACTCACAACGACGAATAACTAAATACCCTGCCCGAGGTGTCATTTTTGACCGATATGGAAAAATTCTTGTTTACAACGAACCTGCATACGATCTTATGGTTATACCTATGCAAACAAAAGAATTCGATACACTCGATTTGTGTCATATTCTTGAAATAGAACCCGAATTATTGCGACTAATTCTTAAAAGAGCTAAAATGTATTCTAAATATAAACCATCGATTGTTATACCGCAATTATCGTTGCAAACCACAGCAATTTTAAAAGAAAAAATATATAAATTCAGTGGATTTTTCTTGCAATCAAGAACATTACGAAAATATCCACAACCTGTTGCATCTCACTTGCTTGGTTATGTTGGCGAAGTGGATGACGCATTTATTAAACAAAACCCATATTACAAAATGGGCGATTATGTTGGCATAAGCGGAATTGAAAAAACATACGAAGAATACTTACGCGGAAAAAAGGGTGTTAGCATTTATTTAGTAGATGTACACAATAAAATTGTTGGAAACTTTGCCGACGGAAAATATGATACTGCTGCTGTTCCTGGTTATAACATAACAACAACCATTGATTTAGAACTTCAACAATATGGCGAACGCTTGATGCGAAACAAAAAAGGCAGTATCGTCGCAATTGATCCTCAAAGTGGTGAAATTTTGGCTTTAATTTCTTCTCCGTCTTACGATCCTTCATTACTTGTGGGAAGAAAAAGAGCAAAAAATTATCAACTTCTGTTAAAAGATACTCTGAAACCTTTATTTAACAGAGCACTAATGGCAAAATATCCACCTGGTAGTACATTTAAAATGGTTAATGGCCTTATCGGATTACAAGAAGGAGTAATAAATACACAATCGTCATTTTCATGCAGTCGTGGTTTTGCAATGGGAAATATTCACGTAGGATGCCACCCACATCCCAGTCCTTTAGACTTAATTTCATCTGTTCAACATTCATGTAATGCTTACTATTGCAATGTTTTTATAAAAATACTCAATAACAAAAAATATAAAAATACTGAAGAGGCTTTTCTTAAATGGCGTGAATATGTAACATCATTTGGTTTTGGAACAACGTTAGGTACAGATTTATCGTACGAATTAAAAGGCAATGTCCCAACAAATTTATATTACAATAAATACTTTGGTAAAAATAGATGGAAACCATTAACCATTATATCGCTATCTATAGGACAAGGCGAATTAGGTATCACTCCCTTACAATTGGCTAACTATGCATGCATCTTGGCAAACAAAGGTTATTATTATATACCTCACGTTGTTAAAGAAATTCATGATGTAAAGTGGGATAATTCAAAATTTAAAACAAAGAATTATACTTTAATAGATCCAAAGCATTTTGAACCAATAGTAGACGGCATGGAACAAGTTGTGAAAGCTGGTACAGCTCGAATTGCTCGTATAGATAGCATTACTGTATGCGGAAAAACTGGAACAGCCCAAAACCCTCATGGAAAAGATCATTCCATCTTTATTGCATTTGCACCCAAAGAAAATCCGAAAATTGCCATTGCTGTATTTGTCGAAAACGCTGGCTTTGGTGCAACATATGCAGCACCTATTGCCAGTCTTATGATAGAAAAATACATTAAACGAAAAATTAAAAGAACTGATTTGGAAAAATATATTTTAGATGCTAACTTAATTAAAAATTAATGCAACGAAATATAAACATATCAAAAACAATTGATTGGTGGACAGTTGGATTATATTTGCTTTTAATTATTCTTGGTTGGTTTAATATTTTTGCAGCTGTTTACAATGAAGAACATCGTTCAATATTCGACATTTCTCAACAGTACGGTAAACAACTTATATGGATTTTATCGTCCATAATCATTGCTATAATAATCTTATTTACCGATAGTAGTGTTTATCAAATCTTTGCCTATCCTATATTTTTTTTAATTTTAGTTTTAACAATTCTTGTGTTATTAATAGGAACAGAAATTAACGGGCAAAAAGCTTGGTTTGTAATTGGCTGGGTAAGAATTCAACCATCTGAGTTTTTAAAATTTGCTGTCTGCTTGACTTTGGCTAAATTTATGAGTTCATATAATTTTAAAATACATAAACCCCGCAATCTTATTATTTTAACTTTATTCATTTTAACCCCCATGCTTGTCGTTTTTATGCAACACGATACTGGAACTGCTATTGTTTTTACATCATTTATTTTTATGCTTTACAGAGAAGGTTTAACACCTTATGTGATGTTTTTGTCCGTTATTTCTATTGTTTTGTTTATCACTTCTTTAATGGTTTCACAAGAAACCATTATTTATTCTTTACTCATACTTTCAATAATAATATTTGCTTTAGTTAACGGACAATTAACTTTTGTTTTAGGTTCCATTGCCATATTAATTGGGATATATTTAATATTTTATCTGTTAATGAAAGGTTTTAATTTTTCATGGTTAACCGATTATTTCATAATTAGCGTAGCTATAACTTTCTCTGTACTTTCTTTTTTGCTTGGTATTCTGAAAAAAATTAAGTATGCAAGCATTATTGCAATATTTTTACTATCAAGCATAGCATTTACCTTCACCGTCGACTATATTTTCAATCATATATTAAAACCACATCAACAAGCTAGAATTAACGAACTACTTGGCAAGTCGAGCGATCCTAAAGGTACAGGATACAATGTCAATCAATCGAAAATTGCAATAGGATCAGGTGGATTTTGGGGCAAAGGTTTTTTGCAAGGCACGCAAACAAAATATAATTTTGTTCCCGAACAAAGTACCGATTTTATTTTTTGTACAGTGGGCGAAGAACATGGTTTTGTGGGAAGCGTTTTATTACTTTTGCTATATGTGGCATTACTAATACGGTTGATATTTTTAGCCGAACGACAGCGGTTAGCATTTAGCAGAATTTATGGATATGGTGTAGTTTCAATATTATTTTTTCATTTCGTAATAAATATAGGAATGACCATTGGCATTGTTCCAGTAATTGGAATACCATTACCATTTTTTAGTTACGGTGGAAGCTCTTTATGGGCATTTACAATCTTGTTGTTTATTTTCTTGAAATTAGATGTCGATCGTTTTAAATACTTAACTTAATATGGCTACTTCTGAAATTATTTATTTAGGAAATTTGCGAACCGAAGCTATTCATTTAGCATCGGGAACCAAAATAACAACAGATGCCCCAAAAGACAATAAAGGTAAAGGCGAATTTTTTTCACCAACAGATCTTGTTGCTACTGCCTTTGCTTCTTGTATGCTTACTATTATGGGAATTGCTGCCGATAGTTTTAATTATAATATTGATGGAGCAACCGCACAAGTTACTAAAATTATGAGTGCTAACCCAAGAAAAATTGCTGAAATTCATGTAGATATACACTTTCCTAATTTAAATTATACCAAAAAACAAAAGCAGGTAATTTCGCAGATAGTAAGTAACTGTCCTGTTTCTCTTTCTTTATCAAATGACATAAAAAAAATAATAAAGCTTAAGTTTAACGACGAAATTTTTGAAATACAATGATATTAAAGATTTTGTGGTATCTAATATGGTTGGCTTTTGCTTTGTGGCTCATTTTTAAATTAAAATTTTTTAAGGGAACTTATCTTAATACAAAACAACTTTACTTTCTTTTTTTGATAAAGGTTGCAATGTCTTTTATTGTGTACTTTATTTACACTCATTACTACACCGATAGAACAAATGCAGATATTTTTAAATACTACGACGATGGTAAAATATTATACAGCAGTATCTATTCGCATCCGTCCGATTATATCAAAATGTTAACAGGAATAAACGAAGATGAAAAACATTTATGGAATTATTATCAAAAGATGAATTTTTGGATAAAACCTTACGATTTTGAAATTATAAACGAAAATAAAACGCTTATAAGAATAAATGCTTTCTTATCCTTGTTTTCTTTTGATAATTATTTTATTCATGCTTTGTTTTTTGTTTTTTTATCGTTTTGTGGATTATTTGCAATTTATAAAGTTCTCTCTCAATATGTCTTAAATCATCATTTAGTATTTTCATATATTATATTCTTATTTCCATCAACACTTTTTTGGTCATCGGCAATTTTAAAAGAATCATTAGTGTTCTTTTCACTTGGCTTTAGTTTATACTATTTCAATTTATGGTATAACAAGGCACAGTGGAAATATTTGATTAGTTTTATTATTTTTATGTTACTTTTAATGGTAAGTAAAATATATATTTTTTTATTGGTGCTACCAAGTGCTTTTTACATATTTATAACGAAGTTCTCACCAAAATTCAATAAAACGTTTTTGTTTCTTATTTTTCATGTAATCTGTTTTTTATTCTTTTTTTACTCAGAATGGTTTATTCCATATAATTTTTCAGAGATAGTTACCATTAAGCAACACAATTTTATCAACATGTCCGAAGCTTTTAATGCTGGTAGTAAAATATACTTACCTTATCTAGACGATAATATCATTTCATTTGCTCTATTGACACCCATAGCATTAATAAACACGCTATTCAGACCATTTATATGGGAAGCTCATAATATTCTATCTTTGTTAGCTTCACTAGAAAATATAGTATTACTTTTATGGATGTTTATAACTTCTATTTACTTTTCCAAAAGACAAATTAATATTATGTTGTTATTTTCTTTTTCATTTACTATAATGCTTTTTATTCTTATAGGGGTTACAACGCCTGTGCTGGGAGCTATCGTAAGGTATAAAATTCCTGCTTTACCATTTTTTCTTTTTATATTATTTTCGTTTACAAATTTCGAAAAGCTTTTCAATAAAATACAATATATATGGAAAAAACTGTTTTAATTACTGGTGCTACGTCAGGAATTGGAAAAGCTACTGCCATTAAACTAGCAGATAGAGGCTATAAAATTATTATTACAGGACGTAGAGCACACTTATTGACAGAATTAGAAAAACAACTTCGACAAAAAACACGCGTATTAACTTTAAATTTTGATGTACGCGATTTTAAACAGGTTGAAAAAAGCATTTATTCATTACCAAACGATTGGAAACAGATTGATATATTAATAAACAACGCGGGTCTTGCCGTTGGACTTAATCCCATAGACAAGGGCGACATCAACGACTGGGAAGTAATGATTGATACAAACATTAAAGGAATGTTGTATGTTACCAAAAAAGTACTTCCCTTAATGATGCAAAGCACTGTAAAACACATCATTAATATTGGTTCTATTGCAGGAAAAGAAGTATATCTAAACGGAAATGTCTATTGCGCCACCAAATTTGCAGTTGATGCACTAACAAGAAGTATGCGGATAGACTTACTCGACAAAGGATTTAAAGTTACTGCCGTAAACCCTGGAATGACCGAAACTGAATTTTCGTTGGTACGATTTAAAGGCAATAAAGAAAGAGCCGAAAAAGTGTATGAAGGTATTGAACCACTCAAAGGCGAAGATATAGCTCATATTATAGATTTTATTATTTCGTTACCTCCCCATGTAAATATAAATGATATCGTTATTATGCCAACAGACCAAGCTACTGCTTCTATTGTCAATCGTAAAAACAGTGAGGAATGAAAAATACTTATTCATATACAGAATTATATGAGCTTACCTTTAACATATTTACATATATTGGTTGTAGCGAAACCGATGCTCATATCATAGCCGAAGTACTAATGGCTGCAGAGCTAAGAGGTATTCCGTCGCACGGACTTATGCGAATTAGCGACTATATCAGTATGTGGGAGCAAGGTCGAATAAATGTCAAACCTAACATACAAATTGTTTACGAAACACCTACTACTCTTACTATCGATGCCGACAACGCCTACGGTATGATTGCAGCCAAATTTGCTATGCAAAAGGTTATTGAAAAAGCACAAACACATTATATTGCTTGGGGTTGTGTTATCAATTCTACACATTATGGCATTGCTGGGTATTATGCTCTAATGGCTACAAAAAATAATATGATTGGAATTTCAGGCACTAATGCAAATCCTTTAGTTGCGCCAACATGGAGTGTTTCTCGAATGTTGGGCACCAATCCCATTGCAGTAGCAATTCCTGCCCTATCCTACCCGCCTTTTGTTGCCGATTTTGCCAGTACGCCTATTGCTCGTGGGAAGCTTGCACTTCTTGAAAAGGAAGGGAAAAATATAGACTTCGGATTTGTACAAGACAAAGATGGCAGACCATCTCAATATCCAGGGATATTAAAAGAAGGAGGCGCTATTGTACCTTTAGGAAGCGATTACGAACACGGTAGCCACAAAGGATATTGCATGGCTGCTATTATAGATATTTTTTCATCTGTACTTGGAGGAGCTAATTTTGGTCCTTATGTTCCACCTCAGGTTGGATACATTAAACCAAACGAAAAACAAGTTGGTAAGGGTTTAGGGCATTTTTTCGGTGCAATGCGCATTGATTCTTTCAGACCTGCTAATGATTTTTTGCTCTCCATGGATGAATGGATAAAAACTTTCAAGAATGCTGCTCCCGATATTGAACACAATGAAGTACTCGTACCTGGAGAACCTGAATTCAGACATGAACAATACAATAAACAACATGGTATAAAACTAAACAAAGAAGTTTACAACGATTTAATAAAAATTACAAAAAAGTTTGGAGTACCATTTGAATAATTTATATATTTAATTCATTTATTTTTGATAAATCGTCGGGTGTATCAATCGAAATAGTTTCTATATCCGTTTCTACAACAGTAATCATATAACCATTTTGAATCCATCGTAATTGTTCAAGCGATTCGGCCAATTCGAGTTTACTGGGCGATAATGCTGTAATTTGTTTTAGAATTTCAGTCTTGTACGCATATAATCCTATATGTTTATAATAATTATGTTGTAAATGCCAGAATTTCTTTTCACTATTTCGTAAAAATGGAATGGGATGACGGCTAAAATAAATTGCTTTACCAAAATTATCGACTACAACTTTGGGTTTATTTATATCAAAAAGTTCTTCTTCTGTTGTAATTTTTTTTATTAATGTAGAAATTTGAGTTTCAGAATTATAGAATGGTTGTACAACTTTTTTTAGTTGTTCGGGTTGAATAAAAGGTTCATCACCCTGAACATTTACAACAATTTCAAACGATTGATGTTCATTTTTAGTAATTATATCAATGGCTTCTGCTATTCTATCGGTACCACTTTGGTGAGAATTTGCTGTTAACACAACATTATATGATAAATTGCATAGATGTGTATAAATTCTCTCATCATCAGTAGCAACATAAACACGATCGAAAACTAAAGAAGTTTGCTCGTAAACCCTTTGAATCATTGACTTCCCCGCAATATTCACTAAAGGCTTCCCGGGAAACCTACTCGACGCATAACGTGCAGGAATGATGGCAACTATTTTCATGGATTTTTTTTTCAAATGTACTAAAATAAAAAAGAGGTTAATTAAATTAACCTCTTTAAATATATGAAATTGTTCAACAAAAGAATATTATTCAGAATAAACTTCAAAAGTAAAATCGGCAGTAATATCCCGATACAGTTTAACTTTTGCTTTGTATGTACCTACTTCCTTAATATTTTCGGCATCGTAAATGGTTATTTGCTTTCTGTCAATTTGGAAGCCATTTTTATTCAATGCATCAGCAAGCTGAATGGTATTTACTGAACCAAATATTTTGCCTGTAGAGCTAGTTTTAGCACCAACTTTAATAACCATATTGGCCAGTTTCTTGGCATTTTCTTCAGCTATTTGACGCAATTTTGCTTCTTTATGTGCTTGTTGCTTTAAATTTTCTGCAAGGACTTTTTTGGCTTGCTCGGTAGCAACTTTAGCTATACCCTTGGGAATTAAGTAATTTCGAGCATAGCCGTCGCGTACTTTTATTAAGTCGTTTTTATGTCCCAATCCAGGATAATCTTGTAATAATATGATTTCCATATACTCTCCTCCTGCTTATTTTAATAAATCGGTAACAAAGGGTAATAAAGCCAAATGACGTGCACGCTTAACTGCAGTAGCTAATTGTCTTTGGTACTTCAATGAAGTTCCCGTAATACGGCGAGGTAAAATTTTTCCTTGTTCGTTTAAGAATTTTTTCAAAAAATTCGGATCCTTGTAATCTATGTATTTGATACCATTTTTCTTAAAACGGCAATATTTTTTCTTCTTTATTTCAAAGGCTGGGGGTGTTAAAAATCTTATTTCGCTATCATTTTGACTCATATACTTTCCTCCTTATTCTTTAGTTGTTGGTACTGTGTTTTTTTCACGTTTTTTCTGATTGTATTCAATAGCGTATTTATTTAGTTTTACAGTTAAGAAACGAATTATGCGTTCGTCGCGGCGATATTCGGTTTCTAACTTACTAATAAATTCTGGCTTTGCTTTAAATTCTATCAAAGCATAAAAACCTGTTGTTTTCTTTTGAATAGGATACGCTAATTTCTTTAAACCCCATTCTTCTTCGTGGACAATCTCCCCACCATTGTCCGTAATTAAATTTTTAAATTTCTGTACCGTTTCCTTCATCTGGGGATCAGATAAAACGGGAGTAATAATGAAAACGGTTTCGTACTGATTCAACATAACTTCTTAATTTTTTAAGGTTAAAATTTTGGACTGCAAAGGTAATAATATTCTTTTTAAATAAAAAATTTTAGCAAATAAAATCATGTGTTCTGAGTAAGTTCGTGAAAAACTTCTTCCAAGCTCTTTTCCTTTTTTTGCATAGTTAAAACCGTTGCTTGTTTTTTTATTGCAAGCTGAAATATTTGAGGTCTAATATCTTCGTCAGCATAGGCTTCTATAAGATATTGCATTTTTTTTATGCCTTTGACTTTCCGTATTCCTTTAATTGATTGCAAATCATCTATTGTAATACCCTTATCAAATTCTACAAAAATTATTTGTTTGTTTTTATCGCTTAATTCTTCTTGCAGTGCTTCTTTATTATTGTCGGCAACGATTTTTCCTTTATTTATTATGATGATTCGATTACATATTGCTTCTACTTCTTGCATTATATGAGTTGAGAGCAATACTGTTTTATTTTTACCAACTTGTGAAATTAAATTGCGAATTTCAATAATTTGATTAGGATCAAGACCGCTTGTCGGTTCATCCAAAATTAAAAGTGAAGGATTGTGTATCAATGCTTGTGCAATACCAACTCTTTGCTTAAAACCCTTTGATAGCGAACCTATTGGTTTATGCTGCTCAACAATAAGTCCTGTTTGTTCAATAATTTCGTCTATACGTTTTTTTTTGTTTTTTATTTTATATATAGATGCAACAAACAGCAAATATTCCCTAACATACATGTCGTAATATAACGGATTGTTTTCGGGCAAATATCCTATTTGTTGTTTTATTTCAAGTTCGTGAGTAAGAATGTTCATGCCATTAACAAAGACACTACCTTCGGTAGGTGGTATAACTCCCATAATTATTTTCATCATGGTCGTTTTACCGGCACCATTAGGTCCTAAAAAGCCAAATATTTCGCCTTTATTTACAGTAAACGAAACATTATCGAGTGCTTTTTGCGAACCAAACAGTTTAGTTACGTGTTTTACTTCGATAGACATGTTTTGTCTAAATTAAACCTTTTTCATGTTTTTGTTTTAAAACTTGTATCATGTCTTTAACCATATCGTCCATTGAAAATGATGGTTGCCAGCCCCATTCGGCTCGAGCACATGAATCGTCAATGCTGCGAGGCCAAGAATCTGCAATTGCTTGACGATAATCGGGTTTGTAAGATATAGTAAATGCTGGTAAATATTGTTTTATATTTTCATACAACATTTTAGGTGTAAAGCTAAATGCAGCTACATTAAAGTCGTTATGATGAATCAATTTGTTGAAATCAGCATGAAATAAGTCTATAGTGGCTTTCAAACAATCGGGCATATACATCATGGGCAACATGGTATCTTCTTTTAAAAAGCATTCATAATGCCCAGTTTTAATTGCTTCATAAAATATAGCGACAGCATAATCGGTAGTTCCACCGCCCGGTAAAGTTTCATTGCTAATAATACCGGGATATCTTAATCCTCGAACATCTAATCCATATTTCAAAACATAATAATCGGCAAGCAACTCTCCGGCAACTTTTGTAATGCCATACATTGATGTAGGTCGTAATATTGTTTCTTGTGGTGTATTATCTTTAGGTGTAGACGGTCCAAAGGCTGCAATAGAACTTGGATTTAATACACGTTTCAATTGAAGTTCTCTTGCCACTTCAAGTACATTAATCAAACCGTTAATATTAACATTCCATGCAAGCATTGGATTTTTTTCGCCAACTGCCGATAAAATGGCAGCCATGTTAATTATAGCATCTATTTGATATTTTTTTACTACTTCTGCTAATCGTTGTGCATCTAAAATGTTTAAGGTTTCATATACTCCACTTTGTAAAAGTTTTTCGCAAGGATTTTCAATTCCAGCAGCAATAACATGATCATTGCCATAAATTTTCCGTAAAGCCAAAGTGAGCTCACTGCCAATTTGACCAGTAGCACCAATAATTAATACATTTTTAATCATAAATACACACTTAAACTGAGAGGCAAAAGTATAATAAAAACGTATTTTACAACACTACAAAAGTTAGTTTTAAAGCAAAAAAACTAAATAAAATTATTTCGGTTCGTAAAAACAACGTTTGGGCGAATGAATTTTTGCCTCAGCTACAAGCTGTTTAATTGCTTTTTCTACTTCTTTTTTATCTATGCCTGTTAATTCTGCAATTTCACCACTACGTAAAGGTTTATTAGCTTTTTTCATGGCATCGAGAACGACTTTTGTTGTTTCCATATTTTAAGTTATTTTTGTTGAAACAAAAATACAAATATTTTATGGAAAATAATTCAAAACCAAATTTCGACAAGAATTTGCAAACAAAAGGTGCTGGCTGCTTAGGAGCATTCATCATCGGAGGTATTATTGGCTTTTTGATAATAATTTTACTCATTATGTCGTATTCATATTACAACGGACTTGTAACACGCGAAGAAAAAGTTAACGCCCAATGGGCACAAGTTGAAAATTTATATCAGCAGCGTGCCGACTTGGTAAATAATTTAGTTGCCACTGTTAAAGGGTATGCAAGCCACGAAAATAAAACATTGACTGAAGTTGTTGAGGCAAGAGCCAAAGCTACTTCAATTTCTGTCAGCCCCGAAAAATTAGACGAAACATCATTAAAAGCTTTTGAAGAGGCACAACAAAATTTAACATCAACATTGGCAAGGTTGATGGTTGTTGTAGAAAATTACCCCGACCTTAAAGCCAATCAGAATTTTATCATGCTTCAAACTCAATTACAACAGATTGAAAATAAAATAGCAAATGAACGTAATTTGTTTAACGAAGCAGCCCGAGAATATAATACTGCAATTAGAAAATTTCCGCGTAATATTTTTGCCAAAATTTTTAATTTCGAACCTAAAGCCTACTTTAAAGCGATGGAAGGTGCCGATAAAGCCCCTATAGTTAATTTCGAGTAATAATTTTCTTTTTTATTTCTTCTTTATTACGGCAACATAATGAGTACGTAAAAAGGAAAATATATTGAAAAATGGATACGCTTTTTTTATTCTGCGAGCTATAGGTGATGCTAAAGTAGTTTTGTAAAATTTATATTCACATTCATCAAATAATGATTTTATTTCCTTTTTACTCACTGCTCGAGTGTATTTGTTTTGTGGGTTGCTAAAATAAAAATCGTACCATAAAATAATTCCATTGGGCTTAAGTAATTCTTTCATTTTTAACGCAAGCTTTTTTCGCATATGATAATCAGTAATGGACGAAAATACCGTTGATTGAAGTATGACATCAAAAGTTCCACTAAATGATTTGTCAATCTCGCACGCATCTCCTGCTATGATTGTTATTTGAGGAAAGTTGCTGCTAAGTTTTTTCAACCTATCGTCCATTAGTTCATTTGCAAATAAATTTTGATACGAAAAACCTATGCGTTTAAAAAAGAATAAATTATATCCACTACCAGCACCTATTTCGAGTAATTTAAGTTGGTCAAATGAAGTAAATTCTGATTTTAATATTTTATAAAATAACAATTCTCTGTAAAAAGCTGCAAACTGCGAAAAAATATAATACCTTTCATCCATTTTCTTTTGAGCTTCGGAATTTCTGAGCTCGTAATGTGCTTTTATTTGTTCTAACGAATTCATATTTATCCTCTTAATATAACCATAGTTGCACCATAGCCATATTCTTTGAATGATGCATCTTGATAATCATAATGAGCATATTCTCGGCTTAAAATTCTGCGAAGTTCGAGCTTTAAGGTACCATTTCCCACCCCATGAATAAAAACAATCTTTTTAACATGAGGCGTAATTATAGCTTCTTCTAGTTTATTGCGAAAATGATTAATTTGTATATTTAACATTTCAGTTGCTGTGAGCGATTGATAATCATTTACAAGCTCTTCTATGTGCAAATCAACTTCAATGAGTTCGGGTAATTCTGCTTTTCTCTTTTCTATTGGCTCGTTTTGTGTTATCTCATTTTTAATCTTTTCGTTTAAAATTATTTCTTTGTTTTTTTCGGCATTTAGAATAGAAAGAATCAATGCCTTTTCATCAAAAAAATCATTTTCTTTAAAGTATTCTAAACTTAACAAATATAAGCTTTTAACTTTAATCTCTTTGTCAATAATTTCACTTTTTTCGCTCGATCTGTCTAAAAATAAAATTCCACGTACAATAATTTTCTGAATTTGTACTAATGTCTCTCTTTGAATTTCTCCTAAAAATACTTTGGTATTGGATTCGGTACTCCCTTTATCAATAAAAATATATTCATCATTATTTTTTATAAAAGTTGTATAAACAAAATTTTTGGTAGTATCATTAATTAAGAATAAATGCCAATGTAAAATATCATTATTATTTGTTTGTGGTACAAAAGCTAAGTATAAATCATTGCTCAACTCAAATGCTTCGTTTTCAGAATTTTGTATTATTTCAAATGAATCATGATTAAATTCTTCGTCATTTCGTTCGATATAGTTATAATTTTTTAAACCTTCATCTTTTATTACTTGATTACCTTTTCTTTGCTCTTCAGTAGTTTTTTTTACGCATACTAATTGATCTGTTTTGACAGGAATTTCAAAACCATCTTCAATTAATACATACGCTATATTTCCAATTATACGAGTAACTACACCTTCGCCTTTTTCATTTAAAAACCTTACCGTGTCGCCTACATGTATCATAATTTTTTTAGCTTAAAGTTATATAATTTTGCAAGAAAAAATGAAATCAACTTTAATAAAAACACAAGAATTTGACTATATACTTCCAGATGAAAAAATAGCACAATATCCATTATCTCAACGAAATCATTCTAAATTATTGATATACAAGAATGGAAAAATTTATCATACTCCATTCTTTAATATTGCTCAAGAAATTCCTTCGCATTATTTACTTGTATTTAATAACACTAAAGTAATACCAGCTCGTTTATTTTTTCAAAAAAATAGCGGTGCATTAATTGAGATATTATTAATTGAACCATTTAGTCCAAGTCAATATTCAGAAATATTTCATACAAATAATTCTTGCAAGTGGATTTGTTTAATAGGAAATGCCAAAAAGTGGAAAGAAAATACAATTCTTACTAAAACGATTCCAATAGAAAATAAACCATGTCAACTAAAAGCAAAAAAAATTACACATCAACACGGAACATATATTATTGAATTTGCTTGGGACATACCCATTGCATTTGGTGAATTATTGCATGCTTTTGGAAAAATTCCCATCCCACCCTATTTAAAAAGAGAAAGTGAAATAATAGATCAAGAACGCTATCAAACCATTTTTTCTAAATTTGAAGGTAGTGTTGCCGCACCTACAGCCTCACTACATTTCACCGAAAATGAATTTAATGAGTTTCAAAAAAGAAACATAAACACTTCATTTCTTACTTTACATGTCGGAATAGGAACTTTTAAACCTATAACAAGCGAATTCATTCACGAACATGAATTACATGCAGAAACATTTTGTTTTTCAGTCGAATTACTCGAAAAAATTATTCAACACTTTCCGCGAATCATAGCCGTTGGAACTACTTCACTCCGAGCTTTAGAAAGTATTCATCAATTAGCATTACATTTTTATTTTAAAAATGAACTTATTACATTTATTCCTCAATGGTGCGAATATGACAATATAACGTATAAAATAACATTCGACGCATTTCGCAAATTATATAATCACTTGATAGATAAACAACTTAATTCGTTAGAAATAAAAACTCAATTAATGATAGCACCAGGATATAATGTTAATACTATAGAAGCTATTATAACTAATTTTCATCAACCACGAAGTAGTCTATTAGCTCTGGTTGCAAGCATTGTAGGAACCGATTGGAAAAAAATATACGATTATGCTTTACAAAATAATTTTCGTTTTTTAAGCTACGGCGATTCTTCCTTACTATGGAAAAATAAATAACAAAGGCTGTCGAAATTGACAGCCTTTGAAATATTTAAGAAAAATCAACTATTGCAAGGGTTTAACAACTTCGATAAGTTCTGGCAAGTCCATTCCAATGTTTTTCAAGTGTTCAATGGTAGGTACTCCGTTACTATTCCAGCCTCTACGTTTGTATACTGCATCTAATAATTGCTCATAGCGTTGTTCGCGATACTTTCTGAGAGCTTTAATTTTTTCTTCGGTAGTCATTTGCGATGGGTCTAAACCAAGAATTTCTTTCAATTGCTTATCATAGCGTTCGGCTCTCGATTCGTATTCTTCTACTGTAACAGGACCTGCTGCTCTATAAGGCTGTGCATCGTATTTACGAGTACCATAACCACGGCGAATGTTGAAAATACGCTGAAAGTTGTAAACTCGCTCCGATTGACGAATTAATTCGTGTTTATCTATATTTGACCCTGTAACAGCATTATAAATCGTAACGTAATTGTCAACGTGTTCGGGTACTTTTGCTGGCTCGTCGGTTAAATGGTTATCGGCTGGCTCAATATCATTCCATGGTAATTTGCATAAACCTTGCAAACCAAACCATGTACGGAACATTGGGAAGTAGTGTAATGCTTCGGCTTTATCTTCAAATGTAGGTATATGATTATTTACCATGTCCATAAAAATAAGCCATGCTTCATCGTGTTGTGGTCCTTTATTGGTCATTGCATAACCACCTTGCTGTGCCAACGATTCTTTCGAAACATATTGACTGTATTCAAGCCCTTTATTGACCATTGCAATGTCGTTAAGCAAATTGGCATCGCCCCAACCCTTTTCAATAAACATCTCTTTCATTTTCTGAACACCCATTCCTGCTATTTTACCAAAGCCTTCTCCTCGTGCCATCTGATGAAGCATTTCAAGCACAGCAGGACCATTACCCCATGTTAAATCGAGACCTCCGGTGCGTTCTTTATTTAAAATACCATATTCATAGCATTCCATTATAAAGGCAGTTATTGTGCCGAAAGTAATAGTACAAATTCCATAGACATCGCAATAAAAATTGGTTTCAATGATGTGTTCGGGGTCGAATATAGCACAATTAGAACCTAATCCTGCAACAGTTTCATATTCAGGACCATCAACAATAACTTTTTGTCCTTTAAAAGGTCCTGTTTTTAATTCAAAACCATCTACAGCCTTAGCGCATGATAAATTGCAACCAATCCAGCAACCATCGGGTATGCCTTGTGTAAAGTACGATTTCCAAACATCTGAATGAATGCGAACTGCGTCGGGATGAGAGCCATATTTAAAGTTTTTTGTTGGTAAAAGATCGTAGTCATTCATTATTTCAACAAGATGAGCAGTTCCCTTAGAACGCATTTGGCATTGAACATCGTCGTATTCTCTAATTTCTTTGTTTAACCGACGACCGCGTTCCATTATTGCTTCAAGATTTGCTACATTGTTTAAATTTCCTTTTACACCAGGAATTTTGCACACTATTGCTTTAATTTTTTTGTCGCGAAAAACTGTACCCGTACCTCCTCTACCTGCTTGTTTTAATCGTATTTTCTTCCGTTTGGGATCATAAAAAGTAAAATTCAGCATCCCTATTAATGTATGGTCGGCAGCAGGACCTGTAGATATTATTCCTAAATTTTTCTTATCGGCTTCGTTTTCGGCAAACATTTCAGTAAGTTGTTCGGGCAATTGCCAACTATCAAGTGCTTCGAGCGGAGCTTCAAAAATTTCAATTTTTCCATTAACTCCATCTATGTAAATAATTACATCTTTTTCGGCTTTTCCTTGTATTTCTATTGAGTCAAAACCTGAAAATTTAAGATAAGGACCAAAAAAGCCTCCTACGTTACTATCTATCACAATATCTGTTTGAGGCGATATGGTTACTACTATTGACTTTCCTGCTCCACTGTATTGAGTAATACCACCTATCGGACCGCTGCCAATGACAATTTCATTTTCTGGATCGTTCCATTTTGTTGTTGGTTTGGTTGCATCCCATAATAATTTTAAACCATATCCCTTGCCACCTATAAACTTTTCTTTCATTAAAGGTGGTACATCTTTAATTTTTACTTCTTTTGTTCCAACATTAATATACAACACTTGGTCGGTATAACCTCTGTATAATGGTTTTACCTTATAAAAAAATTCTTTAAGCAATTTGTGTGCTGCTTTTAATTCCTGTACATTTGCACTCATAAAATAATCTTTTTTTGCACAAATATAAACATCAAAATATTTTATGCCAAATGAGAATAATCATATTAGAAAAAAATTGTACTTTTAACTGCTTATCAACGAGTGAATATGAAGCTGGAAAAACTTTTGTTTATTAGCTTAATATTTAATGCATTAGTTTTTATTTTAGCAACTGTTGCATTGGCTTTAAATTATAACCAAATAAATTTAATTGTATGTGCTTTTTCATTGCTATCATTTATTTGGATAATAATAAGTTTCAATAAAATTACGAAAATTGAGCATCAATCTACTCAGAAACTTCAAATACTTCAAAAAGAGTTGGAACATCAAAAATTACAAGTTAAAATTCAAGAAGAAGAAATTCTTCATCAAATACGTTTTTTAAAAGAACAAGGTAAACTTATCGAAGAACAAAAAAAACAGCTTGAAGATAGCATTCATTATGCTTTCAGAATTCAGCAAGCTATATTGCCTCCCTTTTATTACATAGATAAAATCTTGTTGGATTATTTTATTTTATACTTGCCCAAATCAATTGTAAGTGGCGACTTTTATTATATTGAACAAGTAAATGATTATATCATCGTGGCAGCCGTTGATTGCACTGGCCACGGAGTACCAGGTGCCATGATGTCGGTTATTGGATACGACTTGCTGAATCAGGCTGTTAAGATAAATCAAATTACAAAGCCATCGCAAATTCTTTCTTTTATTGACAAAGGTGTCTCAGATTTTTTACGACAAACATACAACGAAAGCGGAGTCAATGACGGAATGGATATATCTGTTGTTAGTATTCATAAGTATTTTCACCTTGTTGAATATGCTGGTGCATATCATGAGCTTTATTACATTCACAAAGGGAAACTTATTGAAATTAAAGGCGATAAATTACCCATTGGCGTTAATTATGATGGTATTACTGATGAATATACCAATCACGCTTTACACATCAATAAAGGAGACATTATTTATCTGTTTAGCGATGGTTATGCCGACCAATTTGGTGGACCCTACAATAAAAAATTTAAGTATAAGCAAATGAAAGACTTATTCATAAATATTTCAACTAAAAGTTTAAGTGAACAAAAAGAGATTATTGCATCTACTTTTCAGCATTGGAAAGGTACAAACGAACAAGTAGACGATGTCCTTGTTATGGGAATCAGAATTTGAATTCCCATAAAACGTTATAGATAGAACCTTGAGGAGTTAATGTACTTTGAAACAAAATAAGTTTATCAGCATGAAAAACATTTTTTTCCAGGAGTTTTGTTTCATATTGTTCAAAAATTTGAACGTTATTTGTATGTTTCACTCTGCCAAAAGTTATGTGTGGTACGAATGGGCGTTGTTCGATTAAAATATCATATTTTTTCAACATATTCTCAATATTTGATTTTAGCATAACTAAAAAATTATTAGGCTCAAATTTGATACCTACAACCCTTGGAACACGCCGATGATAAAAAACTAAATAACAATCCAAATTCAATATTGAAACAGAAATTTCGCTTAGTATATGATTGCATTCGCAAACAATTGATTTTGCAATATTGTCATCTACTTCGCCTATAAAAACGAGTGTTATATGAAGTTGATTGATATTTACCCATTTTATCGAAGTTTCGTTATTAAAATGCAATTTGCAAGTTTCGTAAAGTTCATTTAATTTCTTATTTTCTTTTAATGTAACTGCAAAGAATAGTCGTTTCATAAATTTATCAATTCAAAAAAAAATATTAATTTCGTGCTGTTTCAAAAATAATAAAACCTATGGCTACAAAAAAATTTGCTGTAATATTATCGGGCTGCGGAGTCTTCGATGGTTCCGAAATTCATGAAGCTACCTTAACATTGCTTGCTATTTCCAAATTAGGATGCGAATATGAAATGTTTGCACCTGATATGGAACAACATCACGTTATCAATCATTTATCGGGCGAAGTGATGAACGAAAAACGAAACGTTTTAGTTGAAGCAGCTCGAATAGCCCGTGGTAATATCATGCCACTTCAAAAATTAAACATGTCAAATTTTGATGCATTAATCATTCCTGGCGGGTATGGGGCTGCAAAAAATCTTTCGACATTCGCTTTTGACGGAGAAAACATGAAAGTTTTGCCCGAACTAGAAAAAGTAATTCTCGATGCTGCTAAGCAAGGAAAAGTTATTGGTGCGTTATGCATAGCTCCTGCTATACTTGCTAAGGTGCTTGGAAATGTAGCTCTAACCATAGGTAACGATATAAATGTCGCCAAAACCTTAGAAAAATTTGGTGCTAATCATGTTAATACCAGTCATACCGAAGTAGCTATTGATACCGAAAATAAAATAGTTACAACCCCTTGTTATATGCTCGATTCTTCTATTGCACAAATTTACGAAGGAATAGAAAATGCTATTAGAACGATGCTTAAACTTATGATTTAACTTTAAATAAAAATAATAAACTTAATATTTCGTTTATTATGTAGTATCGGGGAATCGAATGAGATTTATTTACTTAATTATATTTACCTTATTTTTTGCTAGCTTGAATGCTCAAAATGTTGGACAACCAGGTAACGACAGTATAATTAATTACACCGACATTCAGGGCAACAAGCAAGGTAAATGGATGAAAAAATACGATAAAGATCGAATTGCTTATATCGGATATTTTAAAGATAACAAATTAGTTGGCACTTATAAACGTTGGTATTATTCTGGTGCTTTAAAAACAGAAATTAAATATAATAGTGATGGCTCTGTTGGTTATGCTAAACATTATTGGGACAATGGGAAAATGATGGCAAAAGGAAAATATATTAATCAAAACGTTAAAGATAGTACATGGGAATATTATGGAATAGATGGAGCACTCATGATGAAAGAAACCTTTGCCAATGGAATATTGCATGGTTTATCTCTTAGTTATTATCGAAATGGTCAAGTATCAAGAAAAGTACCATACAACAATGGGAAAATACATGGCATATACAAAGAATATTTTGAAAACGGTATCACTCGAATTGAAATATATTACGAAAATGGTGTTCGAAAAGGACCTATAAAAGTATACTACGATGATGCTAAAATATATCTTGATGGATATTATGTCAACGACTTACCTCATGGGAAATGGACTGTATATTTTAAAGACGGAAGCATTGAAAAAGAATTAGAATATATTAATGGAAAACTCAAAAACGAAGATGAAGTTGATAGGGAATTTGCCAAAAAAGTCCTCGAATGGGACAAAATGAAAGGCAAAATACCCGAACCCAAAGAAGAAGACTTTTTTGATCCCAAATTTAAACCTCGAAATGATTAGCTCATGCCAACTACTAAAGTTCTTGTTTGTTTAAGTGGCGGAATAGACAGTTCTTTAACATGTTTATTATTAAAAGAACAAGGTTACGAAGTCATTGCTGCAACATTCAGAGTTTATGATACCATTCAACAAGGTTGTTTAGAAAAACTGAAAGGCTGCTGCAGCATTGAAACCATAGCCGAAGCCAAAAGTTTTGCGCAAAGTTATAACATCCCACATCATATATTGGACTATCGCGAATATTTTAAAGATACTGTAATTCAGAACTTTATTTATGAATATACACACGCACGAACTCCAAACCCTTGTGTAATATGTAATTATGAAATTAAATGGGGTAAAGTCTTAGAATTTGCCCAATCTTTAGGATGTGAATATATAGCAACTGGCCATTATGCAAAAGTCTATCAAAAACATCAACGATACATTTTAGCAAAAGGAAACGACATACTAAAAGATCAGAGCTACTTTCTTTGGATGCTCAACCAGGAACAGCTTTCTAAAACATTATTTCCATTAGGAAACTATACCAAAGAACAAGTTAAAACTCTGGCATTACAAAAAGGTTTACCTTACCTGGTAAAGAAAAAAGAAAGTCAGGAAATTTGCTTTATACCAAACAACGATTATCGTTCGTTTCTAACAATTCAATTTAATCATAGCAATTTACAAAAAGAAGGAAATTTTGTAAGTACCGATGGTAAAATTTTAGGAAAACATAAAGGCATCGCCTACTACACTATCGGTCAAAGAAAAGGTTTAGGCATTGCACTTGGAACACCATATTACATTAAAGAAATACGATACCATACAAACGAAATTGTATTAAGCACATACGAAGAATTAGCTGCAAAAGAATTCATTATCGACAACATAAATTACATTTCTATTGAAAACTTTGACGATGAAAGTATTTTCGATGTTAAAGTACGCTATCGGACGACACCATTTAAAGCTAAATTATATCATCATGATAACAACTCAGTTAGAGTTGTTCCGATAGATACTGTTTATGCAGTAACTCCTGGCCAATCGGCAGTATTTTACCAATCAGACGAAGTAATGTTGGGCGGACTAATTCGCAATGCCCTTTAAAATGAACATAAAGAAACAATATCTGATTTTAATTTTCTTAGTCGGTATCGTAGTAACTATACATTTTTTACCAAAAATTGAGTTTAACAAACCATATAGTTATGTTTTGTATAGCAATGATGGACAACTTCTCGATTATCAGGTAGCCGACGACGGTCAATGGCGCATGAAAATGATAACCGATACATTACCCTACAAATACATTAATTGTTTATTATTACAAGAAGACAAAAACTTCTTCTTTCATCATGGTGTTGATTATCTTGCATTACTTAGAGCATTATATTTGAATATCAAACATAATAAAAAAGTAAGTGGCGGAAGCACCATTACAATGCAAGTATCCCGAATTTATTTAGGCAATAAACCACGTACTTTATGGCAAAAAATAAAAGAGATATTGTTGGCATATTATATTGAACTGAAATACGATAAAAAAGATATTCTTTTAATGTACATGCAGCATGCACCTTTTGGTGGCAATGTTGTTGGAACAGAAGCTGCTAGTTTTAAGTATTTTAATCGCCCATTACAAGAGTTATCATGGTCAGAAAGTGCTTTATTAGCTGTTTTGCCAAAAAATCCTTCAAATATTAATGTAAAAAAAAATATTCATTTATTGTTCAGCCGAAGAAATCGTTTGCTCAGAAAACTATACCATCATCATATTATTGATCAAAAAAAACTACAGTTATCTATAAATGATGAAATAAAAATCACCGAACAAACAGGCACCCACTTTGCACCACATTTATTGCAACATTTAAAAACAAAATATCCTCTTCAATATACTTATCATACCTACATTAATTATCATATACAGCAACAATCGTATGAAATTTTAAATCGCTACAGAAAAGAAAATGAAGCAAATGATATTCGCAACGCAGCTGTACTTATTTGCGAATTACCGTCAAAAAAAATAATTACATATATTGGAAATTTTCACGAAAAAGGAAAAATAAGCGATGCTTACAATGTAAACATGATAGAATCCAGACGCAGTGGCGGCAGTATTCTTAAACCCTTATTGTATGCTACAATGCTAAATCAAGGCGAGCTAACTTCAAATATGTTACTTCCGGATATTCCCATACAGATTGGTTCGTATAGTCCCAAAAATTTCAATTTATCGTACGATGGAGCTGTTAAAGCTAACCAGGCATTAGCTCGTTCATTAAATGTTCCATTTGTTAAATTACTGCAAAATTATGGTATTCAGCGATTTATTGATTTTTTACATCAAATGAATTTTTCTACTATTACACAATCGCAAGATTATTATGGTTTGTCGTTAATTTTAGGAGGTTGTGAAATTAAAATGTCCGAATTGCTAAATGCTTTTGCTAATATGTCAAATCATCTAACAAATAACTCTGTAACCGAAAATCTCCAATATTTCCTAAATATGCCCAATGCAAATTTGAATATTCCATTAAGCAAAGGATCTATATGGCTTACCTTTCAAGCAATGAATGAAGTAGAACGCCCTAAAAACTATGGCTATTGGTATTTGTTTAAAAATAAGCTTGACATAGCATGGAAAACTGGAACTAGTTTTGGCTTTCGCGATGCTTGGGCAATAGGTGTTACGCCAGAATATGCTGTGTTAGTATGGGTTGGAAATGCTACAGGAAAAAGTTCGCCTGAATTAACGGGTATTAAAAAAGCTGCACCTATATTATTCGATATTTTTTCCATCTTACCACATCGGCACATTAAGTTTACCCCACCTTACGACGATTTACAAATAATCAAAGTTTGTAAACAAAGCGGATATCTTCCATCACCTTTTTGTAAAGAGCTAAATAAGGAAATTGTTTGTAAAACTTCATTAAAAATAAAAACATGTCCATATCATAAGCTCGTTTATTTAGATACTTCAGGCAATTTTCGCGTCAATAGTGATTGCGAATCTGTGCAGAATATTGTTACTCAATCTTTTTTTGTTCTGCCACCTACCATGGAATTTTTCTATAAACGCAAAAATCCTACTTACAAAACTTTACCTCCCCTTAGAGAGGATTGTAAAGATGTCCATAATGCACAATCAAATATAGATATAGTCTACCCGCAAATTTATACCAATCTATACATCCCTCGCAACTTAGACGGAACATTAAGCAGTATCATTTTCGAAGCAACTCACAGGCAATCCGATGCTATCATATATTGGTATTTAGATGGAACATATATTCAGCAAACACAGTGGAAACATACAATTTCATTACAACCTTCTGTCGGTAAGCACGAATTATTACTTCAAGATGAATTGGGAGAAATAAAACGTGTAGAATTTAATGTCGTATATTCACCAAAATAATTTAATTGATATTTGGCATGAAATTTGAAAAAATGCGTTAAAAGTTAAAAATATATGAAAAGATTCTTATTATACTTTTGTTTATCTCTATCAATTCTAAGCTATTCGCAACAGAAAAAAATTCTGGAAAAAGAATTAGTTCGCTCAAAACAAATAAATAGTGATAACATTCTTTGCATTCAAAATGTTTATGGTGATATCAATTTCGAAATATGGCAAAAAAACGAAATAGAAGTTAGGGTTGTTATGGAAGTTAGCTCAGATAAAATTAAAGACCTAAAAAAATATCTCGATGCCATAAATATCATTGAAAGCACAGAAGGAAATGAAATTAAATATGTTAGCAAAATTGATGAATGGGTTTTTAATAACCCAATTAAAACCAAAAATCTTAAGATCAAGATCAATTATTTTGTAAAGCATCCCGTTTATTTGAATTCTAAGATATATAACAATTATGGAAATGTAAATATTGATGAACTTTCGGGTAACTTTTATCTTAATCTCGATTATGGAACTGCCATTATAAACAATTTATCTCCTGATGAATCAAAAAAAATACCAATACTTGATTTAGACTATTCGAAATGTATCATTAAAAAAACAAAATTAGCCGACATAAATGCCAATTATTCTCATATTCAAATACAAGAAGCAGTTGCACTTTCGCTTAACTCTTCGTATTCAAAAGTCAACATCAATAAAATTATGATTTTTAAAGCTAACTCTGACAATGATGAGATATTTATTGAAAATGTTTCAAAAATTAACCTTAATACAACTCAAACAAAAGTTTATATTACGCAATTAGCCGATAATGCAAATGTAGTTGCAAAACAAGGGTTCGTTGAAATTAAAACATTATCCGCAAATTTTACAGAAGGTTATTTTAACATGTCTTATGCCGACCTGAAAATTATTTCAATTTCTAATAATTGCTTGAAACTTGACGCAAATGTAAATTATAGTCAATTAAAACTTCCCAAAAGAGCCAATGTTGATAATTACATAAATCTGAAAAATACTCGATCAAAAGGGATTATAGGTTGTGTTTCTCAGTATAACGGTACTTTACAAATTTTAGCAGATTTTTCTGAAATAGAAATATCAGATTAAAATTTTATCACTATTTTTGCCATTCATTTTAAAGCTAATGTACTTGCCATTATTCACACATCTTAAGTTTTCTTACTTTTTTATAATTAAAATAAATTATTCGATTATATCTAATCAGAAAACCAACCTAAATTTTAATAAGTCATGAAACTAAAAATTTTTTTGATGAGCTTTTTGCTTCTTCCGTTAGCTATGTTTGCATCGGGAGGGACTGTGTGTCATGAATGTCCACACATTTTTGGAATTCGTGTAGAGTTTATCTTTTTTGGATTAACTCTTTTAGGCGTAGCATTATTTCACCATCATGTGTTAAAAGTTGCCCTAACAGGGTTAATTGTAATTTTTACTTACAAACTTTTTTTCGATCCTACATTTCAGGTTTATCAACATTTCTTTGGTCATAACGATTTTATCAATCAAATTATTGACAAGCATACCCGCGAAGGTGAATGGGCTATTTTATTGAATTTATTTGGCTTACTTGTTGGTTTTGCTTTGTTAGCCAACCATTTCGAAGAATCGGGGGTTCCGCAATGGCTACCTAAATTTTTGCCCGACGACTGGAAAGGTCCTTTTGTTTTGTTAGCTTTTGTATTCGTAATGTCATCATTTTTAGATAATATTGCTGCAGCCATGATAGGTGGAACAATTGCTCTCGTAGTATTTAACAAAAAAGTACATATAGGATATCTGGCTGCTATTGTAGCATCGAGCAACGCCGGAGGATCGGGTTCTGTTGTTGGTGATACAACAACAACTATGATGTGGATTGATGGAGTTAGGGCATTTAATGTTTTACACGCTTATGTTGCGGCTATTGTAGCATTTTTCGTATTTGCAATTCCTGCATCATTTTTACAAGACAAATATCAACGCATAATGAAAGATCCCGTTCAAAATTTAAAAATTGACTACGGACGGCTGGGTATTGTTATTTTAATTTTAGTTGGAACTATTGCTACAAATATTTTATTCGATTTTCCTGCCTTAGGTGTTTGGATTGCTATTGTTATAGGCGCTTTTATTCGCAAAACCCATTGGAGTGTTGCTAAAGATGCTATTGGTGGTTCTGTTTTTCTATTGTCATTAGTTACTAGCGCATCTATGATGCCTGTTCATGAATTGCCCGATGCTTCGTGGCAAACAGCTTTTGGATTGGGATTTTTATCTTCTGTTTTCGACAATATTCCTCTTACCAAATTAGCTCTCGACCAAGGTTGCTACGACTGGGGGATGCTCGCTTATACAGTTGGATATGGTGGTTCTATGGTTTGGTTTGGCTCTTCTGCTGGTGTCGCTATTTCCAATATTTTCAAAGAAGCAAAATCCGTTGCACGATGGGTTCGTTATGGTTGGTTTGTAATCGTTGCTTACATCGTAGGATTTTTTGCCCTGTATCTCACTTTAGGCTGGGAACCCGAAAGCAACCGCGAAGTAAAATATCCCGAAGATTGTGTATGTAAAGATTGTCCAAAAGAAAATACGACTTCGTTGCCTGAAAATACTACTCATTTGATGCAACAACACGAAAGTAACGCACAATAATATTTATGTTATGGACATAAAGAAAAGAAGGCTATATGCCTTCTTTTTTATTATATGGTATTATAATTTCGTTTTCAATAAATCTTGTTTTTAAGCAATATTTTTAGTTTTTACACAATATTGATGTAATTTTGCATTGATAAAATACTCGTTATGGAAACTATTAAACAAACTCCAATTGATTATTCCATTGTAAAAAATGCCATCAATAACTCTGGTATAAAAGAAATAGGAAAAGCAACCATACGCGAATTAGTTAAACTGGTTAATACTATTGAAAAGCAGTCGAATAATAAATTTATCCGAATGGAGATGGGAGTTCCCGGTTTGGAACCTCATGAAATTGGCATTCAAGCTGAAATAGATGCTCTCCATCGTGGTGTTGCTTCAAAATATCCTATGATAGAAGGTGTTGAAGAATTAAAAACAGAATTTTCGCGTTTTGTAAAGCTTTTTATGAATATTGATATTCGTCCCGAATGTTGTATTCCCACAGTTGGAAGTATGCAGGGTGGATTTGCCGCCTTTTTAATGATGAGCAAAGTTTTTAAAGACAGAAAAACTACTTTATTTATTGATCCTGGATTCCCCGTACAAAAACAACAACATCAAGTTTTAGGGATTCCCTACGAAACTTTCGATGTTTACAATTACAGAGGCAGTAAATTAAAAGATAAACTTGAATCTTATTTATCGAAAGGTCATATTACATCTATCGTATATTCCAATCCAAACAATCCATCGTGGATTTGTTTTACTGAAAAAGAATTGCAAATTATTGGTGAGCTTGCCAATAAGTACAATGTCGTAGTTATTGAAGATCTTGCATATTTTGCCATGGACTTTCGTAAAGACATGTCGGTTCCTGGTCGCGCACCTTATCAACCTACTGTTGCAAACTATACTGATAATTACATTTTACTTATATCGAGCTCAAAAGCTTTTAGTTATGCTGGACAGCGAGTAGCCATGTTAGCTGTATCCAATAAATTATTCGATAGCACTTTCATCGACTTAATTCCTGTTTTCAATACCGATAAATTTGGATACGCACTAATTTATAAAGTTATCTATTCTTTATCGGCAGGTGTCTCACATTCGGCACAATATGGAATGGCAGCTTTACTCAAAGCCGCTAACGACGGAACATACAATTTTGTTGATCATGTAAAAGACTATGGAACAAAAGCTCAAAAAATGAAAAAAGCCTTTATAGACAATGGCTTTTATTTAGTGTACGACATGGATGAAAACGAACCCCTTGCCGACGGATTTTACTTTACATTTGCTTATCCGGGAATGAATGCTGAACAACTACTCGAAGAGTTATTATATTATGGTATTAGCGCTATATCGCTAACAATAACCGGAAGTGAACGAAAAGATGGACTAAGAGCATGTGTTTCGCAAGTATCACACGACCAAATTCCGATACTAGAAGAACGCTTAAAACTATTTCATCAACACCATAAAAATTAATGTTTGAGTTTTTACCGGTAACTGTCGACGAAGTAAAAAAACGCGGATGGAATTCACTAGATGTAATCTTTTTTACAGGCGACGCTTATATTGACCATCCTTCGTTTGGTACAGCCATTATTGCTCGTATTATTGAAAATGAAGGACTGAAGGTAGCTATTGTACCTCAACCTAACTGGAAAGATGATTTGCGTGATTTTAAAAAATTTGGTAAACCTAATTTATTTTTTGCTGTTTCTTCGGGCAACATGGATTCCATGGTCAATCATTATACAGCCAACAAACGCTTACGCCACGACGATGCTTATACACCAGGGAATAGACATGGAGCCCGCCCCGACTACGCTGTAACTGTGTATTGCCAAATTTTAAAAAAACTATATCCCGATGTTCCCATTGTTATTGGTGGTATTGAAGCCTCATTACGACGTCTTGCGCATTACGATTACTGGAGCAATAGCATAAAACCATCTATTTTGATAGAATCGCAAGCCGATATATTATTCTATGGAATGCCCGAAAAGTCATTTATTCAATTTTTAAATGAAATAAAACAAGGAAAAAAAATTAATCAAATATCCGTCAATCAAACTGTTATAATTTCAGAAACAATCCCTCAAAACACCGAATTTATATTATTGCCATCTTTTAATGAAGTAGTTTCCGATAAAATACTATTTGCAAAATCGTATCGAATCATTGAAGAAAATAGTAATTGTTATCAACCCAAAACACTGGTTCAAAAACATCATAATAAATATGTTATAGTCCGTCCGCCAGAAATATTAACAACCGAAGATCTTGATAAAATATACGACTTGCCGTTTACTTATAGGCCTCATCCAAAATATATAAAAAAGCCTACTATTCCTGCATATGAAATGATAAAACACTCTATCACCATACATAGGGGTTGTTTTGGAGGATGTTCCTTTTGTTCTTTAGCTATTCATCAAGGAAAATTCATTATAAGCCGCAGCATAAACTCCATAATTTCCGAAATAGAAAGAATAACAAAATTGCCTGACTTTAAAGGACATATAACCGACTTAGGCGCCCCATCAGCAAATATGTACAATATGACTCCTAAAGACACACAAAGATGTATGCGATGTAAACGCACTTCGTGTATTTTCCCGAATATTTGTTCAAATTTGAATACTTCGCCACAAAAACTTATAGAACTTTACGAAAAAGCAAGAAAATTAAGAAATATACATAAAATAACCATAGGTAGCGGAATTCGTTACGATATTCATATACGACAATTGAATAAAGATCCATGGCACAAAAAATACTTACAAGAACTCATACTTTATCATGTTTCAGGTCGTTTAAAAGTTGCTCCCGAACATGTACACAACGATGTGCTAAAATTAATGCTAAAACCTTCATTTCAATATTTTGAACAATTTTATGAATTCTTCCAAAAAATTAATAGTCAATATCATTTACGTCAACAATTGATTCCGTATTTTATATCCAATCATCCAGGATGCACATTAAAACACATGGAAGAATTATCAGAAAAATTAAGACTTTTAAACATTAAACCTGAGCAAGTGCAAGACTTTACACCTACTCCTATGACCTTGGCTTCGGTTATGTATGCCACAGGAATTAATCCATATACATTCGAAAAAATTTATATTTCTAAATCATGGGAAGAACGCATAAAACAAAAACAAATGTTTTTTTGGTATTCGAAACCATCTGATAACAAAAATTTCGTATCATTGCATGTAAATAAACAAAGAAATAAGCGTAAATGAAATCAATAAAAATATTATTTACTCTATTGAGTTTTGCCTTTCTTATTGTATACTTTTCTTGTAACCCAGTTGGCAGAAAAAAAGATAATGAAAATAATATTATTGACACCACAATTACTTTAAAAACTATATACCAACGTGGAATAATAAACACAATTACCGCATTAAAGAATCCTTTATGCTCTTACAGCTTTTATATCCCCAAAGATAGCTTGCCTAACTATCCTGTTTTGCTTTTATTAGATCCTCATGCCAAAGGTACGTTTACAGTTTCACTATATCAACAATTAGCCGAAAAATATGATATCATACTCATATCATCTAACAACATAAGAAATCAAATGAGTCTTATTGAAATTGATAGTTATATATCCCAAATAATAACTGATGCTAAAGAATTTTTGGCTATCGATACTAATCGTCTTTACTTAGGTGGCTTTAGTGGAACTGCAAGAGCTATTTACCAAATTGCTTCAAACAGCAACAAATACAAAGGTATCGTTGCAATTGGTGCAGGTTTAAATCAACCATTTCCGTGGAAAGATTCTACTTTCTGCCTTATTCAAATGGCAGGTTTCAAAGATATGAATTTTCAGGAAGTTTACGAAAGTCATCTAATTCAACGCAATATAAGCACACTGTACATGGCCTTTTTATACGAAGATATTCATCAATGGCCCATAGATACAATAATGGAATTTGCATGGATAAATTTTTTCGGAAAAAACAAAACCGAACAAGCCAAAAGTTTCATTCTTAAGTTTTATCAATATGCACAACAAATACCCATGAGAGATTCATGGAAAAAAACATTGCTATTCGGTGGACTACGTTCGATGTGCTATAATATTAAATACTATCAGTTCCCATTCAATGAAATTAATAATTACTTAAATAAATTTGAAAGTAAAAATGCCCTAAAACAATTACAAAACATATTAAAAACTGAACAAAAAGAAAAAGAAGAATTAGCTGCTAATTTTCTTAATAAAGATTCTGTTTGGTGGGCAAAAACTATAAAATATTATTGCGAAGTAGATCAAAAAAAGCAACTTAGTCCTTCCGACTATAAAGACATAAGAATAAAATATTATTTAGGACTTTTATCGTATTCATATACCCGAAATGCATTACAACAAAACAGGATGGATCTTGCTCGTAATTTTTTGCAAATATATCGTCAATTAGAGCCTTTCAATCCCGATATGATGTACTTCTGGAGTGTATTTTTAGTTAAACAAAAACAATATTCTCGAGCCATTGACTCACTATCAAAAGCCATTAAACTTGGCTTTTCCGATAAATTACTTCTCCAAAACGAAAACTCTTTCATTAACATTAAAGATTCTTTACGATTTTTAAATATTATTTCAAGAATTAAATAGCAATATGTTTAAATTTATTATTGTTATATTAATACTAATTCACATCTCATTGTTTTCACAAAATTGGGACATAAAAATGCTTGAACACATTAACTTAGAAAGAAACAAACATTTCGATAATTCATTGATTTTCATATCTAATTCTAGATCAATTGTTAGTATAAGCACATTTGCATGCTTTGTAACCTACGGATATTTAAAAAAAGATAGCACAATAAAACAAAAAGCCTTAAGCATAGGAATCGGATTAGCTGCTGCTTCTTTTTTAACGCAATCATTAAAATATTCGTTTAACAGAAAAAGACCCTATGTAACTCATCCCGAAATTCAAAAATTATCATCTGGAGGTAGTCCTTCATTTCCTTCTGGTCATACATCCGAGGCATTTTCGGCTGCTACCGCATTTTCGTTAGAATATAAACGTTGGTATATCTCCGTTCCAGCTTTTATATGGGCAAGCAGTGTTGCTTATTCTCGGATGCACCTGGGTGTACACTACCCTTCCGATGTTTTAGCAGGAGCAATTATTGGTATAGGCAGTGCCTACTTTTCGCATTGGTTAACTCAAAAAATTTGTCATAAAAAAACAAATTATGTGGTGGCAGCAAATCATTAGTATCGATTCTTCGCTTTTCCAGTGGCTCAATTCATTACACACGCCCTTTCTGGATACATTTATGTATATTTTTAGTAATCGTTTTTTCTGGATACCATTATATTTATTTATAATTTTTCTAATTGTTAAGAAATATCATAAATACTCTGTAATAATTATTCTTACGCTAATTTTAACAATAGTTTTAACCGATCAATGTTCTGTTTTTATCAAAGAAAATGTTATGCGTCTGCGTCCTTCGCATAATCCTATTTTCGAAAAAACAATTCATTTAAACGAAGGGCATAAAGGGGGATTATATGGGTTTGTTTCCTCTCATGCCGCTAATGTTTCAGGATTTGTTACATTTTTATATCTAATTCCTGTTTTTAATCGTAAACGATACTGGTATTTATTGCTAATATGGGCATTATTAGTATCGTATAGTCGTATATACAACGGTTTACATTATCCATTAGATATAATTGGAGGATTAATGTTAGGTTTTTTTATTGGTTTTGGTACAAGTTATCTGTTAAAAACATTATATTTGAAAAATATTTTCAATAACTAAAAAATAATTACTATGGAAATAATTCATGTTTCAGCATTAGAAGTATTGGATTCGCGTGGCAATCCTACAGTCGAAGCCAGTGTTATACTTCAAGATGGTAGTTCTGGTACTGCAATGGTGCCAAGTGGTGCTTCAACAGGCGAACGTGAAGCCACCGAGTTACGCGATGGCGATAAAAAGCGATACAATGGTAAAGGCGTACTTAAAGCTGTACAGAATATTAATGAAATAATTGCACCCGAGTTAGAAGAAAATTATTTTCACAACCAACGAGAATTAGATAATTATTTGATTGAACTCGACGCAACCCCCAATAAATCTAAATTAGGTGCTAATGCAATATTAGCTGTTTCCATGGCGTTTGCTAGAGCAGCATCACAAAGCAAAGGAATTGCACTGTACGAATACCTGGGTGGTATCAATGCTCACATTTTACCCGTACCTTGCATGAACATTATTAATGGAGGAAAACATGCTGACAATAATGTCGATTTTCAGGAATTTATGATTGCTCCACACAATGCAAAATTGTTTGCAGATTCCATTCGCATGGGAATAGAAGTATTTCATGCACTAAAAGATATTTTAAAGAAAAAAGGTTACAGCACTGGTGTAGGCGACGAAGGAGGATTTGCACCCGATTTAAAATCGAACGAAGAAGCTATCGAAGTTATTTTAGAAGCTATTACTAAAGCTGGTTATAAACCGGGAAAAGATATTAGCATTTGCCTCGATCCTGCAGCCAGCGAAATGTGGGACAACGGAAAATACGTATTGTTTAAAAGTACAAAAAAAGCTATCAGTACCGACGAATTGATTGCTTTATGGGAAAAATGGGTAAAAGACTACCCCATCATTAGCATCGAAGATGGCTTGGCCGAAAATGATTGGGAAGGTTGGAAAAAATTAACTAAATCATTAGGCAACAAAATAGAACTTGTAGGCGATGATATTTTCTGCACCAATCCTAAAATATTATCGGACGGCATAAAACAAAAAGTTGCTAATTCAATTTTAATAAAACTTAATCAGATTGGCACTGTAACAGAAACACTCGATACTATTGCTTTAGCACATAAAAATAACTACAACATTTTCGTATCACATCGAAGTGGAGAAACGTCTGATACGTTTATTGCCGATTTAGCTGTGGCTACTGGTGCAGGTAAAATTAAAACTGGAAGTGGTTGTCGTGGCGAGCGTATTGAAAAATTTAACCAGTTATTGCGAATAGAAGCTATTTTAGCTACATCAGCCTCATTCGCAGGTATTAAAGCTTTTAAAAATCAATAAACAAAATTAGTTAAGGTCGGTAATTTTCCGACCTTTTTTGATACTAAAATTCATTATTAATTATGAACATAATTTTTATGGGGACACCTGAATTTGCTTCCTATTCGTTGGAGCAAATTATAGCAACCAACCATCACGTTAAAGCCGTTGTAACTGTTCCCGACAAGCCTGCTGGTAGAGGATTAAAGCCCCAAATGAGCGAAGTAAAAAAAGTTGCTTTACATTACAATATTCCATGCCTTCAACCATTGAAATTAACAGACCAAGCTTTTATCAATGAATTAAAATCATTTCATGCTGATTTATTTGTAGTAGTTGCATTTAAAAAATTGCCCGAAGCAGTGTGGAGTATCCCACCAAAAAAAACTATCAACTTACATGCATCGTTGCTTCCAGAATATAGAGGAGCTGCCCCTATTAATTGGGTCATTATCAACGGCGAAACAAGGACGGGTGTTACGGTTTTCTTTATTAACAACGACATTGATACAGGACAAATCATTTCGTATAAAGAAATAAACATTCCGCAAAAATGCCATGCAGGTTTACTTCATGACATTTTGATGAAAGAAGGGGCAAAACTCTTAATTGAAAGTATTGATAAAATTGAAAAAAATGAAATTACAGTAATAGATCAGTCATCATTTATTATTGATCCTGCTAAACTTAAAACAGCACCGAAAATTACACCATCAATGTGTAAACTCGATTGGACAAAAAAAGCTGAAGATATCATTCGATGGATTTATGGCTTGAGCCCATACCCAGGAGCATATATTGAATTACAAAATGAAAATACCAATCAAAAAATTAAAGTTAAAATTATAGATGCCGAGCTTATAGACGGAAAGCACGAAAGCCCTGCTAAAACAATAATAACCGACAATAAAACTTATTGGTATATTGCTGCCGACGGCGGATTAATTCAAGTCGAAGAATGTCAGGCCGAAGGGAAAAAAGTTATGAAAATCAAAGGCTTTTTAAATGGATTTAGAAATTTACAACAATGGAAAATTATTTAATCCATTGAATTATTTTATCTGCCATAATGTCCTTTGCAACAATTCGTTGTTCTTTATTCAAAACAAATATTTGAGGTGTATTGAACAGAAACAATTCTTCCACAAAATCATTGAATAATTTTTTGTCGTAAACATGTACCCATGGAAAGGCTTCTTCTTGTATTACTTTTCTCCATTCGTCGGGTTTGTTTCCTGTAAGAATACAGTACACGTTAACTTTTTGTTCGTATGATACAAGAATTTGTTTTAAACTTTTCAAATAACTAATACAATGTTCGCATGAAGGATCCCAGAAAATTATGATAGAAGGTTTATTATTCTTTTCTGGAATTGTAATAATCTGATCGTTAATGTTATTAAGTTTTAATTCGGGAAAAGATTCGTTGATGGTAACAGATTTTAATTTTTGAATATACCTTGAAAGTTTTGCTTTGAAACCTTCAGTTACCCATGGAATTAAATCAGTCAAAAAATATTTTTCAGAAATATACCTAAAGGCATCAGGATTAGGATAGTCGCCTGTTAAATCGAACTGACTTATTAAGTATTTTGAGAGTTCTTCATATACTGTTGTATTTTTTAAAGCATTCATTAAAATAAAATCAATTGCCTTGTATAGGCTGTCGATGTTGTTTATTGTAAGGCTTGGTAAATTCATAAAATAGTTATCAATAACTGTTGAAAAAACAGGTGTAAATAATAAGTTCTCGTCGCTAAAATCAACATCTTTAAAATATATATTCGCATCAAAAGTGAAATCCTTAGTTCTAAGTAATTTAATTATTTTCGTTGCAAATAAACCTTCATTATCAAGAATTAGTTTATCTAAGTAACTATTCCATTCGTTATTAGTAGCAATGATTTTTTGATTTATAACTTCTTCAGAGTCTTTATTTTCTATTAACTTTTTTTCTAATAAGCGAAGTTCTGTTTTTATGTCGTTTAATTTTATTTGATAGAGGATAAATATGTCATTTTCCTTATCATTCAGCGATTTAAAATTTCTTAGTAAACGTAACGTATCGCTAGTAAAATTGTATTTTTTTGGTTGATTTAGTATGAAACTTACATATTTCATATTTGGCAAAGCAATAAAATAAATTCCTTTAGGCAATTTTTCCTTTTTTAGTGTAGCTTCGCTTTGCGAATTAAGAAATATAGTATCGGTTACATATTGGTTTTCGCCAAAATGGTAACCGAAAAAAATGGGTTTATTTTTTAACGGGCTTATTTTGAAATGTAATTCGTAAACAGTTGATTGTGCATAATTAAATAAGCTTAAGAAAATAAATAAAGCTATAAGATTTAATTTCGTCATTATAATTTTGTATTTTTTCTATGATATTGAATAAATTTCTCAATTTGTTCTACTCCGATACGTTTGGCAATAATTTTTTTGTTTTTATCTAATATATAAATAGTAGGAGTACTGTAAATATCGTATAAGTTTCTAAAATTTGTAAAGTGATATTTATCCCAAACATTAATCCAGTCGTCGAGTTGTTTTTCTTCTATAAATTTTTTCCATTCATCTTTATCGTGCTGAGTATACACTGCAAAAACAACTACACCACTATCGCGAACTGTTTTATAATATTCATGAAGTTTAGGTATTTCCTTTTTGCAATGTCCACAATCTGGTTCCCAAAATGCTAAAATTATATAGTCGGCTTTAATATATTTTAATTGATGCCACATGCCATTGACATCCTCCATTTTCAAATCGGGTGCTATTTCACCTATTAAATTTGGTTTTAGTTTTCGAACCCTATCGCTAATTTTATTAATTAATGTTGTATCTGCCCACCAACACTCGCCTTTTAAATAATACCGTTCAGCCAAATTAACAAAAATTCGATCCATTCCCATTATTTGTGAAGTTTCGAAATAATTTGTTGAAAATACGGTAACATATTGGAAGAAATATTTGTTCTTTCGCGACTTTTCAATAAGTTTAACAGCTTCTTTTGTCAATGAATCAGGATTCATTATAACTACATTTTTGTAAAAGTCTTGCAACTTCTGATGAATGAAAGGAGTACGAAGCAACCTGTCGTCCGAAAAATCAACGTTATCCCAATAATGATCTTTATGATACACATATTGATACAGCCGAATTAATGAATCTCGTTTGGGAGTATTTTCAGGAAGATTAAATTCGGGTATTTCAATAGGAGTAAGTACTTTTAATATTTTTGACAAAAGAGCATTAGGATTGTTTTTAATTGTATTTTGCCAGTATTCTTTACGTTTGTTATCTATTTCTATAGCTTTTTTCCGATAATATTCGCTAGAATCTTTATTGTCTTTATGAATTTTTAATTTTTCTTGTATGGGACGCATTTGTTTTTCTAATTCGGACATAGCTTTTTGCCAATCGAAAAACAACTTGTTTTCGTTGCTACCCGAAACCTTCATATTATTAATGAAATCGTTTGTATCCGTCTCCAAAGTCATTTGCTGAGTTTCGTCCATCAAGAATTCAAAATATTTTCTTTTAAGGCTTGGAACAATAACTACATAAATACCGCCATCGAGTTTTTTCTTTCCGTCAAAAACTGCCCAACCATTTTTTTCTACCAATGCCGTATCGTCGGCATACATTTTATCGGCAAAATGATGTCCCAGTAATAAACTATCTTTTTCTTTCAGCCCTTTAATTTTTACTTTAATCTTATAACCTTCTTGAGCATTGATAACTTGAAATACAACCATTAATATCCACACAAAACATAAACTTTTCATACCAAACTTTGTTTTTGCAAATGTATGATTTATCGAAAAAAAATAAAAACATTATGTTAATTTAAAACAACTGCATTCAATAATTTTAACATAATGATTCTGGATTGTATGAACTACAAAGATACCGTTACCATCGATTTGTAAATTAAATGTAACTTATTTACAATGAATATTGTATTCGAAAAAGTATAGTTTCAATTAAAAAGGCATTATTTTTGTAAGTATGAAAAAAAATTATTTTATGTTAAAGTCATTTCATAAATTATTGGTATTTCTGAGCATAATTTTATTTATTGAAGGTTGCGAAAAAGATCCATTCCGTGGTTGGGACTTATTTATAGAATCGCCCCCACCTCCCAAAATAAAAGAACTTTATTATGTTGTAAAGAATTGTGTACCACCCTACCCAGTTACTTATTATCAAAATACAGAAAATTTGATAGGAAATGTTACTTATACATGGTATTTCGGAGATGGAACTACATCAAACGAATTAAATCCAACTCATATTTACCAACAAACTGGAACATATAAAGTAAAATTAGTTGTACGAAATGAAATAGGCTCTGATTCGGCAACCATAGATGTTCCTGAATTGAATTTAGCTTCTATACCTATTGTTTCCAATTTTACATATCGCCATTTTAATAACAATAATTTTGCTCCTACTAAAGTAATTTTCACAAATAAATCAACAGGTTCCAATATTTTTTCATGGGATTTTGGCGACGGACAACAAGATAATGACGACGAACCTACTCATATTTTTCAAAATCAGGGCACTTATACTGTAAAGTTGCGTAGTTACTGTACAGATGGCAGCTATAGCGATTATCAGCAACAAATTTTTGTTAATCCCAAGCCTCAACGCGTATTTATTGATGCAATAAACTTAATGTTACCTAAAAATTACAATGGTCAAAGTATTTACATAGAAATGTATCATAATACTACATATATCGGTAAAACACGAATTAAAAGTGGTAGCTATCCCATTAAATTTAACCGACCAAGCGATTTCGTAGATGGTTACTTTTTTGATTATGTTCAGTTTACAAGCAATGAAGTGTTTAAGTTTGTTATTCTTAGAGATAATGGTTCAAATAGTCAACCAACTTTTATCAATGAAATTACATTGGCATCGGTCGATATAAAAAACAATTTTTACCCAAGTGTTTATTATACTGTTCGACCAATTCCGCCAGTTGAAGATGTATTTATTGACTTATATTTAAGTTATTAATTATGAAAACAACATTTTTAGTATTAGCATTGACCTTAATAAATAGTTGGCTAATTGCCCAATTCGATATTAAATATTTAGATAAATGTGGCTATTTGAAAATAACCGCAGGAAATATCATGTCGAACGATGACATGAAGCGTACCGATGAATCGGGCTTATTTGCCAAAAACGGATATTTTATTGGTTTCGATTATAATCATATCATTACGCATGGGTTTGGAATCGGAATTAATATCCAAATAGATCGTTACAATTTCAACAAAGAAGCCTTTGCACAATTTGCCCTTGCCGATGATTATAAAGTTAAAGGTCGTTATGCTTCCACACGATGGGGACTTAATATAGTACAAAATATTCCCATAGTTGTTTCAGAAAATAACTTTTTAATAAATATTTATGGTGAAGCAAATGCCGGATTAAGGGGGTTTAGTATACCTGCTATTGATTTGTATTATAGCGAATTAAACAATAAATGGGTTGAAGTAAACTACCGTACACGAATGAATACAATGGGATATTTAGGATTTAGTGCAGGTTTGCAATTTATTATTGCAGATTTTCTTGGCATAAATATTTCATATAATGAAGTTTTACGTAGTCGCCATAGTATTCGTTATTCTATTCGATTGACTGATGCTTTTGAACAAGTAGAAGAAAAAGAGAGCTACTTACACAATTACTTAGATAGTCGCAGTTTACAATTTGGTGTCTTTTTCCTTTTTGGTAAATATTAAAAAAATTTTAGTTGAGTTAATAATTCTTCACGTTTATTAATCATTTGTTTTAATTTTTCATCAATTTCTGATAAACTAATTTTATGCGGAGGTTTTGAAAATGGTTCTTTGTAAGTTGCTGATATTATAACTGATTTCCAATATAAATTTTTTATTTTTTCGTATGGTGGGAATGTATTTAACTGCTGATGCATTAATATAATTGGATTGCAATGATCGAAAGGAGGTTTTCTTGTAAATAAATAAAATGCCAACATGCCCCACATATAAAAATCACTACTTCGATTACATAAATAATAACGATTCAAAATCATTTCTGGAGGTGCATAAATCATTGTAAATGGTACAATATAATGTTGAGGTTGCTCAAAATTCATAGGAATACAACTACCAAAGTCGAGAATTTTTACAGTATTTTCAAGTAATAAGAGATTGGTTGGTTTAATGTCGGTATGTAAATAGCCAAATGTATGTAGTTTTTTGAGTTGGTTCGATAGATCATTTAAGATTTGAATTACTTGATCTTCATTTAATTTAACTTTATCGAGTGTTTGTCCATTAAAAAAATTTCTTACAAAAAACAAGCCCCATTGATTTTCAATCAATAAAACTTCTTCATTTGGATACACGCATTGATAAATATCTTTTTGTTTAACAAATCGTTGATGTTCAAATTGATTATCATTTTTTAATGGTGCATACTTTTTAATTAAACAATTGTTGTACCTGCCTTTTAACAGATATGTTACACTAAACCTACCTTTATGAAATGGTTTTAGCGTGTTATTCCACTGATAAATTTCGCCACCGAAAACAAATTCAAACATCAAAACGATTTCTGTACTTCAACCCACATACCTTTAATTTGAGCTCGTGTATCGTAATTGTACATATCTTCACAAATAATCATAGGATGATAAAATCGTCCTGCAAAACTTGCATTGACAGGTACGATAAATTTTTTTGTTTCGCGAGGCTGTAACGAAAAATAATACATAACTTTATCGTCGCGTATATCTTTATATTCAAAATTTTCGTTTTGTGTAAAAGAAGTCTCGTTAAGTCTATCGTTCAATATTTCCCAGCCCGATGGAACTGTATAGGTAAGTGCCAAGCGATTAAGAGTTTCGTTAGAATTATTCGTTACCTGAATAACAGCATTGAGGTTTTCTGTTTGTGTAACCTTATTCCATTCAACCGACATGCCAGTATAATTTTGGTACATAAATTCCAACTTAATTTTGTTTTCGTATGAACTTTCTGTTCCTATGGGCAATACCCCTTTACTAATAGATTGAACATAAACGGGGAAAGATGATATGTTTTGGATTGACATATTGTTATTCGCATTTGCATTATCGAGTTTTACTGAATAAAAATATTTCATGCTTTCATATTGTTTTTTTGGTTTATTGTTGATGGTATATTCGATTCGCATGGGCGATCGTAATCGTTCTCCTTGTAGGTAGTTGGCACAAGCAATTAATGCAAATGAAAGCGACTGTGTACTATACCATGTATTCGATGAAAGCATAGAGGATATTTCCTTAATATACTTGAACGCTTGCGTTTTATTCGACATAGCTACATAAGACATTGCTACAAACGATTTTTCGCGCATCTCGCTTCCGTAAATATCGTAATACAAGTTTTGGTTAAATGTAAGTGCTCGTTTATTTATCAATTGATTGGCAATTTTTGTTCTTCCAGTTAATGCATACGCCGCAGCCAATGGATATGCAGCAATATCGGCTATTGTTGTTTCACTTGCCAATCGATTCATTGAATTAATTTCAGCGTCACCTATTAAAGCTAATGTATATAAACGATAAGCCTGTATGTATTGCGAAACAGGACCTTTATTGTACCACTGTTGTGCAGCTTGTTTTTGATATTTTTTCCATTTTGAAATCATTGACGATGGTATATTATATCCTGCCTTTTGTGCTTCGATTAAAAAATGTCCTGTATACGATGTTAACCATTCTTCTACATTTTGATTGCCAGGCCAATAGGAAAAGCCACCCATAGATGTTTGATATTTAACTAATCGTTGTATTACGCTTTTTACGTTAAACTCTATTTCTTTTAATTGCGATGGATTCAAATCTATTAATGTTGACAAATATAATTGAGGAAATGCACCTGACACAATTTGTTCTATACAACCATGAGGATAAGAAATTAAATAATTTAGATGTTTTTCGAGATTCAGTGGTGGTATGGCACTTATTTCCAATGTTGTAAAATTAGTGTTTTCTACCCCTTTAGGTTTCAAATCAATAGAAAGTGATTTTCCTTGTTCTACTACCCAACCCTTAGCCTCAGTAACAAAAGGATTGGGATTGCGGACATAAATATCAATAGTTGATACTGATTGTTCTGAGGCTGATTTAGCAATAACTTCTATTTTGGCCATGCCTTCAGTTTTGCCAGCTTTAATATTGAAAAATACATTTTTTTCGGTCTGAAATGGCAATGCTATGGTTTCCTGATTCTTACCATCAATCATTATTGGTCCGCTTACTTTAACCATAATTGTGGCATTTTTTATATTTTTATCGTAAGCAAATACAGACACTGGCATTATAATTTTATCTTCAACCGATAAAATTCTCGGTAATGAAGGCATAACAACTAATGGCTTGATAACTTTAGCCTGTTTTTCGGCAGAACCATAAGAATTTTTATAACGAGCAACAACCATAACTCTAACTTCACCCATATAATTGGGTAATTTAATAGTATGAGTTTGTTTTTTGCCTGGTTTTAGATGAATTGGTCCTTCAAAAATGACCATGGGTTTAAAACGTTTTGCCTTTTGGGCTTCGACAATATCGAGTGCTTCTTCGTATGTGTCGCCACCAATTCCTATAATGTTCATTAGTTTGCCTGTAAGACCTTTTATGAAATAATCGTACAAATCCCATTGAATAAATTGATAAGCTACTTTTGCATAAAAATGATTCCACGGATCGGGGGTTTTATATCGTGTTAAAGCAAGTAAGCCTTCATCTACAATTGCTAAGGTGTAAAACATTTCTTTGCCATTCTTTTCGCTTATATTTATTTGACAAGTGTTTTCTGATCTTAATTCATTCGGCATTTGTATAACCGGGAACAACTTTGATTCAGGATTTTCTATAGAAATATTTTTGATTCCATACAATCGTATCGGTTTATCATTTTCAGTATTATTGTATGCTTGTAACAATGTAATGGAAATATATACATTGGGCGACATATCGGGACTTGCTTTAAACCTATAGGTATTGATTCCACTAACGGTTTTTATCCACTCGTAATGCAAAACACCTTTGCTATTTTCGATAGATAACAATGCACGTCCATTACTTCCGCCAGGGAAACTAACTATAACTTCTTCATTTACCTTATAAGTATCTTTATCCGTAGCAAAAACAAGTTGAGTTGAAGCTTGTTCGTGTTCGGTAGTTACGCGTCGTTTCCAATCGCTCCAATCAATATAAAGAATTCGTGACGACGAATGTAAGCTTTCTAAGTCTTTTACTACAAGCAAAAATCTTCCATAATTGGGTTTATTGATGCGTAAATTCCATTGCGCTTTACCGTTATTTACAGTAATTGTATCAGTTTCTACTATACGAACATCGGAATATCCTCGATAATTCAAATCAAAGTATTCGTCGGTTTGATCCCACCACCACCGCCAATCGAGTTTATATAGTTTAATTTCCACTTCACGTGCCGAGGTTTCAAGTTTACCTTTTGTATCAATTGCAACAATACTTACAGAATGATTTTTATCGGTATATAATATGTTATAGTCTTTATCATCTTCTTTTACTCTAAAACCAACAAATGTATTGTATGGGCAATATAAGAAAGAAGTTTGATCAATACTAAATTCTCCGCCTTTTTCGAATACTTTTGTTGTAAATATTGCTTTCATCATACCAGGAGCTTCGTCTTTAATATTAAATTGTGGTTTTATGATTGCATTCCCTTGCTCATCAAGAGAATTATTGAATATTGTTTGCTGCTCGGGACTATATTTTTTTGTAATATCGTCGAACGTATAATCGTCAAAACCTTTAAATGTTGTTTTTTGTGGAACTAACATCATGTCAACTTGTGCTTTCAAGCCAGATGCCATTGCTCCATGCAACCATTCGGAATGAAGTGTAATTTCGGTATTTTCAGATGGAATTATTGGCTCTCGTAGTGTTTTAAGACTAATTTTAAGACGATTGGGCTTAACGGTTTCTATTTTCACGGTTTTAGTAAATACTGCTTTAGCTATTTTTACTTGTAATAAATAATCGCCGGTAAGAGCATCGGGCTCTGTTGCGGTTCTGAAAACATAAACGTTGCTTTCGTTTTTAGTAAAAATCTGTTTTTTTACAATATTTCTGGATGGATCGAGCAGTTCAAAAATTATTGGTTGCCTTGCTGGCAAATTATTTGCGTTGTCTTGCAATATAAATGTAAAATAAAGGCTATCGCCAGGACGCCAAACACCCCGTTCGCCAAATATAAAACCATTAAGACCATTTATTATACTCTGACCAGAAACATCAAATGATGCCATTGACAAAGATAGTTCTGAGCTCAACTTTAAGTATGAACGCATGTTTTGTTTCTTAGCAATAACAAACGATGGTTCATCTTTTAAATTGAATATTACTTTCCCATCTCCATCAGTAACTGCTTTTTCTAATAGCTGCTTTGGATAATTGTAAATTTCAACTTCAACACCAGCTAATGGTTCAGCGGTCTTAACGTCGGAAGCAAAAACATATAGCTGATTTGCCGGAGTTTTTTTTGCAATAAGTGCAATATCGGAAGCATATACATTCTTCGACACACAGCGACGACTTCCGTAGTATGCCTTATGACAAGGATTATCTACATTTTCCCAATAGCTTTCGTAATCGTCTTCGTTGTAATAATAATCTTCGTAATAATAACTGTAGTCGAAATAATCGAAACTATTTTCAATATCAGTATCATTTGCTTTTATGGCTTTGTTACAATCATAAAGAGTTTGATGTTGTCGAAAACCTAAAGATATTCGGTACATAGAGCCCGGATCGGCTTTAATAAACTTTGAAATATCAAGATTATGACGTTTCCAATTATTCTTATCTTGATTATTAATGTTTAATGATATGGTACCCTGATAAACTATCTTACCAACTCTACGGAGTTCGTTACTTTCGTCGTATTTGTTATTTTGTAAGAATTGTAAAACGTTATTTTCATATATTTGAATAATTCTGATATCCAATTCTTTTAGGTTCATTGTAAGTATAGGTATTAGGCTTCCTTGCGCATGAGTAGGAATGATAAACCCATCGTCGGCAAATTTTACTTGAGGTTTAATATCAAAAAATGTTATAGGAAATGAATATGGTTGATTGATCAATAATTTTTGTTTTTTTGTATTAAGTATCCCGCTGAATACATTAAGGTTAAAGTCTCCAATAGTTAATTCTGTGGGATATAAATAAACCATGTTTCTATCAATAGAATATCGCAAAGGTGTTTCGGGCGATATAGTAATTAATCCGCCTAAATTCTGCCAAGTATCAATTGGATCAGAAAAAACCATAGTGATAGTCTGTTCGGGATATTGATTTACAAATACATCGAGTAGTTGAAAATTGCTAATTGCCGGAATTTTTATAAATTTTTCAATTGTATTATCAATACCGAGTTTGTTGGCCTGGCATGTTATTAATAGCTGTTGTTCATTGTTTGTTCTTTTTATACTATCGATCGTTAATTGATAAGTTGTGTTTTCTAAATTTAATAGTTTAAACGACAATTGTTTGTTGTTTAATTTAACGCTAAAGCACGATTTCAATAGTTCTAAATCTTCGTTATCATTTAGTTTAATCAATGTTGTTACGGATTGCCATGTATAATCGTTATCGTTTATTGTTTTAACTTTATATTCATCCATTGTAATTGTTTGCGGAATAATGCTGAATGAAAAAACAAAATCTTTTAATTTGAAATCTTCTAATAAAAGTTCTTTTAATTTAAGTGTTACATAATATTGTTTATTATATTCAAAAGGTTTTTCGGGTCGAAAAGCTAATGTTCGCTCGTTTTTCCAATAAATAGTGCCATTAACATTGGGTTCAATAATAAAGTAATTTTTCAATTGCTTTTCATCCAAGGCTTTGTTTAAGTTAATAGCATAATTAAATTCAACTACTATATCTGAATTCTTAGAAACGTATCCCGAGGTAAAAGCTGAAATATATTCAGCATAATCTTCATATTTTGAAACTTCCTTTTTACCTGCTTTTAGCCATTGAGTAATAAAAAAAACAGCAATAATTAATACTAACAAAATAGAAATAATTATGACTAATTGCTTTGTTTTCATAAAATAAGATTTTTTCAAATTTACAATAAAAATTTTGTAAATGCTTAAATTAGCACTTAAAATTCTAAAATATTTCTAAATTCCTTTTTGCTAAAGTTTGTAAATATTCGTACATTTGTTTATTTATTGAATAAACAAAGCTTTTATCATTATTTCAAAATGAATAATACTAGTTTTCATAATGCATGTAATAATGAATTAAACACTAATTCTTTCATACATAGTTCAATTCTCAACAAATACGAAAACAACGAAAAAAATATTCTGCATCATAAAAAATCTTTACTATTAAACGAAGATGCTTTAAACAAAAATATTTTCGATGAAGAAATATTTGACTTAATTATTACATCTCCTCCATATAATGTCGATATTAAATATAATTCACATCATGATGATCTAAATTATGAAGAATATCTTATTTTTTCTGAACAATGGATGCAAAATTGTTTCAGATGGGCAAAAAAACAATGTAGATTTTGTTTAAATATTCCATTAGATAAAAACAAAGGTGGTCAAAGAAGTGTGGGTGCCGATTTGACCATCTTAGCACAAAAAGTAGGTTGGAAATATCATTCTACAATAATTTGGAATGAAGGAAATATTTCTCGAAGAACTGCTTGGGGTTCATGGCTTTCAGCGACAGCTCCTTATGTAATATCTCCTGTAGAACTTATAGTTGTTTTGTATAAAGATGAATGGAAAAAAACTTTCGGTTCTAAAATATCTGATATAACAAAAAAAGAATTTATGGACTGGACAAATGGACTCTGGACATTTAACGGAGAAAGTAAAAAAAGAATTGGTCATCCAGCACCTTTTCCATTAGAACTTCCATTTAGATGTATAAAACTTTTCAGCTATATCGATGATATAATATTTGACCCTTTTGTTGGTAGCGGAACAACTCTAATTGCTGCAAACAATACCAATAGGTATTCAATTGGGCTTGAAATAGATAAAAAATATTGTGGATTAGCAAAACAAAGAATTATAAATGAAACTAAACTTCTTTTTTAAAATTAAATTTAGCATATATGAATAAACTTAAAATAAGTATTAGTGATTTAGTTTTGGAATTTTTTAAGAATCATCCTAATGTAGAATTAACACATGGACCTGTAGTTGATTGGGTTGAAGAAAAGTATTTTTCACTTTATCAAAGAAAACCACGTGATGTATGGAGATCTATAAGAAAACTTCACCAAGAAGGTTATCTTATTAAAGTAAAAAAGGGAATCTATAAATACGACCCAAATTTTGTAAATAATATAGAAGTAGAAGACTTTTCAACCGAAATTAAGCAAAAAATATTAGAAAGAGATAATTATAAATGTGTTATTTGTGGTAGAACTGCAAATGAAGGCTACGAATTACATATAGACCATATTCTACCGAAAGACAAAGGAGGGAAAGCAACTTTTGAAAACGGTCAAACACTATGTTCAGTATGTAATTTTAGAAAAAAGAATTACAATCAAACTGAAAGTGGAAAAAAAATGTTTATTAGACTATGGGAAACTGCTAAAAATATTGGAGATTATAAAACAGAAAAATTTTGTGAAGAAATATTAGAAACTTACGAACGATATAATATTAACGGACATATTAAGTGGAAAAGAAAATAGTAATTCTACAATTCAGGGTCAATTAATATTCGCCCACAGTATTCGCAAACAATGATTTTTTTACGTGAGCGTATTTCGAGCTGACGTTGTGGAGGAATTTTTGCAAAGCAACCACCACAAGCATCACGTTGTACTTTAACAACAGCCAAGCCATTGCGAGCATTTTTACGAATTCTCTTATATGCAGTAAGCA
>JAOADU010000073.1 GCA_026417155.1 Bacteroidales bacterium | reverse complement strand
TTGCTTGAGTATACTGTCGTTTACCTATTATGTCATAAACTTCCAATACAGCATTTTGGGGCTTGTTCAATGAATACGATATATAAACTTCTTTTGACGCAGGATTGGGATATGGTTTATTTAATTGCGACAATTGATTTGGTTTAACACTTTGTCCCGTAGCATCATATTTAACATATATCCATGCCGTATCTCCGCCCCTAGGATCAAATGTGTACATAACAACAGAAACGGCAGAAATACCATTAGGATAAAAATGTCCCGAAAAATCATTTACAACTGTATTTGCCTGTATATACATCACTTGCGATTCTAATACATTAGGCGGATAGCATAAGTTTGCCCAGCAAAATACATTGTTTGTCCCCTGAACTGAATTTAATACCCATTTGCGACAGGTAACTTCAAGTGTATTTGATGTGATATTTTTGACTTTAACATGAGCAATTAATTCTGATGTTTGAGGAGTACCACTTACAATAATAGTATCACCATTTGAAAGTAAATTGTCTTGAGTGTTATAAAGTTGCAATACTTGCTGTGAGTAAACGCCTGTAAATAAAAATATTCCTAAAATAACCAAAATAATTTTATTCATACATTTTTTTTTTACAAAATTACAACTTATATTTGATAAGTCAAACTTAAAACGATTTAGTATGAAAAAATTTTTTATTTTTTTAACCATTAATTTTCTTGTTTTAAGCGTTAAAGCCCAGTTGCCAAATGGTGATATAGCTCCCAACTGGACATTAAAAGACATCAATGGCAACAATCATACGCTTTACAATTATTTAGATCAAGGCAAACGCGTAGTAATTGATTTTTCGGCAGTGTGGTGTAATCCATGTTGGAGTTATCATACAAGTGGTGCCTTAAAAACTCTGTATAACCAATATGGACCCAACGGAACAGTAAACCAAACTATGATGGTTTTCTTCATTGAAGGCGACGAAGGAACCATAGCTCAACTTAATGGTGGGTCGGGTTCTGTTGGCAATTGGGTACAAGGTACTCCTTATCCAATCATTGCTACATGTCCTCCCCCCGATGGTAATGGCAGTCAAGTATCTACAGCGTATAACATTAGTTATTTCCCGACAGTGTATACCGTTTGTCCCGATAGAACTATTTACGAATCGGGTCAAAAAACAGCTGCACAACATTATACATTTGCCAATTCAACGTGTGCACCGTTAACTACAACCAACAACGATGTAAAAGCTTTCAAATTAACTACACCTAACTATGTTTATTGCGGAGGTAGTTTCACCCCAACACTTATAGTTCAAAATTATGGAAATGCAAATTTAACTTCATTTACAATTAATGTACTAGTAGATGGGAATGTAACTCAAACTACACAATGGACTGGCAATTTAGCTCGTTACGAGACAGCCAACATTGTACTCAATGCTATATCGGGTTTATCTGATGGGCAACATACTATTTCCGTTGAGTTATCAAATCCTAATAATGCTAACGATGAAAATCCAGCTAACAACACTATTTCAAAAACAGTAACTTTTATGAACACTCCCTATGCTTTGCCATTAACACAAAGTTTTTCAGGTAATACTTTTCCACCAACAGGTTATGATGTAATTGATGCAACAAATGATGGTTACAAATGGAAAAGAAGTAGTACTGCTGGATACAATGGTGCTGGGTCTATGTACATTGATTTTTACAATATTTCTAGTGGCAATTACGATGATTTTATTTTTCCTTTAGTTAGTTTCAATAATATTTCCAATCCACAATTAACTTTTTATATTGCACACAGACGTTATAGTGCTTCATATTCCGATAAATTACAAGTAGATGTTTCTACCAATTGCGGTCAATCGTGGACACAAAAATGGATGAAATCGGGTGCTCAGCTTGCTACCAATAGCAGTTATCTCACATCAGAATATACCAGCCCTGCAAGTACTGACTGGCGTCAGGAAACGGTCGATCTATCAAGCTATCAAGGAATGAGTAACATATTAATTCGCTTCAGAGCTACTAGCGGATATGGCAACAATTGTTTTGTCGATGAAATTAATTTAACAGGTACTTCCGATAATAACATTATAAATATTGATGGCTCTATTGAAATTTACCCCAATCCTACTAATAACAATTTCTTTATTATTAATGCTGAACATTCAAATATTGAAATACTCGATATTACAGGAAAAGTAATTTATACACAACCCATTTATGATTCGGTTCAACAAATAAATATCGAAAACATTTGCAATGGTACGTATTTTGTAAGAATAATGAATAACGATCAAATTACTATTAAAAAGTTAATAGTAAATAATTAACAAATTATGAAAAATTGGGGAATTTTAATATTTGTGCTCCTGTTCGGCTGTGCAGGAGCACAAACTTTTACTATACCATCAGTTGAGTTGAAAACTATAGATGGTAAAAAATTTAATTCTTCACAAATTTCTAATAATGGCAAACCCATAATCATTGATTTTTGGGCAACATGGTGCAAGCCTTGTATTATGGAACTTAACGCTATAGCCGAAAAATATAGCGATTGGCAAAAAGAAACCGGCGTTGTGCTTTATGCTATCTCTATTGACGATGCGAAAAGTATGAACCGTGTAGCCCCATTTGTCAATGCCAAAGGTTGGGAGTATGAAATATTACTCGATCCAAATAGCGATTTTAAACGAGCCATGAATGTTATCAATGTGCCACATACTTTTGTATTAGACGGTAATGGAAATGTTGTTTATCAGCATACAACTTATGCCGAGGGTGATGAAAATAAAATTTACGAAATATTAAAAAAGTTAAGTTCTTCGAAACAATAATTGTATTTTTGCGATAAACCTTTTGATGTTAAACCAATGAGAAATGTAAAGATTGTTATTGTTGTTGGGTTTTATATTTTATACCTCCCCCTTTTATATGGTCAAAACGAAAGCGGCGAAATACACGGAAATTTTCAAATTGATGCACAATCATATAAGCCCGATAGTATTATAGGTGCCCCTAAAGTACCCGAAAAAATGCTACTAAATTCATATACAAATCTTACATATTCACGCGGAAATTTTAATGCAGGTATTCGCTTCGAGTCGTATATGAATGCGTTGCTCGGATATGATGCTCGTTACAATGGTAGTGGCATACCTTATAAGTTTATTACCTATAAAAATGAGGCTCTTGAAATCACTGCAGGAAATTTTTACGAACAATTTGGTAATGGACTTATTCTTAGAGCTTATGAAGAAAAATTTATCGGATATGATAATGCTTTCGAAGGGATTAATATCAAATACTATCCCATAAAAGGTATTGCATTAAAAGGGTTAACGGGTAAACAAAGAAATTTTTTTGAAAAAGGAGCAGGAATTGTCAGAGGTATTGATGGAGAAGTATTAATTAATGACCTATTTACATCGCTCGAAAGTTCTAAAACAATTACTATCATAGGTGGAAGTTTTGTTAGTAAATACCAAGCCGATAAGGATCCCATATACATATTGCCCGAAAATGTTGCAGCTTGGGCTTCAAGGATAAACATTAATCATGGAAAATGGTCGGCTAATGCAGAATATGCATACAAAATAAATGATCCGTCAACAGATAATCGCTATATATACAAAGAAGGACAAGCACTTTTATTCAATTTAAACTATTCTACTAAAGGATTTGGATGGATTTTAAATGCCAAACGTGTTGATAATATGAGTTTCAGAAGCGACAGAAATGCAACACTTATGCAACTAAATATTAATTACATACCCGTTTTTACTCGACCATTTACGTATACCTTGCTAAATAAATATCCATATGCTACTCAGCCCAATGGTGAAGTTGGAATAGGTACTGAAGTTTTATACAAATTTAAGAAAGAAACTTTTCTTGGTGGCAAATATGGAACTAATGTCTCACTTAATTATAATCGTATCCATAACATAGATAAAACTCTCCCGAATGATACAAATATGATTGGAATAGCTGGAACATACGGATACAAGAGTAATTTTTTTAAACCCGGCAAAGAAGTTTTCTATGAAAATATAACCTTAGAAATTAACAAAAAATTCTCACCCTCGTTTACAAGTAACTTTTTATATCAATATTTTACTTATAACTTTGATGTACTTAGAGGTATGACAGGCTACGGAATGGTTTATGGCCATGTCGCTGTTATTGATGCCATTTATCGTTTTTCCGACACTCATGCTATTCATACCGATGCTGAAATATTGCTTTCAAAACAAGACGAAGGCGATTGGGCAGTTTTAACCATAGAATATAGTATAGCCCCATCGTGGTTTTTCTCAGTATCAGACCAAGTAAACTTTAATAATCCCAAGCATGCAGGCGAACGTCATTTCTACTTTGGAAGCATTGCTCATGCCCATAAAGGTTCAAGAATACAAATTGGCTATGGACGCCAACCCCAAGGCATTATGTGTGTAGGTGGAGTTTGTCGAAATGTACCAGCATCCAATGGTTTTATAATTTCTATTAGCTCTACGTTTTAAAGTGAATATTTGAGAGTAACGGATACGGTTCTTCCATCAGAAGGCCATACACCAGGTCCGGGATAAAGTTGAGGTCGCTTCGTAAAATATGCTTTATCAAAAATATTATTGATATTAACACTACAATGAAAGTGATTATTTATTTGCCATGCAACGCTACCGTCAAACAAGTGGTATGAAGGAACTATACCTACTGAACCACTTGGCGATGGAGCCTTAGTATTTAATGGATCGGCAAAAGTTTCGGAAACATAACTATAAAGGAACGACACAAATATTCGATTGATACGAACAGTAACATTATTTCTTGTTATCCATTCTGGTGCCGATTCTACTTTATTTCCATCAATATTAATATTTGTATTACCCGAACGTATTACTGCATCTTTATATCGTGCATCAATATATGATGTTGATGAGTATAGCACAATAGAGTATTTCTGAGTTATTTCAAATTGCTTTTCAACGAATAATTCAATTCCCTTCGAGATAGAGTTTCCAATATTCTTTCGAATTACAAAATAATTCCCCGATGTATCCTGAAACGAGTTTAATCCCATACGATTATTGTATTTAATATAAAATGACGTAATATCGAATTTAAAAGTATTCAATAATGCTTTAAACGAAAAATCGGCAACATATCCATAAGCATCCTTTAAGTTTTTATCATTTTTTTCATAAATCGAAGCAGGCGTAATATCTTTTAATAATATTGGGCGATATGCTTGAGAAATACCGCCATTAATGATAAATTTTTTATTTATACGATAAGAAAAACTACTTCCCAATAATGGATATTTATGATTTATTTTGGCAGGTAATTCATTTTCGGGATAATTTTTTATTTTTCCCGATAAATGCGATTCTCCATTTTCGTATCTCATTCCTGTATTTATGCTAAAATTTTTAAATAAAACCCATTGATTTTCGATAAATATAGCCGCATTTTGTGTTTTAAAAAACAAATCTCTTCCCCACCCTTCAGTAACCAATGATAAATCATAATCGTTGTTCGTAGTTCCTTTGCCTTGTTGTTTGCGAACAAAACGATTATTGATACCTTGAACACCTACTAACAAAGTATTTTCGTTTCGCCAAAATGAATAATTGTACATTAAACGCAATTCACTAGAAAAAGAATTGTAAAAATCTCTATCCACTTGCCTATTGGCATATTCCCCTGTAAGTTTGTTTATTGTATCTGGCACATTGGCAGGTTTATCGAACAATACACTATTTCGTTCGCCTAAAATTGCCGAAATATTATATTCTATTTTTAATTTATTGCTTAGTTCAGAAGATAAACGAATAGATGGTACATGAATAGAAGGCGAGTAATAATTTCTGCTACGCGTTGACATTTTTGGGTCTATCTTAAACATACTATCGGTTAACGGACCCGGTAATTGAAATAAATAATTGGAATGAGTCCATTCCGTTATAATTTTTGTTTTTTTGTTGATAAAATAATAAAAAGTAATATTTTCAGCATCGTAAATTGATCGAGCATTTTTTCTATAACCATTACTCGTTTTTTTAGCAAACCAAATATTATAAGCAAATTTTCCTTTTGTTCCAGATATTCTATGAAAAGTACTTATTAAATTGTATGTTCCCAAGGTATTTGAACTTTCATACGCCAATAATCGAGCAGTATCGGGTTGTTTAGTTATAAAATTTAACATTCCACCAAACTGAGCTCCATATTGTAGTGCCGCTGTTCCTTTTATTAACTCAATACGATCCAATGCTTCCATAGGAAGATTGTAATGACTGGCGGGATATCCATATATATCAGTATTGGTCATTATTCCATCTTTACGAACATTAAATTCCCACATTCGGTGAGCATCTAAACCTCTTATAGAGATATTTACTTGATTGCCAGTACCATCCATATCATATACAAAAACGCCTGGAATTTTTGAAAAAACCTGACGTCCATATTTTTCAGCATAAGTAACTGTCCGATTTTCAAAATTTACAATCTGAAAGCTTTTTCCAGTATTTAAAAAAATACCTGTTATGGGCTTTAATAAATTCATTTCAGCTCTAACCTCTATTTCTTTTAATTTTATTGTGTCTATTCGTTGCTGGGAATATGTAAAGTCAACGGATAAAATAATGAAAATTACATAAATAAATATTCTTCTCATTTATTACTAGTTTTTAATACTAACATATCTATAATCAATAATATACAAAAGCACAACAAGGTAATAGGCGGCATTGACCCATTCCAATTTTCTGGTCTGAGCCAACCTTTATATCCCATAAAAAACAAGTGTAACTTCAGAAAAATGGAAAACAAAAGAAAATTTACTCGTGACAAATTTTTTACAAAAAAAAAGAATAAAGACAATGTAATGGTCCCGGTCAATACAGTAAAATTAGCCCATAAAGTTAACTGAGCATTTTCTAAAAACTTTGGTAATTTTTGTTGCGATAGCAAAACAATAGATAAAAATATATGAATAAAAATTAATGACTGTAAAATATTTAATTGCATTTTCAATTTTTCTGTGTATAAATTTTTCCATGACCATAGTAAAAAAAACATCCATATCACCAAGGTAAATGCTACCGCTTTGTTAATAATTATTGTAGGAACATCTTTAAGCTCAACATCACCAAAGTTTATATATCGAAGAAATGCATATAAAAATGTTAATAAAAAAATTAAACCAAGTTTTATTAATTCCCTCATATCTATCATAATAATTTTTTGCTTTCATCTTTACTAAATCGGTACATCACAGAAATCTCATGAAAAGAGCTTTTTACATATGAAGATAAAAACATGTTGAAACCATAAGCATACGAAAAATGAAACTGCTGATATGTTAACCCTGCCATAAGACTCATTTCTTTAACCGAATTAAAACCTATCGATGCAGAATATTTTCCATCATATATACAAGTAGCTGTGGCATCTAAAAAAATTTTTTGATAAATATTTTTCATAGCCACAAAAGATGGTTGTAAGCTAAATTTTTCGTCAAAATTAAATAAATATGCTCCATGGATGGCATAATAGCGTACCATCTTATTCAATTCGTCTTCGTTAATAGTTAACTTATATTTACTTTGTAAAATATTTATTAAACTTATACCTATATGTGCTTTCGATTGGTGAATTACAACGCCTGCATTAAAATTGGGTAAAATTGCTTTTTCTTTAGTGAAAGATAAAGCAGGATCATTTGCGTCTGAAGGTTGATATGTAGTTTGATTTAAAGAAAATTGATTCACATTTGCTGATATGCCAGTAGATACATTCCACTCGTCGTTTAATTTTGCTTTGTATGCATAATTCAAATTCACAGAAAGATTTGCCATAGTCCCCCAACGATTATTTAATAAACTCACCCCCCACCCTGTTTCTTGCTGACTTCCAGTAACTACAATACCTTGTGTATAAGGATAATTTTTTACGCTAAACCATTGATGGTGCGAAAAAATTCCAATCTTTGTTGTTGCATACAAATTCACACATGAAGGATTTATTAGTGAAAAGTTATGCAAATAAAATTTTTGAGTTAGAACATTCTGCGACCATAAAGATATCGCTAAATAAAGTATTAGTGCTACTAATGCTAACTTTTTCATATTTGTCCAGTTTAATATATAATATCAATATTACCGCTAAAGGGTTCTTTATTGTCTATATTTAAGTCAATTATATAATAATATGAACCCATTGGTAGTTGTTTGCCGTTTGAAGTACCATCCCACGGGATATAATTTCCTTTACTTTCAAAAAGCTTTTTACCAGTATTATCAAAAACTATTATAATTGGATTGCTGTACATTTCAATAAATTTTATCTCCCATTTGTCGTTAATTCCATCGCCATTTGGTGTAAAAACATTAGGTATATCGAGACAAAAATCGTATTCTGAAGTTAATTGAAATTGTTGAACTTTTGTGCAATAATTATAATCAGTAAGGGTAACAGTATATATACCTTGGTGTAAATTTTGTATTAAAGTGTCAGTTGATGCATTCGACCAAGTTATAGAATAAGGAGCTGTACCACCAGAAACTCGAATTGATATTTTACCATCGTTTTTACCATTACAGCTTTCTTTACTAATAAAAGGCTGAATTAAAATAGAATCAGGTTGCACCAACGTATAGGTATTTGTATAGGTACATAAATGATTATCGGTTATCGTAACAGTATAATTACCAGCCGAAAGATGATTTATTTGCGATTGAGTAGCATTGTTGCTCCATTGATAAAGATATGGTGGTACTCCACCTGTTGAGGTTAAATTTATACTTCCGTTATTAAAATTGAAACATGTAGGATTTGCTAACTCAACTTGAGCATGCAATGAATCGGGCTGATTGACAAATATAGAAAACATACGTAAGCATTGATTATTGTCCATGACTGTAAGCACATACTCGCCTGCTTCCAGATTTTGCAAATTCAATGAATTTGCTCCATGCAACCAAAAATGACTATATGGTGGCGTCCCTTGTGTTATTTGCACAGATATAGCTCCATTATTTTCTCCATAACATTTAACATCTGTTACCTGATATTGTATTTCTATGCCTTGAATATAGGTTACCGTAATAACTACAGGATTGCTAACACATCCTTTTACTGTATCTTTTTGTACAACATAATAATTGTATGTGCCTGGTTGTTGTGGTTGCAAATGCATTGTATCGCCGACTGAAACTAATTGAGTTAGTGCTAAATTACTGTACCAAAACTTCGGATATGATCCTTGTGCTACAATGGGCTGTAATAACTGACCCGTACAAACAGTTATATTATTTGGTGATATAATTGGAGATGGCAGACGGCTTACTGAATACTGTGCAATTGCTGGGTTACTCGTACAACCTGTTGTATTATCTGTTTGTACAACATAGTACATAAAATTACCCTCCTGCGAAGAGTTTGGATTTATTGTATTGCCAGTCTGGTATAAATTTGTCAATTGTGCATCACTATACCATTTAATGGTTGAATTGGTATTTCCAGTTGCGGTTATAGGTTGTGCTTGTTCGCCAACACAAAAGCTTAAATTATTCGGATTTATAATGGGTGCATTAGGTGATTGATGTACTGTAACAGTAGCACTGTCCGTATAAGTTGTTACTGGTTTGTAGAAAAATACGTCAAAAATAAGTCCCCCATTAACAAAATGTAGCGTAGAATTTCCGAACGTACTGCTATTATTGGCAGGCAATGTTATTACTGTAGCAACACCGGGTTGGTTTTCCGAATCGTCCACACAATTATCGTTAGCATCCATCGAATCATAATCCCAAACCCACAAAAAGTATGGTGGATCGGTCAATCGTATATTAAAACCCCACGAATACGGAGGATTTTGATCATTAATATAGTTATTTTCTGTAGAAAATACAGTGTTATTGTTCACATCCTTTATAATTATGTAAGGATCTGGTTTCCCACCAAATGGATCGTTACAATTTACTTGTGTTACATATAAACCCGTCATAAAAAAACCTACTGTATCAATCGTACAGCTATAATGTATAGTATATGTTCCTGGTTGAGTATAATTAACAGTTGGATTTTCTGATGTAGAAGTTTGTCCATTACCAAAGTTCCATTGATATGTAAAACCTGTTGTTAAAAACGGATTAGGTGTATAACCAGCTGATGGATGATTGTTTTGTACATTCAATTGTAAGGTATTACACCCTGTCGTTTGTTGAATCGTAAAGTGAGTTTGACAAAAAGCATTTACTAAACTTGACAGATAAAAAAATGTCAATAAAATAACTCTCATATTTATTCGGTTTTTATCATTTTTCTTGAAATAATACTTTGTTGTGTTTTTAAATTAAGCAAATACACACCTTTAGGTAAACTTTCATCAACAAACACTTGTATATATTCTAAATCGTGCAAACCCAACACAACCTTTTTAGTTGAATATATTATTTTCCCTTGTATATCCGACAGCGAAATTTCAGCTTCTTGAATGAATTTGGAGTAAACCTGCAAATTAATAACATTATTGAACGGATTAGGAGCATAACTAATTAATATAGGTTGATTGATGCTTGATAATACAGGCTTTTGAGTTTGAATAGGTAAAAATGGAGCAAAAGGTGCATTCGAATTTAATGGAACTGTAAAAACTGCCGATTGTCGTATAAAGTTTTCATTTTTATTAACAAACCACGATTGTGCATGATATTCAGTTGCATTTCCGTAATTATTAATATCGTTAACAAAATACCAATCGGCTTGCACTTTATTAGGTTTTATATCGAGAATATAATATCCGCGTTTTTCAAGATCAACCCAACGAATATGTGGATTTGCCGAATATATAACCGATGCTCCTATACCACCTCCAAACGAAACCGAAGGCGATGTTATACTTGGTGTAACAAATTCAACCGTACCGACCCCCTGACCATTAGGACCATATTGTCCTATGGTTTGATTAGGAACATCACATGCCCATGATGTATGTATATCACCCGTAGTAACAACTGTATTTTTTATATTCCATCCATAAATGTAATTCAACAATTTTTGGCGTTCGAACCGATAACCATCCCATTGATCTTTGTTCAATACATTACCACCTATCATTAATGGCGAAAACATTACTTGGTTGCCTAAAATTTTCCATATACATGTATCGGTATATTGTGCTTTGTACAATTCATTGGTAAGCCAATTGTATTGTTTAATTCCTAATATTGTTTTATTTGGGTCGTCTATTCCTAAACCATTTGGATCCATTCTACCTTCGAGACGTGTATCTAACAAAAACAATCTGGCAAGGCGTCCAATGGAAATGGTTTTATGTATTTTATTATCAGGATTTTGTGGGTCGTTTATTTCTCTAATTGGTATCCATTCATAAAAGGCTTGTAAAG
>JAOADU010000016.1 GCA_026417155.1 Bacteroidales bacterium | reverse complement strand
CTTTATTTCTTTTCTTTAAGCAGATAGAAATATCCTTTTTCTTCGTATTGTTGTTCTTTTTTGTCTTTAGCGGTGATGATGTAATAATATACTCCGGGTGAGGCTTCGGCTCCGTTGCCGTTAATTTTGCCGTTCCATCCTTTGGTTACGTCGTTCCATTCGTAAATTTTCTTACCCCAACGGTTGTAAATGGTACATTTAAATTCAACCAACGATTTCCCATGTATGAGCCATTCGTCGTTTTGCCCATCACCATTCGGAGTAAACACGTTCGGAATTTCCAATACCGGAATGGCATCTACACACAAGTATTTATATTCCATTGTGTCGCGGCAACCTTGTTTGCTTGTGGCTATCAGTACTATGCGATAGCAACCAGGTTCAGTAAACGTGTAATCTAAGTTTGTGCTGGTGGATGTGCTCACTAAATTGCCTTTATCATCGTACACACGCCATGAATATTTGCGACCATTCAAGGTATAGTTGATTAAAAAGACATGATACGGAGCGGCTTGCATTTGTTCGAGGCTTAACGTATCAAAATTTGCTAACACATGACCAGTATCGGGCATCCATATGGCCAGCGTATCACGGCAAATTGTGCCCGGAGACGCATCGGGACTTAATGACTGACCACTAACCTGTACATAGTAGTTCTGATTGGGACATAAGCTATCACGTATCAATGCCGGACTGTTGTTGTCTAACCATTTAAAGGTAAAGTAATTCGGGTTGTTGTTCCAACTGGTAAATAGCTTGATGATACCATTGCAATTGCCACAAGTTGCTGCATATACCGAATCGGTAGGGCTAAATTTCGGAGGCTCTTGAACTATCTTTGATACAATGCCACTGTGACAGCCCCATTTATTGGTTGTAATTAATGTTACGGTATGGCTATTGCCACTCGACCACGATACAAATATGGTATCGCTGGTTGTGGGATCGCTGATGACCGGACTTAATGTTCCACCTGGATATGTCCACTGGAAGTGAACAATGCCATAGTCTTCGTGATTGGGCAAATTCCATGTGTGAGCTATAATGGTTGAGCTATCGTAACGACATGCAGGCATAGTAACGGTAAATTGACCCGTCGGACGTGGTGCAAAGTATAATCGTAACGTATCGCTGTCGAAACAAATGTCGTTGTATTCTTGCCAAATAAATTCGCGGTATTTTTGTCCTGAGCTAAATACCGTATAACAGCCGTTGCAGGTTAAATACAAGCTATCGTTATATACATGCGTAGAGGTATGATTACCTGTCCCCTGCACAAAATATACGTTGGTGGGATCTAAGCTGTACCATGTACCGGTTCCAATGGATGGAATTGCCGCCATCTGGTAATTCAATCCACAAACAGTGTCGGTTTTTATTTCACTGTTAAGGCCGAACAATCCTGCCCAGTAATTACCACCAGCATTGGCTCGTGGCTGTTGTATGTAGCGTACGTAATGTACATCGCTGGTGTCCCGACAATTGCCGTTGACAGTAATCCAGTAGAAGTAATGTGGGCCATAGTAAGTAGTACCACCGGTATCAATAGTAGCCACTAAATTGGAACTTGCATAAGGCGAGGGAGTGAAGGTTGTATTTTGTACCGCATCCATCCAATATCCATAGCCATAAGCCGGTTGTACGGCACTAAGGTTAGGATAACTCGGTCCGCACCACAATGAGTCGGAAGGTAAGGTAGTTATAATTGCTTCTTGTATGCTTCCGAAGTAAACATTAACCGAATCGTATCCATAGCATACTCCGTTAAATTCAGTCCAATACATGGTAATGGTGTCGTTTTCCGATGGCCAGCGTATCCAGGTACATGCAGAGTCTTTGTAGTTGGGTGCAATGTTTCCGTTAGGAGCATCGTAAAATGCTACGCCGGTAGGTCCGCTCCATTGGCCGCCAGGAACTGTGGGTGTTGCACAAAGGTAAGCAAATTTACCACAAACAGCCTGGTCCATTCCGGCATCGGGCATAGGCGTAACTTTAAATTCGATAGTAATAGTATCTGTATCGTAACACGAAGTACGGCCTGCGTTCATTTCTCTCCAGATAAATTGATACGTGCCGAATTGTGTAACAGATACTAAGGTATTTCTATTCGTGGGATGTGAAAAATTAGCTGTGCCAGGTCCAGATAACGTTGACCATTGTCCAACCGGATTATCTATACTCCAAATTGCAGATAAATTATAAGATTTTCCGCAAACAGAGGTGTCTTCTCCAGCATATGCATCGGGTATTTCAAAAAAGAGAACCCTAACGGAGTCGTAATTAGAACATTGTCCGTTATTAACTACCCAATACAACCAAAATTCTCCTACAGAAAAATGGAAGGCGCTGGGACCCATATTGGAAATATCTACCGTTGCATTCCAAGGAATTGCTCCTGTTTGATTAATAACAGGACCTGAGGGAACTGAGTACCAATATCCCTGTATAATTCCACTTCCGATTGTGTCGGCAGCCATAGTTGCTGAAGTGCCGCAAACAGAAATAGTGTTGTTTCCTGCTTCAGCATGTGGTGGACGAATGAATGTTATTGTAACATTGTCTGAAGCTGAACATGGTCCGTTTGTTTGTGTCCATGTAAAAGTAGCTTGATATGAATTACCTGTATAATTAGGAACAATAATAGGAGTTGTAGGTGAAGTGATTCCATTAACATAAATTACACCCGATGGACCTGACCAAAAACCAGGATAAGTAGAATCAGCAACAAGTGTAACTCGTTTCCCACAAGCAGTAGTATCGGCACCTGCATTGGGTGTTGGTACTACCAAGAAATTAATTACAACTGTATCTTTCCCGATACAACCTTGATTATTTTCTGTCCAAACATAAGTATATGAACCATAAATTGGTACAACAACATTCGAATTGGGATTTGAAGGGTTCGTTACTCCTGTTCCACTCCATGTTCCTGAACCAGATGTGCTTAAAGAAGCCTGCATGGTATATTGCAAACCACAAATTGAAGCATCGGGTCCTGCATTTGGTGTAGGATTTTGAATAAATGTAATAGTGACAAGATCTGTTGAGTCGCAAGGTCCATTTATTTCACGCCATTGGAAAGTATATGTACCTGGCTGTGATACTGTTACCGAACTATTGAAATAACCTTGTTGTCCGAATGTAGAAGTCCCTGGACCGCTAATTTGAGACCAAATTCCTACATAACTAGGATTATCGGGAGGATCTGCATTAAATGTCGTTGTTAATCCACAAACCGATTTATCAGGTCCTGCAAATGGTGTTGGGAACTGGCAACAATTAGGTGTTCCTGCTGCCAATACCATGATATATTGTGTATCGGGAACACTCCAACATCCATTAGCAGCCTGAACTTGTAAAGCAACAGCATATGTTCCTGCTGTATTCCATGTAATTTGATACGGACCAGGACCTGGAGGTGTCCCACTTAATATAGTTGCACCGCCAAAGTTCCAAACAAAAACACTTCCACCGCTACCAATATAATTTATGTCGCTTGGTGTTCCTGCACAAATAGGCGTTACTGCTGTAAAATCGGACGTTGGTGTTTGTAAAACAGTTACATTAATATTGTCTGTAGCAGTTCTTCCGCAAGCATCTGTAACGGTAACGGTATAAGTATAATTTCCAACAGGTGGGCTGATTGTAACATTTGGATTAGTCCCCAATCCTCCACTCCAATTGTAAGTTAATGGCGCTAACCCCCCAGAGCCTGTTGCATTGAACGAAATAGGTTGTTGTCCATCACAAATAGTAATATCGCTACTTGTTGTTACTTGCACTGGAGTATTATCAATTATTGGAATGGTGATAGTATCTGTTGCACAAGCCGATACTTGTACAATAAGAACTACGTACTCTGTACCTTCTGCAATTCCATCTAAAATGGGTTGAATAAAAAATCCTACAGAATCAGAACCTACAGGTATTGTCATTGAAGTTGGTATGGTTTGATAATCTACGCCATTTGTAGCAGTTCCACCTATTGTATAATTGACAACCACAGGCTGAGTTGCTGGCTGGTTTAAAGTAAATGAAACCAATGCATTTGAACAACCTTCAATAGCTTGTTGTCCTAAATTTGGATTTGTAAAGTAATAGGATGCATCTATAGCATTCGATTGAAAACTATTAGCTTCTAAAAAAACTCCAGAGTCGTATATTCCGTCGCCAATATCAGAAACTGCAATTTTTATTTGATATGGTTGACATGGAACAACATCTACTTTAGCAGTTAAAACAGTTGTAAATCCATCGAAACAAATTGTTGTTCCATTCAAATTATTTACGTAATATTGCGAATAACTAAGTGAAATACAATTGCTAGATGAACCATAAGAGCCTACTTGCCCGCTATTAACTGAGTTAATAGTTACAGGAATGTTTGTATTTGGAATTCTTGCAATATTGTAATTGTTATAATTGCCACCCTGAGGATTAGGACCGGTAACAAAAAATCCAAAAGCATCATTGAAATTTGAGCAAACATACTCAGGATATTCTTCGCTGCCAAACACATAACGGAACTGAACCGGTGTAGATTGAGGTGTAAAAGTGAATGTAAGCACCACAGCATCATACGATTGATATCCACCAGAAATTTGCGATAATAATGGGTCGCCTGCCCCCCCCATGTTTTGACTAAGAAAATAGGAACCTGGATTGGGTACATTATTAATTCCTCCAGTGGACATAATAATCCCATTGGTTAATCCTAAATTAGTTGTTTGACCATTGGAAAATGAACCAATGCAGCCATTAGGACCCGTATATGTAACATTGGTAACATTGACACCACCCCCAACTAAAACATTTTGGACCAATTGCTGGGGTGTCATAGAACCATTGACCTGCAATTGCCCATAAAAATATATAGGCAAAGCAAAGCATATAAGTAAAATTATTTTTGCTCTCATAGTTGTAATGTATTAAATTGTTCAATATTTATCCACTGATTGTTAATAAAAATCTTTTCAACTTTAATTAATTGAAATAAATATTTAAAATATGAAGCGTTAGCAAATGAATAAAAAATACCTGAAGCTTTATATTTTCCATCTACATCTTTTGTTAAATTAAATTGTTCTACTCCCCGATACCCTTTTATATAATTTTGTAATGCTTCGGCTTGCTTTTGAGATTTAATACCATCAATAAAAAAAGCACATTCTTTTTTACCATCGGGTAAAGTTTTCAAATAATTGTTATCGGATTTAATAAACTCAATTTTTAAAGGACCTTCTTGTCCCCATAGAGCTGATGTTAAAAATACTAACATCACTACAAAAATGTTAAACTTTAACTTTTTCATAAATTCCCTTTTTTATATGGTAAGTCAAATATACAGAATAAAAAGTTGCCTGAAAAACTAATTTTTATCGTTTTACATAAAAAAATTTTTTATTTAATTTGTAAAAAAGCTTTATCATGTTCAAAAGCGAATATTTTTGGAACTTCGTTTATACAATAATATTTTTAATAATTACATTTTTAATCGCAAATTTTCTTATTCAAAATGCCTTTTTAATTCAACAATTAAGTGTTTTTGAATTTATTGTATTAACGTTGGCAGCATATCGTTTAACTCGGTTGCTTGTTTATGATAAAGTATTGAATTTTATCCGCGATGGTATAAAAAATTCGAATTCTGAAAATGGTTTCATAAAAAGTTCGCAATATTTTCTTACATGTCCATGGTGTGCTGGTATTTGGATGTCGTTGTTTATTTCTGCTTTTTATTTGTATTGCGATTTAGGAAAATTTTTTGCATACATTTTAGCGATTTCGGGAGTAGCTAGCTTTATTCATATTACTATTACATTATTGGGTTGGGTTGCCGAAGAAAGAAAATATACATTAAAAAAAATAAAAAAAGAAGATAAATTAAGTCGCGATAAAAGCACTTGTTAATTTTTTTTTTATATTTGCGGTCTCAAATGGTGGTCGTAGCTCAGCTGGTTAGAGCGCCAGATTGTGGCTCTGGAGGTCGCCGGTTCGAGTCCGGTCTTCCACCCAAGGTTTATAGAGAATTAAGGACGGTTAAATATTTTGCTGCATTACTTTGAACCGAGAATTCTTGAATAACTTTTATTCTCGCATTTTTACCAATAGTTTTACGCAGTTGAATATCACTACATAAATGCAAAATTGTGTTTACCCAATCGCCTATATTATTATCTTTTATTAGGAACCCATTTACTCCATGCTCTATGATGCGAAAATTTGCTCCTATGGCTGTTGCAATGGTTGGAATTCCAATAGCCATGTATTGCAAAGCTTTTAGTCCGCTTTTACCATAAACCCAAGGTTCATCGGGTAAAGGATATACTCCTATGTCAAATCGACTTAATTCTTTAACTTCGTCGGTTAGGTTCCATTCTTTCGCTTCTAAAGGAATATTTGCATTTTCAAAAGAAAAATTCTTGTCTCCAATAACCAACACCTTAAAGTTAAGTTGTTTTTCTAATAAATTATTGAAAACAGGCTCAAGTATTTTTAAGTATGAAGATGTACTATGACTACCACTCCAACCTATAATTATTGGAGATGATAATTCGTACGACTGTTTTTCTTTATATACTTCTGTATTAATAGTGGAAGAAATGTCGGTTGTAAATGAGTTATACTTTTTTACAAAATTATCGAGTGCAGGTGTACAAGTAATTACATGATTGGCTGATTTCATTAAGCTTATCATTTTTTGTGTTCCTTTTAAATGCTTTACTTTTTTATTTGCATCGCTTACATGCCCTAAAAAAATCATATCATCAATATCGTAAACTATTTTCGTTGCCATCTTTCTATATAGCCATTCAAAAACAGGTGGACCAAAGGGTGTAACCCAAAGATGTATGTAAACAATATCGTAAAATGGCAAACGAAATAAATCTATTATTCGCTTACAGTAACCATACAACGTAAAAATTATCTTTTGCCAGAAGTAACCTTTTTGATATAAAATTTTCCAGAATGCTGGAACTACAAATGATGAAACTTTAACGTCAAATCCATGCTCCCGAAATATTGAATAATATTGTTCGAATTTTAAGCGTTGACTTGGTGCACAATTTTGCGGATAAGGACAAATAACAAGAATTTTTTTTCGTTGGTTACTCATACCATTGACTATATACATTCAAATATTGTTCTATTGCATCATGTAAATCATAAATATTTCTGGCAGAATCACTTATTTTTTTTCTTTCTTCACTTGAAGGTTGCGTAAATTTCATAATAAATTCTTTAAAAGTTGTTTCATTTAATTCACTAAAACAATGAGTGTACGGAATTTGTTTACAATGTTCTTTCAAATCGCCGATATCATTACAAACAACAGGTAAATTAGCTGCCAACATTTCGGCAAATTTTGTCGGTGAGCTGGCTATGCTCGAAAATGCAGGCTTAATAAAACATATTCCTAAATCGGCATGCAATAAATATGAATATACATCACTATGGTTTACTTTTTTTACGAATATGTTATCACTGCTTATATTATATTTCAAAAGCCAAGGATAAAAATATTCATTAGATTCATTAGTAAGAATTACAAACAAAGCATTGGAATATTTTTGCAATAATATTGAGAAAAATAAAAACATTTCATCCGTTAAATATGCTGTTCTGAACGATCCTACATATATCAACTTAAATGAATTATCTGGTAATTCAGGTATATAAGACGATTGCTTATTAAACTCTGTTGCGCAAGGTATGATAGTAATTTTTGAACTATCTATTTTAAAACGCGACTCAATATATTTTTTTGAAGCTTTCGTTAGTACTATTATGGCATTTGCCTTATTTAACAAAAGAACTTCTTTCTTCTTAAAAAAATGATAAATTATTCTATACAAGGCATTGCTTTTATTCCAAATATTTCTATCAATTCGTTCATCTGCCCAAAATCCTCGCATATCGAATACAAATTTTACGTTATATCGTTTTTGCATATGTAACCCAATAATTGAAGTAATGTAGCTTCGGCAATGAATAATTTGAAATTTATTCTTTTTGTGCAAGCTAATTGCTCTAAAATAAAGCGAAAACAAATCCCACAGTGTTGATAAAATTGGGGGATTTTTATGATAAATAATTGGTATCCAAATAATGCTTTGTTCGTCGCAACGTTTTTTAATGTAATGTTTTAATTGAGAATATGCTTGTTTTTTTTCGAACGATATAACATAAAATGATATTCCTTTACTACTTAATCCTTCGAGATAAGGTAATATTTGCGATTGTCCGAGAGGATCGGTTAGGCCATCATAGGTTAAATATAATATTTTGTAATTTTTATTTGACAATACTGCCATTTTGAGTGGATTCCAAAGGCGTAATAGCAACTAACTTCTCGTTATTTTCGGCAAAGAGCACCATCCCTTTCGATTCAATTCCTTTAATTTTTCGTGGCTCCAAATTTGCCAATAAACATACCTGTTTCCCAATCAAATCTTCTGGTTTATAACAATGAGCCACTCCCGAAACAACGGTTCTTTGCTCTGTACCAAGATCTACGGTTAATTTTAACAGTTTATCGGTATTGGGAACTTTTTCAGCAGCAACTACTGTTACAACACGTAAATCCATTTTTGAAAAATCATCATACGAAACATTGTCTTTTATAGGTTGAATATTCAATGTATTCGTATTATGTTGTTTTGCCGATTTAAGTTTATTCAATTGTATTTCAATGGCTTCATCTTCTATTTTCTCAAATAGCATTTCTGGTTGGTTAATTAAATGACCAGCTTTGAAAATTGGTTTTTTACCTATTTCATCCCAAGAAATTGAAGGTAAATTTAGCATTTCATTTAGCTTTTGTGTAGTAAATGGTAAAAATGGTTGCCCGAGAACAGCCAACGTACCGGTAATTTCTAAACAAATGGCAATTATTGCTTTTGTGCGTTCTATGTCGGTTTTTGCTAATTTCCACGGTTCGGTTTCGGTTAAATATTTGTTTCCGATGCGGGCAATATTCATGAATTCTTTTAATGCTTCACGAAATTTGAAGGTTTCGATATTTTGTTCAATATTGATTTTTATGTGAGCAATTTGCTGAAGCATCTCGAATTCTGATTGTGTAACATCTTGACATAATGGAACCTGTCCATTAAAATATTTATGGGTAAGAATTAATGTACGATGCACAAAGTTGCCTAAAATAGCAACCAATTCGCTATTGTTTCTGGTTTGAAAATCTTTCCATGTAAAATCATTGTCTTTTGTTTCGGGCATATTAGCAGTCAATACATACCGCAATACATCCTGCTTATTCGGAAATTCCTGCAAATACTCATGAAGCCAAACTGCCCAATTGCGTGATGTTGAAATTTTATCGCCTTCAAGATTTAAAAATTCATTAGCCGGAACATTTTCTGGTAATATATAGCTTCCTTCTGCCATTAACATTGCTGGGAAAACTATACAATGAAAAACAATGTTGTCTTTCCCGATAAAATGAATCAAACATGTTTCATTATCTTTCCAATATTTTTCCCATTCAGGTGTAAGTTCTTTGGTAGCTGATATATATCCAATTGGTGCATCAAACCATACATATAAAACCTTTCCTTTAGCACCTTCGACTGGAACGGGAACTCCCCAATCTAAATCACGACTAACTGCTCGGGGTTGCAAACCCATATCGAGCCACGATTTACATTGTCCGTAAACGTTAGTTTTCCATTCGGTATGATCTTCCAGAATCCACTTCTTTAAAGCCGACTCGAATTTGTCTAAAGGCAAAAACCAATGTTTCGTTTCTTTTAAAATTAATTCTGATCCACTTATTGCGCTTCGTGGGTTAATTAAGTCTGTTGGGTTTAAGGATGTACCACATTTTTCGCATTGATCTCCATAAGCCCTATCATTCTGGCAATGTGGACAAGTTCCCACAATATACCTATCGGCAAGAAATTGATTTAATTCTGTATCGTAAAATTGCTCTGTGGTTTTTTCAATAAAAATACCCTTATCATACAATGTTTTAAAAAATTGTGAAGCTGTTTCGTAATGAACTTTGCTTGTTGTACGTGAATATATATCGAATGAAATTCCAAAATCTTCAAAAGATTTTTTTATCATCGTATGATATCTATCAACAATTTCTTGCGGAGTTACTTTTTCTTGAAGTGCCTTTATAGTAATGGGAACACCATGTTCATCGCTTCCACAAATAAATACTACATCTTTGCCTTTCAATCTCAAATAACGAACAAAAATATCGGCAGGGATATATACTCCGGCAAGATGTCCAATGTGTATAGGACCATTGGCATAAGGCAAAGCACTTGTTACAGTATAACGTTTCCAGTTTTTTTGCATAAATTTTTAATTAGTAATTTTGACGAGCAAAGTTATGAATAAATGATAAAAATTCCAGCACTATTAAAAAAGGGCGACAAGGTTGCAATTGTTGCTCCTGGAAGTAAATTTGATGTTGCTAATTTAACTTTCGGTATAAAAGTCTTAGAAAGTTGGGGATTACATGTTGAATTAGGTAAACATCTCTATAATTCAAGCGGATATTTTTCTGCTACCGATACTGAACGATTGGAAGATTTACAAAAAGCACTAGATGACGAAAAAATAAAAGCCATATTTTGTGCTCGTGGTGGGTATGGAACAGTTCGAATAATTAATAATATTGATTTCAGTAAATTTCAGAAAATTCCCAAATGGATAATTGGTTTTAGCGATATTACATATTTGTTAAATAAAATTCAATTGCACAACATAGCTTGCATTCATGGACCTATGCCCGCTTCATTTCATCGTTATCAGAAAAACCATTCACTTAAAAATTTATACAATTTATTGTTCGAAGGTTATATTTCGTATAAATTATCAAGCCAATACATTAAAATATTTAACGATTCGAAAATTTTCGCATATCCAGTTACTGGTGGTAATTTAACAATTTTAAGTCATACCATTGGAACACCATACTCTATCAATCCATCGAACAAAATTATACTTATTGAAGATATAAATGAAGAACCATACAAAATAGAACGCTACATTTATCATCTGTATCACAGCGGATGTTTAGAGAATGTTAAAGGTCTAATTTTAGCTAATTTTCAATTTAAAAAGCAAAAAGATTTTATTTTTTCTATCGAAAATATCATTAACACATTAAATTTTAGTCAGTTATCTTTTATTCTTAAAAATTTTCCTGTAGGACATGGTTTAATCAATTATCCCGTTGTTTTAAATATTCCTTTACACATTGAAGTTAAACCAAACTATATTCGAATTTCGCAACACATTGTTTGACATTTTGCTTTTTTAAAAAATTTATAGTAGGTTTGTGTAATTTTTTTATTGCAATCTTAAACAAAAATATGACCGATAATTTGTCTCTTGATTTCGTCAAGCAATTGTTTTTTCTCATGCAAGACCATCACTTAGGATACATATACAAAGGAATATTTACCCAAGAAGTAACCGACACCATTTTATCATTAACCGAAAATAAATTAGAAAAACAAGAAGAATCGTCTAAACTAAAAAAAAGAGTTTACAATATTTTAGTTGAAGCCTTACAAAATGTCACTCGACATCAGGCAAGCGATGTTAAAACAGATCCGCAACACGATAGCTTGTTTCTGATACAAAAAATGAATAATCGTTACGTCATCACAACTGGAAATATAGCCCCAACCCAAAATATTCCATATTTGCAATCGCTAATTGACAAAATAAACACTTTAAACAAAGATGAACTTAAAGAATACTATAAAACTATACTCGAAGAAGGAAGTATATCCGACAAAGGAGGAGCGGGATTAGGTTTGATAGATATTGCACGAAAAGCTGGCAACAAGCTCATTTATAAGTTTGTACCACTTAATGGCGATTTGTCATATTTCTATTTATGTACAGTTCCCGTACTAGAAGATGATGTCCCAAAAGGTAATGTAGGAATTGCTGAATTTCATTTCGTTGAAAAAATACATGAAATTTTAAATAAAGAAAATCTATCCATTATTAATAATGGTCCGTTTAACCAAGAAAGTTTACTTACCCTTTTAAACTCTCTTGAAGGGCAAATGATAGGTAGCATAAGCCATAAGAAAAAAGTTTTCTACATAGTTGTAGAAATGTTACAAAATATAATAAAGCATGGTTATATTCCGTCAGAATATGACCAACATGCAGTACCAGGAATCTTTTTGTTGGGTTTTGCTGGAAATTTTTATCGCATTTTAACAGGAAACTTCATTGAAAATGAACAACTTATTTCATTAAAGAAAAAAATTGATAAAGTTAATGAACTTACAAAAGAAGAAATTGATGATTTTTATAACGAAAGTTTATTTAACTTTGAGGGTTCAAATTCAAAAAAAACGGGTTTAGGAATGATTGATATAAGACTAAAAAGCGGATTTCCTGTACAATATGATATACTTCCTATAAATAATCATTATTCTTTTTTAAGTTTGCAAAGTTTAATTGCAGTTGAATAATATGTTGGAACCATTAAAAATATCTGCTCAAGAAGATACTCCTTCGGTAGTATTAGATAAGGAAAATCAAGTATTTGAAATTGGGCATCGCTCATTACCAGAAAATGCTATTGCATTTTACGAACCAATATTAAATTGGCTAACAGAATATTCAAAAGATCCCCTACCAAAGACAATATTTAACTTTAAACTTGAATATTTTAATACAGCATCAGCAAAACAACTTGCAAAAGTGTTGCTATTATTACAAGAATTAGCTAAAAATCATGATGTACTTATTCGTTGGCATTACTTGAAAGACGATACCGACATGCATGCTTCGGGTATCCGTTTTTCAAAACTTTTGAAAGTGCCCTTCGAATTTATAGAAATGTAAATGTTATTCTTCTTTAATATTTGCACATAAAAATTCTCTGTTTAAACGTGCAATGTGTGCTATAGAAATGTTTTTTGGGCATTCTGCTTCACATGCTCCTGTGTTTGTGCAACTTCCAAAACCAAGCTCATCCATTTTGGCTATCATAGCTTTTACACGTTTTGCTGCTTCAACTTTCCCCTGTGGCAACAAAGCTAAGTGAGACACTTTAGCAGCAACAAAAAGCATCGCTGAAGAATTTTTACATGCTGCAACACATGCTCCACAGCCAATACATGCAGCAGCATCGAATGCTTCTTCGGCAACCTGACTCGGAACAGGTATTGAATTTGCATCGGGTGCAGAACCTGTATTTACCGAAATAAATCCACCCGCTTGCAATATCTTGTCAAATGCATTTCTATCTACAATTAAATCTTTCACGACAGGAAAAGCAGCAGCTCTCCAAGGTTCTATAGTAATTGTTTCGCCATCTTTAAATTTACGCATGTGCAACTGACAGGTAGTAATATCGTCATCGGGTCCGTGTGGCCGCCCGTTAATGTATAAGCTACACATACCACATATCCCTTCACGACAATCATGATCAAATGCTACGGGGTCTTTCCCATCTTTTATCAACTGTTGATTCAAAATGTCGAGCATTTCAAGAAACGAAGCATCAGGACTTATGTTTTCAATTTTATATGTTTCAAAACGTCCTTTGTCTTTGGGGTTTGCCTGACGCCATATTTTTAATGTAAAATTCATACGCTAAATTTTATTTATAATTACGTTGAACTAATTGCACCTCTTTAAATATTAATTCTTCCTTATGTAATAAAGGTTCTTTGTCGTTACCTTGAAACTGCCAAGCTGCTACATATGCAAATTCATTATCATTACGTTTTGCTTCGCCATCTTCGGTTTGGCTTTCTTCGCGAAAATGTCCACCGCACGATTCGCTTCTATGCAATGCATCCATTGCCATAAGCTCCCCTAGCTCAATGAAATCGGCTACTCGCCATGCCTTCTCTAATTCTGCATTATATTCATTCGCTTTACCCGGTACTTTAACATTTTTCCAAAACTCACTTTTTATTTCTTTAATTGCTTGAATGGCTTCCGTTAGACTCTGCTCTGTTCTACTCATACCAACCTTATCCCACATAACTTTGCCTAATTTTTTATGAAAATAATCTACAGTTTCTTTGCCATTTACAGACATTAATTTTTCTATCTGCTGTGTAACTTCCTGACTAGCTTCATTAAATTCATAAGTTTGAGTATCGATTCTAGGTTCTTTTACCATATCGGCTAAATAATGTCCGATAGTGTATGGCAGTATAAAATACCCATCGGCCAATCCTTGCATCAATGCTGATGCCCCTAATCGATTGGCACCATGATCGCTAAAATTTGCTTCTCCTATAACAAACAATCCAGGGATATTCGACATTAAGTGATAATCAACCCATAGCCCACCCATAGTATAATGAACTGCCGGATATATCATCATAGGTGTTTCGTATGGATTTTCGGCAGTTATTTTTTCGTACATTTGAAATAAATTGCCATAACGACGTTCTATTTCTTCTTTGCCTAATCGGTTTATTGCATCAGCAAAATCGAGATACACGGCTAACCCTGTGTTATTCACTCCATAACCAGCATCGCATCGCTCTTTGGCTGCCCTCGATGCAATATCACGTGGAACTAAATTTCCAAACGCTGGATATCGACGTTCTAAATAATAATCTCTTTTTTCTTCTGGAATATCTTTAGCTTTTATTTCTCCTCTCTGAAGTTTACGAGCATCTTCAATATCTTTGGGAACCCATATTCTGCCATCGTTTCGTAAACTTTCACTCATCAAGGTAAGTTTCGATTGATAATCGCCATGTACGGGTATGCATGTTGGGTGAATTTGTGTAAAACAAGGATTACCAAAAAATGCACCTTTTTTATATGCTTGCCATATAACTGTTGCATTCGAGCCCATGGCATTGGTTGATAGATAATAAACATTGCCGTACCCTCCTGTAGCCAGTACAACAGCGTGTGCTGAATAGCGTTCTATTTCGCCAGTTACTAGATTTCTTGCAATGATTCCTCGTGCTTTACCATTTATTATCACAATATTTAATACATCGCGTCGTTGAAACAATTGTACTTTGCCTTCTTTAATCTGACGATTCAATGCTCCGTAGGCT
>JAOADU010000039.1 GCA_026417155.1 Bacteroidales bacterium | reverse complement strand
GCATATGACAATCGGCACATGCCAAACCACTCCGATAATGTACGCCCAATAAAAACACTTCATAATCGGGATGTTGAGCCTTTAACATTGGTGCTTTACTTATTTTATGCGTCCAATCGGCATATTCAAATGAATCGTAATAACGCTCCATTGCTTCGACAGTAAAGCCAGAATCCCATGGAAATGTAAGATATTTTTCGCGTCCGTTTCTATTATCGAAAAAATACTCTACATGGCATTGAGCACAAACCAGAGAACGCATTTCTTGATGGCTTGCTTTTGTAATATCTTTTCCCATTCGTTGAAATGCTTCAACTAATGCGGGTCGTGTAATTTTTAGATTCATTGTTTTGGCATCATGACAATCGGCGCAACCAATATAGTTTACACATTCATGACCTAATTTATCCCACGAGCCTTTATAAAAACCTTGAACACCGAGTTTATTAATTAAGCGAGGAACATCAGAGCTTTTGCATGTCCAGCATGTATTGGGTTGAAAACTTGGCGTTGAGTCGTTGGGAGCACCAGTACGTAAAGTATTTCGCACATCCGTAATAGCATAATAATGCCCGCGTGGAGTATTATAGTCTCTTGAAAAAGCATATCCTGCCCATAATATAACCATTGCAGGATTATGTTCTAAGGCATCTTCGAGTTTGTTGCTATTGAAAAGACTTTTAAAGTTTGTATCGGCTGTTTGAATATATGAGTAATATTCTTTGGGAAAATTTTGCCCCCAAATGTCACTTCGAGGTTCCAACTCATCATATTCCACTTTTGGTGTATAAACAAATTGAGCTTCGGCCCGACGTTCCATAATACTCGAAGCCAATAAACCCAATAAAAACACTATTATTACGGTTAGAAAAAATAACAACCACCCTGCCCAGGGTTTTGTTTCGACTAATTGTTTAATAGACCATTTCATATACTTACGGTTTATTATTTTTTTAATAAATTCTTTAGCCACTCAGGTACAGCACTTTCGGGAAGCGGCACGCGTGCATTTGGCACACTCGATAAGCTGTTGACGATTCCATGGGGCGTTTCGCGATGACAGTCCATACAATTACGCTTTAACTGTTCGTTTATTATTTTACTGCCCGAATAATTTGACAACATTTTCGCTTCAAAAACATTTTGATGACAACGTAAACAATTTTGATGTACAGCATTTTTACCTGCTTCTTTTATTCTTATTACCTGTGGCTCCATTCGTAAGGTAAAGATAGTTGCATGTCTTAATCCGTCCATCGCTTTAAACCAATACTTTGAAAACACATTATCTTGTGGCACATGACAATCGTTGCAATGAGTTATTTGTTTATGTGAACTATGAAACCACGAAGCATACTGAGGTGCCATAATATGACAATTCATACATGTTTCGGGAGCATCCGATAAATAAGAATGCGCTTTTGATACGTATAATAAAAAAATTATTATGCCAGTTATTGTTCCCGATAAAATAATAACAGGTATTTTCCATTTTTCGGGAGGTAATATGCTATAAATCAATTTTTTCATATTGTAGAATACTGGTAATTTAATTACTTAATTTACTTAAATTATTGATTATCAGATACAAATATAAATATTTTTTATATACAAATGAATTTATTAGAAAAATTATTTATACATTTGCAACAAACTATAAAACAGATTGATGTATGAAACAATTCGTTAATTTTTTCGTTTTTATGCTAATTTTTGTAAAAATTTTTGGGCAAAATGAGCAAAAAACCAGCATTAAATTCTCAGGTTTTGTAAAAACCGATGTATTTTACGATACTCGACAAACTTCGTCAACCAATGGTTTGCGCGAAGGTCATTTTTATCTTTTCCCCGACAGCATATTGCTCAGCAAAGATTCGATAGACATTAACGATAAAGATGTGTTTCATATACTTAGCATTCAAACCCGATTACGCGCTAACATCACAGGTCCCGATGCTTTGGGTGCAAAAACAAGTGGATTAGTCGAAACCGAATTTTTTGGTACTAGCGAAGCCGATTTAAATGGTTTGCGATTACGTCATGCCTATCTAAAGCTGAATTGGAAAAAAACTGAACTGTTGATTGGACAAAACTGGCACCCCATGTTTCCTGTACATGCCATTCCAGGAACCATTTCATTTAACACAGGTGCTCCATTTATCGCATTTTCAAGAAATCCACAAGTAAAAGTAAGCCATACAATAATTCCTTTACTCTCCATTAACTTAACTGCTTTTTCCGAACGTGATTTTCCAAGCACCGGACCAGACGGACTTTCGAATAAATATATTCGGAATGCAAACAGACCTGGATTGAATGCCGAAATAGTATTTAAAGCCGATAGTATTCAGCTTATTTTTGTTGGTGGAGCCAATTATTTTACATTAGTTCCTGAAATTAAAACTGCTAAAAATTACTATACAAGCCAATCGATCAGTTCATTATCGTATTATGGTTATGCTCAGAAAAAATTTAAAAATTTTATAGTAAAAGCTGGTGGTAATTATGTTCAGAATGGAAATAACATTATGATGATTGGAGGGTATGCTGTTGCCAATGTTACCGATACCGCAAAAGGATATAAAACTTACACCAACTTAACAACCGCAACTGCTTGGCTCGATTTTCAACTCAATGTAAAAAAATGGCAAGTAGGCATATATGGAGGCTTTGCAAAAAATTTAGGAGCCGAAAAAGATATTAATGGTAATCGTTACGCTCGAGGTGCAAATATTGATCAGTTGTATCGAATTTCGCCACGTATTTCGTATGTTTGCGATAAAGTTACTCTATCAACTGAAGTAGAAATGACTACTGCAGGCTATGGACGTCCACAAAAAGACGGTACAGTTGTAAAAACGCATGATGCTCAAAATATTCGATTTTTATTTGCAGCATATTACAATTTTTAAGCTACATTCAAAATTTTTGTTAACTTTACCGCAAGTTGTTAGTTAATGAAACTTGCGGTAATTTCTGATATACATGAAGATTTACCTTATCTCGAGTGTGCACTTCGTAAAATTGAAAAATTGCAATGTAATGAAATAGCTTGTGTAGGTGATATCGTAGGATTTAGTGTTCCTCATTATAAGCACTACGAGCAAAGAAATGCCAATGCTTGTGTTGAACTTATTGCAAAATATTGTCGTTATGCCATAGCAGGAAATCATGATCATTATGCAGTAAAAAAAATTCCTATTCATAATCCTATTTCTGAAATACCTTTCTATTGGTATCAACTGCCCTATCCCGAACGTAAGCAAATTTCGCAGGGAAAAGTATGGCTTTATGAAGAAAATGAGTTATCGGCACTTCTTTCTATATCGGCTACAGAATGGCTTTTACAATTACCCGAATATTTAATTTTAGAATTTTCAAGCATAAAATTATTATTGAGTCATTTTATTTTTCCCGATATAACTGGGTTTACTACAAAATATATGCACTACATTCAACAAAATCAAGAACATTTTAACTTTATTCGTAATAAACAAGTTCATTTTAGTATTTTTGGTCATGTACATACTCCTAAAATTCTTATTCTGAATGAGCAAAACAATAAAATTAAGTTATCTAAAAAACTTAAATTCACCACTCACACTACTGCAATTGGTATCCCTGCTGTAGTAAGAAACATTACACGTTCGGGATTTATTACTGTTGACTTTAATAAAATGATTATGGAAACACATTACTTATAAAAAACAATAAATTCTAAATATATGAATTTGTATAAAAAACATTTGATAAACTTTTTTTTAAAAATAGTATTGCCATCTTTTATTGCTATTGCTTTATTTATTTGTTTTCTGTTTCTATTGTTAAAACCCCAATTCGAAGAGGCACTGTTGAATAAAAAACGGGAAATGATTAAAGAACTTGTCAATTCTGCAAAAAGCATATTGCAAAAATACTATAACGATGAAAAAGATGGCATATTGACAACTGAAGAAGCTCAACGAACAGCCATTTCTCGCATTCAATATTTACGTTATGGTAGCGACAATAAAGATTATTTTTGGATTACTGACATGAAACCCAAAATGATCATGCATCCATACGTTCACGACTTGGTTGGAAAAGATTTAACAAATTATACAGACCCAAACGGAAAACGATTGTTTGTTGAATGTGTGGAAGTAGTAAAAAAACAAAAAAGAGGTTATGTCGAATACATGTGGCAGTTTAAAGACGACTCTTTACATATTCTTCCTAAAATATCTTATGTTTCGCTTTTCGAGCCATGGCAATGGGTTGTTGGCACAGGTGTTTATATCGATGATGTGAAAAAAGAAATCTCTAAGTTAACTAATCGTTTAATTAAGATTAGTTTGATAATTACAATAATTATTGTTCTTATATTAATTTTTATCGCTTTTCAATCGTATAGAATTGAAAAGAAACGATTAGATGCTGAAAATAAGTTGCAACTTTCGTACGAAAAATATCGTTCTCTGGTTGAAGCCTCTACCGAGGCATTAGTTATGATTAAAGATTTTAAAATTGTGCAGGCAAATGACTTATTTAAAAAGCTTATACAACTTGAATCTGTTATTGAAAAACCCATTGAAAACTATTTACAAATACCTAGAACAGTCATAGAACAAATAAAAAATTTTGTTAATCAGATATCACCATTCGAAACAACATTAATTACATCTTCAAATAATACAATAAATGTTATTGTAAATATTTCGGCAGTGAATATATCTAACGAAATATTTTATGTTTTTACTATTCGCGACATTCGACCCCTGAAAACCATGAACGAAAAACTTGAAGCAACGTACACAAGACTAAAAAACTTACTTGACAATATAAATGTAGGATATATACGCACAACCTTAGATAGCAAGGGAAAAATTTTAGATGCCAACGAAACGGCATTAAAATTAATGGGATATAACAACATTCAACATTTAACTCATGCGTATATCATAGATTTTTATGCGAATAACAACGACAAACGAACTATAAGACAACAACTTTTACAAAACGGCTATATTAAAAACATGCCGTTGCAGGTAAAGAAAAAAGATGGAACGTTACAAACCATAATAATATCATTTAATATTGTTAAAGATGAAAATCAAGAACTTTTATATTGCGAAGGATTTTTAAAACCAACTGAAACAAACGCCTTCGTCGAACCGAACGTTTATATTCAAGAATTTGACATTTCGGATAAAATGTTAACACTATCCGAATGTTTTTTGCCTTTGCAAACAACTCATTGGCAAACCCCAATTGAAAATATTTTTAAAAAACTAAGCGAAAACGAGTATAAATATTTAATAGTTGAAAACGAAAAGCATGAATTTATCGGATATATTACTACACAAGAAATTATATCATATTTAGCGTTTTCAACAGATATAATCAACGCAAAAGCCAGCTCTGTAATGAAATCACCCATTTTTACTATCAATAGCCAATCAACCGTTAGTTATGCCTTATCTATATTGCATCAAAACAACATGCAACTTTTGTTGATTGAAGATAATTTTCAGCAAAAGCATGTATTTTATTTACCCGAATATTACAAAAGACAATCGAGTATTATTGAATTTAAAGTCAAACAAATTGGAGAAACTCATTCATATGAAAAATTAAAACAAATAAAAGATGAATTAATAAAAAGCAT
>JAOADU010000022.1 GCA_026417155.1 Bacteroidales bacterium | reverse complement strand
AGATGTGTATAAGAGACAGATATTAGGGTACTTATGTATTCCTAAATTGAACGATGCTTCGTGCTGAATAATTGTTTCATCGAGCGAAGATAAGAGCATGTGTGTACCACCATCGAGGTGTTCCATAGGACATGCCAATAAACCGTGATATTTTCGTGTATTACACCCTACCAAAGTGGTATAAGCATATGAACCAGCTCTATTGGAACGAAGAATTTCTCTTTTTAACGAATATTCTAAGTTTATTAGCTGTGTTTTATCAAATTTGATGTATCCCATACCAGAAAATGAATAAATTTTGCAAATTTAATATTTTTTGCAAATGTTGATGTTAAAATTGTTAAAATTTTATGGTAAGAAATAGCAATTTGCTATTTAACGTTGTTTTCGAGGTCTTTTATTACATCATCCATTTTATCATCGAAACGCAAATCCTGTACTTGCCAATGATCTTTAGGCTTATATAACGTAAAAATAATTTTAATGGGTTGTCGGTCAAAAATCATCAAATAACCTATATGTGCAAATGTATTACCTACTCTTTTGTCGAGGTATTTTTCATAACGATAAAAGGTTCCAATTATTGGTAATGCTTTATCAAATTTAGCTTTTAATGTATTCACCACTTCAGGATTTTGCCCTAAATATTTATTTGTTCGAAAAATATATTGAATGCTTTGTTCCACACCTTTATTTTTAAAATAAAAGAAAAACGAATCGGGAACACTTTCGGGCGAAACTTGCGCACTAGCTTTCAGAAAAGCAACCAAAGCAAATACAGCCATGTATTTTTTCATAGTTAATTATTTTTTGCATCTACGGTAACTATATTTTTCTCTAATTCTTTTGAAAACCATGTTTGTAAATGGCCTTTCTCGTCTGAAAAGATCAAATATGCTTTAAGGTTATTTTCCTTGATATACGAAATTCCCTTTTCGAGCCCCATTACCATAATAGCTGTGGCTAATGCATCGGCTTGTGTGCAAGAAGAATGTAATATAGTAACACTTAATAATCGATGAAAAGTAGGAATACCGGTTTTTGGATTTATGGTATGCGAATATTTTATACCGTCTTTTTCAATAAATTTTCTATAGCTTCCACTGGTGGCTATAGAAATATCGGTTATTTGTAAAATTGTTTGTAATTCACGATTTAATTCGTTACTATTTTCAATAGGCTTGTCAATTCCAACTTTCCATAATTGTCCGTTTGGATTTTTTCCTTTCACTTTAACCTCGCCACCTACTTCAATCATATAATGCTGAACTTTTTTCGATTCAAGCAGCATACTCAATTTGTCTACCGTATAGCCTTGTGCTATCCCATTTACATCGAGTTGAACATTAGGATTATCTTTTACTAACTTATTATTTACCAAATGTATTTTTTCCATTCCTACAAATTGAAGTAATGAATCGATAGCGGCAGGATTATTGTTATTGTTTTTTGGAATAAAGCCCCAATAGCGAACTAAGGGAGCTACAGTAATATCAAACGCCCCATCGGTTTGTTGATAAGCTTTGTATGATTCGCGAAATATTTCTAAAAAATATCGATCTAACTCAACCGTTGTATCATTTTTATTTATGCGACATATAATTGAATTACTGTCATATAATGAAAGTGAAGCATTTATTTGATTTAACAAAGAATATATTTCATTAACCGGAATAGTATCTTTGTTTGGTAAATATTTAATGCGAAAAGTCCCACCTTGAGTAAATCCTTCTATAAAAACATATGACGGTTTTGGGTTATTGCAAGCAACAAAAAGGTAAAATATTATACCTGCAAAAAGTATTTTTTTTAACATATGGATTGTATTATTGATTGTACTATGTTTAATAACTCATTGGCTTCTTGTTGACTTGGGGCTTCGACATATAAACGAATTATGGGTTCTGTATTTGATGGGCGACAATGAATCCATGAACGTTCAAAATCGGCTCGAATACCATCCATTTCATTAAAAGATTGAGCACAAAGTTTTTCTTTTAATTTTTCTTTTATTTCTGAAAAATCTGTGTTTTGATGCCATTCTATTTTATGCTTAATCATAACATATGATGGGTATTCGTTCCTTAATTCACTGATTTTTTTATTTGCTATACTTAAATGAGATAAAAATAAAGCTATGCCCACAAGTGCATCTCGTCCGTAGTGCAATTGTGGAACAATTATGCCTCCATTTCCTTCGCCACCAAGTATTGCCTGAGTTTTTTTCATTAGTTCAACAACGTTCACTTCACCCACTGCAGCCTGATAACATTTACCTCCATGCTTTTGGGCAATATCTATCAATGCCCTTGACGAGCTAAGATTAGATACAACAACTCCCTCCTTGTAATGTTGAAGCACGTAATCGGCAATAGCTACCAATGTATATTCTTCACCAAACAATGTTCCGTCTTCGCATACAAAAACAAGCCTATCTACATCGGGATCGACAACTATTCCTAAATCGGCATTATGCTCTTTCACTTTACGCTTTATATCTGTTAAGTATTCATCAAGAGGCTCGGGGTTATGCGAAAAATGACCATCAGGATTACCATTTAATATAGTTGTCTGTTCTACACCTAAAGCACTCAGCAAAGGAGGAATAGCAATAGCCCCCACAGAGTTTATGGTATCTACTATAATTTTAAATTTCTTTTGAGCAATTTCTTCTTTTAAAACTAATGGTAATTCTAAAATTTTTTGAATATGATAATTTAAATAATCCTTTTTTTCGATTTTACCCAGTCTATCTACGGAAGCAAAACACATGTCGGCTTGCTGTGATAAGCGTATAATTTGCTCGCCATCGCATTGAGAGATGAATTCGCCATACTTATTTAATAATTTTAGAGCATTCCATTCTTTAGGATTGTGGCTTGCTGTAATAATAATTCCTCCTTGAGCTTGTTCGGCAATAACTGCCATTTCGGTAGTTGGCGTAGTAGCTAAACCTATATCTATTACATTTATACCACATGCAACTAAAGTATTTACTACCAATGCATGCACCATTTCACCCGAAATACGTGCATCGCGTCCTACAACCACGGTTAAAATATCGTGATGCAAATGATTTAATTTTACCCATTCAGCAAATGCCGATGTAAATAAAACTATATCAATAGGAGTAAAATTATGGCTTGCTTTTCCTCCTATAGTGCCACGTATTCCGGAAATGGATTTTATTAATGTCATACCTATTTTACATTTTCTGATACCAATGGCTTGCGTTTTCTTAAATATAGGACATCGCCAGGTTTTACATCTTCGTTTGACATCAAATTATTACGATATCGCAATTTTTTCAATTTAACTGCATAATATTGCGAAATTGAATATAATGTTTCGCCTTGCTTGACTATGTGTTTATCTTTACCTGCCTCGGCTTTATTTCGTTTAGGTTGCAAATAAATAACCTGCCCCTGTCTTAAAGTACTATCTTTAGTCAAATCGTTGTACTTGTATATTTCCTTTACCCACATGTTAAATTCTTTGGCTATGCTTTCGAAAGAATCGCCTTTACGTACAATGATATATTTTACATCGTTATTTACTTTAACCTCGTGGGTTGGTAAGTTAATATTCCATTCGTCGCTGGCAGTTCTTGTTCCAGTATTACTTTTTTCATTGCTAGCTAACGGATGTACTGATTCATCATATATGTATAACTTATTGTCTTCAATAATCTTTATCAGCAATTGAGCATATTGCGGATTGGTAGCATAACCGGCATCTTTCAGCCCTTGAGCCCACGACTTGTAATCGCGTGTATCGAGTTGAAACAATGATGCGTATCGCTTTGTAGTAAGCAAATACGTAGAATGATCGTCATAACTTTCGGACACATTTTTGTATTTGCGAAAACAATCATTAGGATTATCGTCGTCTTTATATACTTTATCGCCTGTCCAATTGCTGCCGCATTTTATACCAAAATGATTATTGGCTTCTTTAGCCAACCAGCTATTGCCATCGTCCGATTCTAAACAAGCCTGTGCTAATGTAATGCTTGCTGGAATGCCTGTTTTTCGCATCTTTTCGATCGCAATATCTTTGTATTGTTCGATGTATTCTTGCCGACTTATTCGCTTTATCTGAGAATGAACATTGATTGCAATAAAAAGTAATGCAACTATAACAAATCTCATGTACTCTTTTTAAAAGCAAAAATATAAATAAAACTTATGAAAATAAAATAAGATAAATGTAATTTTTCTTATGATAGAAGTATCCAAATATTCAGATACTATTGCCCAATATGTGCTTTATATTGTTCGGGAGTTAACAATTCGTCGTATTCGGAAGGATTGGTCATTTCAATTTTAATCATCCAACCTTCACCATAAGGATCTTTATTGATTAAATCGGGTTGTGCATCAAGTTTTTCGTTTTTTTCTATAATTGTACCTGAAACAGGCATATAAGAATCGGAAACTGTTTTTACAGCTTCTATGGTACCAAAAGCTTCGCCTTTTTGTAGTGTTTCGCCAACTGTTTCAATTTCTACAAACACTACATCGCCAAGCTCGCTTTGAGCATAATCGGTTACGCCAACAAAAGCAATATTGCCTTCTTTGCGAATCCATTCATGATCTTCGGTATAACGTAAATTAGCTGGAATATTCATAAACGCATTTTTTTAAAGTTCTGCGACAAAAATAGTCTTTTTATTGAATAGAAAATATGTTTTTTATCAGAATTAGAATACATGAATAGTTAATCGTGTTAATATTTTTTTTTAAAAAAAAAGGCTGTTCCACAGAACAGCCTCTTATCAAATTAGCTAAAATAAGATTAATAAACTCCCAAATCGAGCATTGCTTGTGCAACTTTCATAAATCCCGCAATGTTTGCACCTTTTACATAATTAATGTAGCCGTCGCTTTCTGTTCCGTATTTTACACATTGTTTGTGAATATTTACCATTATTTCGTGTAAGCGGCGGTCAACTTCTTCGCGGCTCCAGCTCATTTTCATCGAATTTTGACTCATTTCCAAACCACTGGTAGCTACACCACCCGCATTGGCAGCTTTGCCAGGTGCAAATAATAATTTATGCTTGTGGAAAATTTCTACTGCTTCGGGTGTACATGGCATATTAGCACCTTCGCTAATACATATACAACCATTGTTTACTAAGTTTTGAGCATCTTTTTCGTCGAGTTCGTTTTGTGTTGCGCAAGGTAATGCAATATCGCATTTTACTTCCCATGGACGACGACCTTCATAAAATTCTGCTCCTTTGAATTCGTAAGCATAAGGTTTTACGATATCATTGTTCGATGCGCGTAATTCGAGCATATATTCGATTTTTTCGCCACTGATACCGTCTTTGTCGTAAATATATCCATCAGGACCTGAAATAGTAACAACTTTAGCACCTAATTCTGTAGCTTTAAGAGCAGCACCCCATGCAACATTACCAAATCCCGAAATAGCTACCGTTTTACCTTTAAAATCGAGGCCACGGGTTTTTAGCATTTCTTGGGCAAAATAAACACATCCATATCCAGTAGCTTCGGGACGAATAAGCGAACCACCCCAATTTAAACCTTTTCCAGTCAATACACCATTGTGTTCGCCAACGAGCTTTTTGTACATTCCGTACATGTAACCGATTTCTCTACCGCCTACACCAATATCGCCAGCTGGTACATCGGTTTCTGGTCCGATAATTTTCCATAATTCGAGCATGAAGCTTTGGCAGAAACGCATAATTTCGGCATTTGATTTGCCTTTAGGATCGAAATCGCTACCACCTTTTGCACCACCCATGGGTAAGGTTGTAAGAGCATTTTTAAAAATTTGTTCGAAGCCTAAAAATTTAAGAATACTAAGGTTTACAGATGGGTGAAAACGTAGTCCGCCTTTATAAGGACCGATTGCATTGTTGAATTGTACACGATAACCGATGTTTACATGTACTTCGCCTTTATCATCAACCCAGGGCACTTTAAATGTTAAAATACGGTCGGGTTCTACCAAACGTTCAATAATTTTTGCTTGCTCAAATTGGGGGTTTTGGTTATATACTTCTTCAATAGATTCCAAAACCTCACGAACAGCTTGTAAATACTCAACCTCGCCAGGATGCTTCTTTTCGAGGTTAGCCATTATTTTTTCTACATTCATTGTACTGAAATTTTAAAATTTGCATTGCAAAACTATGTCTATTTCGTTCATAAAAAAATGAATACTATCATTGAAAATAACTAATATTCATCAGTATTTTATTTTACACATTGAATTTCAGCTGCTTATGCTTTATTGATTTTTAAATTATCTGTTTTACAACATTATGATTTTTATCAATTTTAATTCGTTAAAATGTCAATACATTTGTTTCAGTTAATTATTACGGAAAAACATGGAATCAGAAATTAAAAAAGAATTGATAGAACGGACTAAAGAGCTCAATTGTTTATATGAAACCAACGAACTATTAAGCAACTTGACGGATCCTTTTGATGAGATAATGAAACACATTTGCAAAAGTATCGAAAAAAGCATGCAATACCCAGATATTAGTCAATGCGAAATAATTGTAAACCAAAGTTGTTATACCCATCAACTTATTAAAAAAACCGAACTAAAACTTTCGAGCAAATATGTTCTTGATCAAATATTCGTACAAATTAATGTATATTATTCAAAGCCAATAAGAAAAGAACATCGTACTATTTTTTTGCCCGAAGAACAACAATTATTGAATACGCTTGCACAAAAAATTGCTCACTATTATGCTTATCGAAATCTTAAGGAAAGTTATGAAAAATCTGCTCAAAATTATTATGTTTCGCATCCCGAAGACAATGTATTACACTGGCTAAAAAGCTTATCACTAACAGACAATGAAATTGCAACTTTGCTCAAAAACGTTATATACTTTAAAAAAAATGAAACCATATGCAAACAAAGTACTTTATCTAATTACCTTATGCTTTTAACCGAAGGATATATAAAACTTTCCTTAGAGCATTACATCGATCATCAGTTTATCTTTAAAATTTTAAAACCAAATGAATTCATTGGACTATCTTGCCTTTATGATGTGCAACATTATCCATTTACAGCTATTTCGCTAGTTCCATCAAAAGTATATTTAATAGAAAAAGATACGTTCAAAAACATCGTTTATCATAACAATGCTTTTGCAGAAAAAATTTTAACCATGTATACCAAAAACTTTTCTTTTCTACTTTATCGTTTAAATAGCATAGCCAATAAACAAGCCTTAGGGCGACTTTGCGATACTTTGTTATATTTATCGGAAAAAGTTTTTGAATCGCCTATAATAGAAAGTTTTATATCCAGAAAAGATTTAGCCGATTTATGCGGATTAAGTACGGAAAACACCGTTCGTTTGCTTAGTGATTTAAAAAACAACCAAATAGTAGCCCTCAATAGAAACGAAATTCATATTCTGAACAAACAAAAAATTATGTTACTAAGCCAGCATGGGTAAAATAACGATTTACTTCATCAAAATTAAACTTAATGCCATAAGTGCCATACCACTTATTACTCCAAAAATAGATAGATGATGCAATCCAAACTTCTCGGCACTGGGCAGTAGTTCGTCTAACGAAATAAATACCATAATACCTGCCACAAAAGCAAAAACAAGCCCTAATACAACATCGTTAATAAAAGGCATAAGAATTAAAAAACCTATCAAAGCTCCAATAGGTTCGGCCAAACCCGAAGTTAATGAATACAGAAATGCTTTTTTCTTATTTTGTGTAGCAAAAAACATAGGCACTGCAACCGATATGCCTTCGGGAATATTATGAATGGCAATTGCAATAGCAATGCTAATCCCAACCGAAATATCGTTAAAAGCACTTACAAAAGTTGCCAACCCTTCGGGGAAATTGTGTATTCCAATAACCAGTGCTGTAAAAATTCCAGTTCGCTTTAGCGAAGATGAACGAATATCGGGATTAAACTGCGAAAATTCGTGAGGATTATCGGCTTCGGGCACTAATTGGTCTATTAGTGCAATAAACATTATCCCTGTAAAAAAAGCAATAACCATATAAATATACGATATTTTCTCATCGTAAGAATACATAATATGTTGCAAACTTTGTGGCATCAATTCCATAAAAGAAACATACAACATCACACCAGCCGAAAATCCTAATGATGCCGTTAAAAGCTTCTCATTTATTTTTTGAGAAAAAAATACAATGCTCCCACCTATACCAGTAGATATTCCTGCCAAGAAAGTTATGATAAATGCTATAAGCAAATTGTCGTGCATATTACTTTTTATTTTCTATTTGTTGACGGTAATAACTACAATGTTGTAAATACAATGTATGTGCTTCATTTAAGCCTAATAGGTATGCTTTATATAAATCGGAACAAGCATCGTAATTGTACGAAAACTTACTACGACTAATAGCCCTGTTGTAATAAGCTATGGCATGTGTAGAATCAATTATTATTACTTTTGAAAAATCGTTGTATGCTTTGTGGTGCATTCCTAACTTAATATAAGTACACCCCCGTTCAATATAAGCCATCACATTTAAACTGTCGGATGCTATAATGGTAGAATATTGTTTAATTCGTTGATTTAAACTATCTCTTTCTTGAACAGTTAATTTAGGATTAAAATACGGTTCGACAGAAAATTTTTCTTGAGAATATATAAATATTGATCCAAACGTAATAAATAAAAGCAAAATATATTTCATATTAGTGTTTGCAAGTTTTGCAGTAAATTTCTTTTACATTAGGATTTTCGAGCGACTGTATGGATAATTTTTTCTTTCTATACAAGGAACAGAAACGATTGGGATCGAGTTCAACAGCTTTTTGCACAGCTAATGTAAATTTTGGCGACGAATATTTATGTGGTAAATGACTGCATATAGACAAATAACTAAATATTAATTCATCGAACACATTATTTTTGTTTATATAAGGCTCTACCAACTTAGCGGCAAATTCATAATCTTTTTGCCCCATAAATATATATGCCAATTTAAGAGAATTTTGCCAATTTGTTTCTGTAAGTTTCGAAATAGACTTTATGGTATCTAAGGCAGCTAATAATATAGGCGATGGAATGTCTAATGTATCCAATAACTGAATTTTTTTAAATTGAAATTCTAAGTTTAATAAATCTACAGTTCTTCTTTTTAGACCTGTAGCATATAGCTTACTTATTTCTGTCTGCAAGTCGTTGAATTGCTTATCGGTTTTAAATTCATCGAATAATATCCGACAATAAAAATGATTGTATTTGATATAAAAGTTATCGGGTGCTAATTCATGCAAACGAGCTATTCTATTACAATAATCTTCGCCAAGTTCGTCTTTATTTACATACTTCTCGAGCCATAATTTGTTCATTAATAAACCCGATAACCACAATTTATTCATCAACAATCCGGCAAATTCGGGCTTCTCTGGTATTTGCTGACCAAAAACTGCCTCCTTGCTGTATTTTTTCTGCACTACTTTCTTAAAAATATATTTTTGAATAGCTAACGCTTGCGTAAGATTATTTTCTCTGACATTTTTATTAAATCTGTTTAATACATATTTTTCTTCGTTTTCCGGATCGAGCTTATAGGTAATATCCATTTTAATTCGGGCATAACGATGCTTTTGCAAAATAGGTTCCATTTTCTTTTGTAAATTATTTGCAGCAATATAATCCTGAATTTCTTTTACACTCATGTTCGACAACTTTTCCCATTCCGTTCCTTTTACATCGCGTTTAAAATCTTCAATATTGTAGTCGGTAATAATATTGCTTATAAATTTTACTCTTTGTCGTTGTTTCAGTGCTTCAACAATACTTTCGGCTCTCTTCTTTTGCAACATGCGGTTCGATTCTTCTGTACCTTCAATTGACGAATATGCTTCAATTGTTAATCTATTAATTACAAAATCAGGCTCATTAAGTTTATTAATCAGAGGCTCAATATCTTCGGGTTTGTATTCATATTTATTGCGTTCAAAAGGTATGATAAACTCCAAACTTGCTTTTTCAACTAATGGCGTATATTCAGGAGTTCCTATTACCAATGTATCGGCTAATAATTCTATTTCTTTGGTAAATTCAACAGCAGCTTCATCATCAAAAAACGGCGAAATAACTCTGCAAACATGTTTATCGACAATTACCAATAGATTTATTTCAAAATCTTGTCCAATATTTTCGGGAATTTTGGCTAATTGCACGTCAATGCGTCTTTTTCGTTCTTTCTCATCTATAATCATGTTGTTTTTTTCCAATTTTGCTGGCTTTAACCGTTTTGTCATTATTCCTTTATTAACCAAACGAAAATCAAGAATATTGGGCTGATTGCATGCATATTGTTCTTTTTGGATAAAATCAATCGCTAAACCATCGGTTGGGTCTTTCAATAATTTTTTTAACTGTTTATATTGGTCATACTTAAAATATACATAGCCATCTTTTATGTATAAGCCTCTGTGTAAGTTCTCTATATTACGATATTTATCGCATCGTTTACAAATTTTACTATCGTAGGGCTTTAACCCATATTTTTTGGTTGTATATGGAATAGATAGCTGATTGCGTAATTTGGCTCCGTCGTTAAACAGAGTATAATTACTCATAATAAAAGATACATAGACTTTCTTTTTATCGGCATCGAGAGCTGAGCCTGCACCTGCTAAAACATATCGCGTACTATTAATGTGTTCTAATGTTTTTTTATCATTAACCCATTTAAATCCTATATCTTCGGCAACTTTTCCATAAGTAAATTGTTCCATGCCTTTTGATATAGGCATTTTTACAACCATTTCTACACCTATTCCGCTTCCGCCATAATAAATAATTCTATTAGCTGTTGTTTTCTTTTTTCCTTCACCATCAATTGTTGCATTTTGAATTTCTGCCATATATTTAGCCTGATCTTCGGCAGCATTATTAAGAATTGTTTCAAAAGACAGTGTATCAAGTTTTTCTTTTTCTCTGTATGTATTGATATATAACAAAATCAATTTGTTTAGAATTTCTGGGCGAAAATCTTCCGGGTCTATCGGTCGGTTAAACAATTCTTTAACGTTAGATTGTTGAATATTTATAAATGATTGACTATGTAAACGATAAGCACTAATTATACCCAATAATATCGTTATAATACTTATAATCAGCAACTTGCTGGTTTTCTTTATCATAAATTCTAAGCCAAATTTTCAACTTACAAAGTAATAAATATTTATCGGTTTTTAATTTACTTTGCTAAAATTTATAAGCATTGCATTGTTTAAAACATAATTTAGTATGATAATAGCCAAAGAACTACGAAAAGAGAACATTGCCGAATATATTATTTACATGTTTCAATTAGAAGATTTAGTTAGAGCCTACCAAGGCGATATGTCGCTTATTTACGAAAAACATATTCGTCATTTTAATGTTGATTCAAAAACTTTGGCTGAAATAAAAAACTGGTACGAAACGCTGTGCAAAATGATGAAAGAAGAAAATCTAATGGAAAAAGGTCATCTACAATTTTTAAAGCATAAAATGCAAGAATTGGAGCATTTTCATTGGCAATTACTCAATTCATCAGAATATGCTAATTACAAACAATTGTTTTACGATTGCCAATCAGATCTTGAAGCTTTTAAAAATAAATCGAACATGACAAACATGGGTGATATTGAACCTGCTTTAACGGCCTTGTATTCGCTTTTTCTTATGCGATTAAGAAAATTGCATATAACAAACGAAACGTCTGACGCTATGGATAAAATAAGTCGCTGGTTGTCGTTATTAGCCAAATATTATCGCGATTTCGAAAATGGTAAATTAGAAATATATTAGCTTATTTGCTTAATTTCTGAATATTTCGGATTTTTTCATTTTTACAATTTTGCCATATTTCGACAATTTATTCATATCAATTCGTTTAGCATCGCCAACAATGGTTATTACCATAGGTTTCGATTGAATATTTTCGCTATAAAATTTATACATATCGTCAAATGTCATTTCATAAAACACCGGAATTTTTACCTGATTAGGATCGTGTTGATAGCCCAAAAGTTTCCATTTAGCTACTTTTTCGCTTAAATTGCGAAAATCGGGTCTATTGGTTAATGATGATTTTATTAAATAATTGCTCATGAATGCCCATCGCTCGGGCTTTTTAGGCATATACCGAACCAACGAATCAAAAACTTGAATGGCTTCCACAGTTTTATCTGATTGTGTTCCTACATAACCAAAGAACACACTTTCTTTACCTGATTTTTGGGGAATACTATAACGAGCACCTGCAGAATAAGCCATAGAACGATACTCTCGAATTTCTTGCATAACCAAACCACTAAAATCGCCACTAAAATATAAATTAAACGCGTCTATTAGTGGCTCAAAATCGTTGTAAAATGGTTTTTGATTCATCAAAAAGAAAATTTTGCTTTGTAATGCTTTCGGTTCATCTATCAAATAAATGACATTTTCAGTTAAACGATTGTATGTTATATCGGCAGGTGCAAGACTTGATTTTAGAGTTGCTGCCCATGTAAAATTATTTTTTAAAATAGGTATTACTTCATCTATTGTTTTCTTTCCTGAATAATGAATTTCGCACTCAAACGAGCAAGCCATTTGGAATACTTTAAATAAAGAATCGATTGAAATTTTTTCTAGCTCTTTTATGGTAGGACGATCTATGTATTCCGATTTTCTGCCAAATAAAATATAGCTATATAATGCATCTGCAATTTGATCGGGCTCGGATTGTTCTATTTTACGATTGGCCTTTAGTCCTTGAATGATTTTATCTTTAACGCTTTTCTCTGCAGCAGGCGATTGAACTAATTCGTTTACAAGTTTTACGGCATGTGTCAGATTTTTTTCAATTCCTTCAATTTCTATTACTGTATAATGTTTATCGGAGCTTATGCTGTAAGTACACCCTAACTTTGACATTTCAAATTTGAATTCATTCACTTTTTTTTGTGTTGTTCCCGATAAATTCATCAAATCGCATGCAATAGGAAGCAAAGGATGGTAATAAGTGCCCATGCCAAACTTTATCGTTAGCTTAAATACATCGTTATATGGATTATCGACACAGTAAATGTTTACACCTCGTTTTACACGGTTAAAATGTAAATCGCTTCGAAAATCAACAAATTTTTCTTTTATTGGTTGACTTGGTATTGAAGCTAATCTTTTGGCAAATACTGACGATGCTTCGAGGTTAGAGGTAACTGGAATAAATCCTGGTTTTTCTATTTTTTCTTTTTTCATAGAGCCCATTTTCGAATAAAATGCTAAATAATTTCCGTTTAAATACTTTTGGGCAACCTTAATAATATCGTCTTTGGTTATGCTCATAATCTTATCTGGCAATTCGAGCAGTTCTTGCATATCGCGTTCTTGTCCGAAATACTCAGCCATTGTTGATGCTCGCCATTCTATGTGCTCAATGTTTGTAACTATTTGACGATATTTTTCCAATTTAATTGCTTCAATTAAATCATCGCTGAAATTTCCTTTTCGTAAGTTTTCAATTTGTTCTAATATAAGTTTTTCTGCTTCTTCGAGCTTCTGACCTATAATTTTAGGCACCGCCAATATGACAAACTGTCCATAATCGTTATAAGTCATATTAAAGCACGATGCCATTAAAAGTTTGTTATCGAGCACAAGCTTGTCTATTAAGCCGGTAGAGTTTTGGTTCGAAAGCAGTGATGTTGCAATGTCAAAAGCAACCTCATCGGGATGACCATTGTTTGGAGAGCGAAATCCCAACAGTTCCATTTTTATAGGTGTAAGTTTTTTCTCAACAAATTCGCGACCATTGAAAGGTTTTTCTTCCCATGTCTTTTTTGGTGGAAGGGGTTTAGCAACCCAACGACCAAATTTTTCTTTTATTAATGGCAATATTTTCTGCGTATCAAAATCGCCAACCAATATCAATGCCATGTTGTTCGGAACATAATAGGTATGATAGAATTCGTACATCTTATTTAGCGAAGGATTTTTTAAATGTTCTATTGTTCCTATTAACGGTTGCTGTCCATACGGATGTTGTTTAAAAAATACTTTATTAAACTCTTCGAGCAAATTATATTGAAACATGTCGGTATATAAATTTTTCTCTTCGTAAACTGTTTCTAGTTCCGATTGAAAACTTCTAAATACTGGATTTATGAAACGATGGCTATAAATTTCAAGCCATTTTTCTATTTCGCTAGATGGAAAGGCATTATGATAAACTGTACGATCGTATGAAGTATTAGCATTAACATCGGTTGAACCTATTTCTTTTAATAATTTATCCAGCTCATTGGGTATAGCATATTTATTCGCTTCAACCGATGCTTCATTTATTTTTTTCTGAATCTCTTTTCGTTTTGTCGGATCGGTCGTTTTGCCCAATTCTTCATATAACGAAATTATTTTGTCAATCCACGGTTTTTCTTTTTGCCAATCTATTGTTCCTAATTCTTCAGTGCCTTTAAACAACATGTGTTCCATGTAGTGAGCCATACCTGTAGCATCGGGAGGATCGTTTTTTGACCCAGCTTTTGCAACAACTACACCATACACAATGGGCAAATTATGATCTTCGCTTAAAATAACCGTCAAGCCATTATCCAACACATATTTATTAAAAGTTAAATTAAGCTTATTTTGTGCCCATAAAGTAGATAAACTAAATAAAATACAAACACTTAGAAATAAAAACAGTAAATTTATTTTTTTCATAATTCGATAATTATCAGTTAAGGTATTTTCGACTTCAATTATACAAACAAAAAACCAAAAAAAAAACAATTTTAATTAAATTTCGTATAAAGGTTAAGATAATTTGAAAATAATGAGTATTTTCGGACTTTGAAAATATAATCCGATGCTTCGAATAACAAAATATTTTATATGTTTTATTGTTTGTATTGCTCTTACACATTTTCTGTTTGCACAAAATAATGATAAAACCATCGAATTAAAAGCTTTTCAGTATTTTAATGAAAAACAATTTTCCGAAGCATTGCCATTATTTTCTCAATTACTTAGTTTATATCCCAAAGACGAACGCTACAATTTATACTATGCAGCATGCCTTGTCGAAACCAACCAATCTATAGATAAAGCCATCAAATATTTACAATTTGCCGAAAGCAAAAGCAACGATCCATTAATAAAATATTATTTAGGACGAGCATATCATTTGAGTTATCAGTTCAAAGAAGCCGAAGAACAATACAATGCTTTTAAACAACTCGCTCCTGCCAAACTCATTAAAGAATACAACATAAATAAACTAATTGAAATGTGCAACAACGGTCAGGATCTCATTCGATACATAAGTGATTTAACAGTTGTAGACAACCGACGTATTAAAAGTGAAAATTATTTTTATTCGTACGATTTAAAAGAATTTGATGGCAAATTAGTAATTAAACCCAAAGAACTTAAAAGCTCCATAGACAAGAAAGAAGAACCAGCAAACATGGTGATTTTTCTCCCCAATAACTCCAACATTGTTTACTACGGAAGTTACGGAAATAATAAGTCTAATGGAAGAGATATCTATAGGATTGAACGACTGCCCGATGGAAAATGGGGGAAACCTGAAAATCTGGGAAACATTATCAACACCCCGTTCGACGAAGATTTTCCTTTTTTACATGCCGATGGAAAAACATTATTCTTCTCATCGAAAGGACACAATTCGATGGGTGGTTACGATATTTTCAAATCTGTCTATGATAGCACCAGCAATTCATGGACAAAACCTGTAAACTTAGACTTTCCTATCAATACCCCTTACGACGATTACTTGTACATAACCGATAAAGATAACATGTATGCCTATTTTACCTCGAACCGCGAAACTCGCGATAATAACATTACGGTTTATAAAATTATTGTTGACCAAAATCCTACCCCTCGCGAATATAAAGACATAGAAGAAATTATTCAAGTATCAAAATTGGAAGTTTCATCGTTGGCACAAATCAAAAAAGCTGAAGAATCAAGACAAAAATCTAAAACTGAAGAGCCGCAAGTACTGTTTGCCACTAATGAACCTGCAAAAGAAAAAGTTATGCTAACTCCCTATACATTTAAACCCATAACGTATAAACCAGGTATGACAACTCAAGAAATAGCCTCTGATTTAAGAAACGATAACGAAAAGATACTTAAAAACTCTCAAGAACTTAGCCGACAATCGAAATTAGCATACATTACGGCACAAAAAAGAAATGAAAAAGCAAACGAAAAACGAAAACAGGCCTACGAATTAAACGAAAAAATTAAAACTATAAAAGACCCTGTACAAGCCGAACAAATAAAACAACAAGTTTTTCAGCTTATAGATGAAGCCGAAGAATACGAACGACAAGCTATTACTGCTTTCAATATTGCTCAAAACTTTGAACAAATAGCTCAAGAAATGCAAAAAGATGTTGCCAAATCACAAGCCTTTGCCAATGCTTTAGAAAAACAAACTACTGTTGACGAAGCTGTTGTAGATGCTGCTAATAAAAATAAAGAGCGATTACAACTCAGCCAAAATAAATATTCATCATTGCAAAAAGAATTAGAAGAACGCAAAAATATTCAACAAAACAAAGAAAACGAATTGCTTACTTACGAGGAAATGTTCAACAATACCACCGATTCTTTAAATGCAATTGAAAAAGAAATTGCACAAATACAAGAACAAATAAATAAAAGCAACTCCGAAACAGAAAAAAACTTATTATCGTTAAAAATTGATGCTTTAAATCGCCAAGCAGAAATTCTCGAAGCAAAACAAATAGAGATCGCTGAACAAAAAGAAAAATTACGACTGGATATTGAAACATTAAATAGCGAAAATATCTTCATTAAAGATTTTGCTAAACAAATTGTTACAGACAACAGAAGCAATGAAGAACTTCAAAAAGAAGTTGTCGATAAAAACCAACTGAAAAAAGACATTTTTGAAAAAGAACTTTCGGCAGATATTGCTGTAGCACAAACTGTCAAAGAAAGAGTTAGCCATCAACAAAAAAATAATCCCAATATTAACAGAAATAAAGCCCAAACAACTACTACAAAAACCACAACCGAAAATACCAATCGAACTCAAACACAACCTATTAGCTCTGCTCCTACAAGTGCAAACACAGCAACCAATACTCCCTCAACCACACCTAAAAATGAAAACACAACGGCTTTAAAAGCAATTAACCCGCTTTTACCAAGTTCAACTTCTAACAAAAATACAAGTTTAGAAAATTATCAAAAAGAACAATTCAATGTACAATACTACACCAATATTCTCAATGAGCAACAACAAAAACTCGAAATTATCAATAATGCCATTCAAAAAGCAAAAGACAAAAAAGAAAAACAATTGCTCGAACAACAACGAGCATTCTTAATAGAAGAAATCCAAAATAATAAAAAATCTCTTGCCGAATCGCAACAAAAACTTAATCAGTATAAACAAAGTATTGCCAGCGAATATGAATTAAACACAACCAACGAAGAACTCGTTTTAAATGCATCAAAATACGAAAACCAATATCAAATCAATTTCTCACCAGTGCAAAGAAAAATACTTGTTGAAGCCGAACAATCCATTTCGAACGTTAAGTCTATTGAACAACAAATTGCAAAAAACAACGAAGAACTTAAACGACTCGAAAATCAAAAACAAACAGCAACCAATGCTTCCGAATTAAAATCATACGAAAATGAAATTAATAAAATCCTTGAAAATCAAAACAACTTATACAAAGAATATTCATTAGAAACCGACAAAGCTATAAAACAAATACAAAACATTTACAACGATATTCTAACCTCAGTTAGAACATACGACTTCACAAACGAAAATATTAAAAATGCTAGCTTACTCGAAAAGGAAATTGAAGCTTTAAAAGAACGTTCGGTACAATTAAGAAAAGAAGCCATGCAAACAAACAACATAGCTGACAAGCTTAATATTTATAAACGCGCCATGGTTCTCGAACAAATTGCTATAGAAAAACAAAAATATGCCATTGATTTATACGTATCGGGCAATAAACTTATTACACAAAATACTACACCATCGAACACATCCACCAATACACAAAACACAAATAATGAAACAACATCAAAAAAATCACAACCCATACAAATTGAGCTAAGTCCCGAAGAAACAAAAAAAATTAACCAATATCAGCAAGAAATAGCTCAAGCGAATGTAAAGTTTGAACAAGGCAATACACTCCTTAAAGAAATCGAAGAAAAAAAGAAGCAAGCAACTCAAGTATATTCCGAATCAAGAAAAAAAGAAATATTAAAAGATGTTGATATAAAAGAAAAACAAGCTTTTAACATACTCACTGAAGCACATAATACTTACGAACGAGCCAACAACGACAAATATCAAACATATCAAAATCAAACTCAACAATTATTGCAAAACGAAAACATTCCAGAAGACAACAAACGAATTGCTATCCAATTTATCAACGAAGCCAACTTCTACTTCGAAGAGGCACAATTAACTCGTTTAAATGCTAAAACTACAACCAACACCGAAGAAAAATTATCCATGCTAAACCGCGCAAAACTTCTCGAAGATAAAGCCATTGCTAATCAAGAATATGCTATTGACGCTCTAACTAATACCGATCCTGTTATATTTGTTGCTACAAACAACTTAAGCAAAGTAGATCGCCTGGAAGCACTCGACAAACCCATTGATGTGGAAGAAGTTGTACGCATTAAAACCGAACGTATTTTATCTAACTTTAATTTGACCAATGAAGAAAAAATCAAGCTCGACCAAGCCCAAGAGAAAAAAGCAATAATTCAGCAACTCAACTCCGAAGCTGAAAAATATAAATCTAAACTCGATATTGCCAAAGAAATAGCAGCTAACTCGCCAAACCCTAAAGAAAGAAAAAAAGCCGAAAAATCAATCCCAAAACTCGAAAAAGAATATTTTGCCCGTAAATTTACAGCAGCAGAAATGACAGAAAACATTAACGATAATATTTACCAGCTTTACGATTCTAAATTTTCTTCTGTTCGACCAAAAAACAACACCGAAGAAACAAAAAAAGGCAAACAACTTGAAAAAAATGCCAACAAATTATACATGCAAGCTAAGCAACTTCGCGACAAATCTTTTATTACCGAAAACCCCTACATTGCATACAATTATTTACTGCAAGCCGATTCACTCGAAAAATTAGCTATTGAAGAACAAGAAAAAGCTTTTGGTTTGTACTTAAATCTTAAACCATTAGACGATGAATTACAAGAATATGCTCAAAAGAAAAAAAATAAACGAGCCATTGATGAGCTTATTGTAATAAAAACACCTGCAAGCATAACACCATTAAGCAGCGAACAAGTTGCTCAAATTGCTAAAGAACAAGAAGAAAAAGAACGAAAAAAACAAATGGCTCAAACAAACGAAACAACAAACAACAAACAAGAAAATGATGCCGCAACAAATATAAATAAACCTGAAACAAACATTTCACAAAATAATGCTACCAACATAAAGCAACAACCCATTACAAATACCAATGCTAACAAACAACCAAATATTGAAAATAGTACTAAAGACACTAATCAAACTAAGGATACCGTTTCTACAAAACAAACCCCAGCAACACAAAACAATACTACCGTAGCACAAAATGCTACCAAACCAACACCAACCGAATCAACCCATCAAATAGCACAAAATATAAACATTACTCCCCCCACCCCTCCGTTACCCAACACAACAGAACCCGAAACCAATCTAACAAAAGCACAATTTACGACTCCCCCACCTGCAACCACCGCTCCATCACTTGCTCCTAAAAACATAAAAACACCTATGGGATTTAGTTTTACTCCCGCATCGCCCTATAGCGAAGCAAATCCCATCCCCATCAACCCACCATTACCCGATGGACTAGTATTTAAAGTACAAATTGGAGCTTTTAACGCTCCTGTAAAACCCGATGCCTTTAAAGGATTATCGCCTATAAGCGGAGAAAAACTCGAAGGCAGTAAATTTTTCCGATATTTCGTTGGTTTATTCTATTCCGAAGCTGCTGCTATCATGGTTAGAGATTATATCCGTCCCTTAGGCTACCCCGATGCATTTGTTGTCGCATTCTATAATGGCAAGCGTATATCTCTTTTCGAGGCAAGACAACTCATAAAACAAGCTTCATCATCAGAGTATGAAAAACTACTTTCCGACGAAGTTAGTAAAATACGTAATGTAACATCTGTACAACCCACTATTGCTCAACAAACTGCAAAACAACCATTAAATGCTCCCGCTACCAAAGGCTCTTTAGGACCATTAGTTAATCAAACCAATGAATTATTCTACACCGTACAAATAGGAGTATTTAAAAACCCTGTTAGTCATGAGGCTTTAAAAAATATTACCCCTATTTACGAGGACCATTCATACGGATTTATTCGATATTTAGTAGGAAAATTTAACGATCGAAAAAAAGCAGAAGCTGAAAAAAACAAAATTGTAGCTTTAGGTATTACCGATGCTTTTGTTTCTGCATACTATAATGGACAAAAAATAACACTTGCTCAAGCTGCTCAAATAGAAGCTATGAATCCTAACGCAATCATTAAAACAACCGACGAACCTAAACAATTACAAATAACCACTCCTGAGCCAACAGCCACAGCCAACGTTGACGTACAAAATCTTTACTTCAAAGTACAATTAGGCGTTTTTAAAGATAAAGTGCCCTTCGATATTGCCGCAAAATTTGTTCAGGTTTCTGCTCAATATGGTATGGATCAGGAAACTGATGCAAACGGAACAACGATATACTTTGCAGGTAAATTTAAATCGTACGAACAAGCCATAAATTGCAAAAATAGCTTAGTAGAACAAGGGTTTAAAGATGCCTTTATTATTGCGACCGATGGCAAACAACGTGTCCCTATCAATCGTGCCAAGGAACTACTTAAACCCTAATACATTTTTATTCCCCATAAAATCATGATAAAATACATTGAAGTTTTTTAAACATCTATATTATTTTTGAGAAAAAAAATGGAACAAAATTTATCAAAAGAAATTGCTCAATTATTATTATCTATCAATGCAATAAAATTAAACGTTAGCAATCCATTTACATGGGCATCGGGTTGGAAATCGCCTATTTATTGCGATAATAGAAAAACTTATTTTTATCCTCAAATAAGACAATCCATCACTACTGCATTTGTCAAAAAAGTAAAACAATTTTATCCCGATGTCGAAGTCATCGCTGGTGTAGCAACAGGTGCTATTGGTTATGGTGCTTTAGTTGCCGAACAATTGGGTTTGCCTTTTATTTATGTGCGTAGCGAACCCAAAAAACATGGACTCGAAAACTTAATAGAAGGCGAAAACCCAAGTGGTAAAAAAGTTGTCGTTATTGAAGATTTAATTTCAACTGGTGGGAGTAGCCTAAAGGTTATAGATGCTTTGCGAAATAATAATGCTACAGTATTAGGACTTTTAGCTATTTTTACATATCAATTCGATGTTGCTAATCAAGCGTTTTCGGATAAAAATTGTCAATTTTATACCTTGAGCAATTATAACGATTTAATTGAAAAAGCTATTGAATTAAATTATGTAGAAAAACACCATTTAGAAACATTGTCTGAATGGAGAATTTCGCCATCTACCTGGAAACAAAATGCCTGATATATGCTTAAAGTTGAAAGTAAAATTGGGACCGTACGACGCGACGTTAATTCCATTTACCAATTAGCCAGTAATTTTGAAAATTTAAGCACTATATTACCTGCAGAATATTCACAAAACATAAAATTTGAACCAGATAAATGCACCATTACACACGAAGGACAATCTATTACAGTTTATATTATAGATAAAGAAGAAAACAATTATATTAAATTTGGTACCGACGAAAATACTCCTATTAAATTTTATTTCTGGATTCAATTTAAAGAAACTGCACCCTATGAAACAAAAATAAAACTTACTATACACATGGATGTTCCCATTTTTATTCAACCATTCATAAAAAATAAAATAAAGAAGGGGCTCGACGATGCTATAGATAAAATATCACAACTCTAATAACACAATTATTTTAAAGAAATATTTTTCTGATACTTAAATTTCTATCTTTGCACCAACATTTTTTTAATCTTACGAGTGACTTATGGAATACAAGTTTAACGAAATTGAAACCAAATGGCAAAAATATTGGGAAGAACAAAAAATTTTTGAAGTAAGTCATCATTCTAATAAGCCCAAATACTATGTTCTCGACATGTTTCCATACCCTTCGGGAGCAGGATTACATGTTGGGCATCCACTTGGTTATATTGCCAGCGATATTGTTACTCGTTATATGAAGCACAAAGGCTACAATGTACTCCATCCCATGGGATTTGATGCTTTTGGTTTACCAGCTGAGCAATACGCTATACAAACCGGACAACATCCTGCCATAACTACCGAAAAAAACATTCAACGCTATAAACAGCAATTAAAACAAATAGGATTTGCTTACGATTGGAGCCGCGAAATAAGAACCTGCGACCCATCTTATTACAAATGGACTCAATGGACCTTTATTCAACTATTTAAGCATTGGTTTAATACACATAAACAAAAAGCCGAACCAGTTGAAACTTTAATTGAATTATTCGAACAAAAAGGGAACTCCGAAGTTCCAGCAGCACACCACTGCGACATCACTTTTACAGCTCAAGAATGGAAAAACTTTTCAGAAAAAACCAAACAACAAATATTATTAAAATATCGTTTGGCATACCTCGACGAAACTTTTGTTAACTGGTGTCCTGCATTAGGTACTGTTTTGGCCAACGACGAAGTAAAAGATGGTTTATCGGTAAGAGGCGGTCATCCTGTTGAACAAAAAAAGATGAAACAATGGTTTTTAAGAGTAAGTGCCTACGCAGAACGCCTCCTCGAAGGACTCGATAGAATTGATTGGAGCGACTCGCTTAAAGAAATGCAACGCAATTGGATTGGCAAATCAGAAGGAGCAGAAATTCTTTTCCATATTAAAAATTTCGATAAACCGTTGCGAATTTTCACTACACGACCCGATACTATTTTTGGCTGTACCTTTATGGTACTTGCTCCCGAACATGAATTTGTTGTTGACATTACCAGCGAAGAATATAAATCGTCCGTTTTAAATTATATTGAACAAACAAAAAAACGAACTGAACGCGACAGAATTAGCGATGTAACACATGTTTCAGGTTGTTTTACAGGAGCTTATGCTATACATCCCTTTACTAAAGAAGAAATACCTATCTGGATTAGCGATTATGTACTTATAAGTTACGGAACTGGTGCTATTATGGCTGTACCTGCTCACGATTCACGCGATTTTGCTTTTGCTAAACATTTTAATTTGCCTATCATTCAGGTTATACAAAATCCAAATGAACAAAAAAACAGCGACATAACCACATGGTCAGAATCATACGACTCTAAAGAAGGCATTTGCATTAATAGCGATTTTATTAACGGTTTAGAAGTTAAAGAAGCTATAAAACGAGTTATTGAAAAGGTTACTGAGCTAAAAATAGGAACTTATAAAGTAAATTATCGAATCCGTGACGCTATTTTTAGTCGTCAAAGATATTGGGGCGAACCATTTCCTATTTATTACAAAGACGATATACCATATCCTTTAAACGACAATGAATTACCGCTAGAGCTGCCTACTATGGACAGCTTTATGCCCACATCCGATGGCAAACCTCCATTAGCACGACTGCAAAATTGGAAAAATGCTGATGGATTCCCACTCGAAACAAGCACTATGCCAGGATTTGCAGGTTCTTCGGGATACTATTTCCGCTATATGGATCCACACAATCATTACGAGTATTTTTCAAAAGATGCTGTAAACTACTGGAAAGAAGTTGATTTGTATATTGGCGGAACGGAACATGCTACCGGGCACCTTATTTATGCTCGTTTTTGGTGCAAGTTTCTATTTGATATCGGCTTATCGCCCATAGACGAACCATTTAAAAAACTGGTTAACCAAGGCATGATTCAAGGAAGAAGTAACTTTGTTTATCGTATTAAGGGTACAAATACTTTTGTTTCTAAAGGTTTGAAAGAACATTACGATGTACAAGAAATTCATGTCGATATTAATCTCGTAAAAAATGACATTCTTGACATAGAAGCATTTAAACAATGGCAACCAGAATTTGAAAATGCCGAATTTATTTTAGAGAATGGAAAATATATTTGTGGCTGGGCTATTGAAAAAATGTCTAAATCAATGTACAATGTCGTAAACCCTGATGATATTGTAGCTCAATATGGTGCCGACACTCTACGAATGTACGAAATGTTTTTAGGGCCAATAGAACAATCGAAACCATGGGATACACATGGCATAGAAGGCGTACATCGCTTTTTAAAAAAAGTATGGCGATTATTTGTCGGTAATGACGGAAAGTTAATATTAACCGATGAACAACCTACTTTTCATGAATTAAAACTTTTACATAAACTTATCAAAAAAATTAATGAAGATATACAAAGCTTCTCTTTCAATACTGCTGTTAGTGCTTTTATGATTTTTGTTAACGAATTAAATGAACATAAGTGCCATAAAAAAAGTATATTATTGCCATTTTTAGTATGCCTTTCTCCATTTGCTCCACATATTTGCGAAGAACTATGGCACCTTTGCGGACATCAAACATCCATCGCCAATGAACCATTCCCCAATTACGATGAAAAGCTTACTTTTGATGATACAAAAACTTATCCTGTTTCGTTTAATGGTAAAATGAGATTTCAAATAGAATTACCCATGAACGCAACACCAGAAGAATTACAGCAAGCTGTGCTTAAAGACGACCGCACAAGTAAATGGTTAGAAGGCAAGCAACCTAAGAAGATTGTTGCCATTCCAGGGAAAATAATAAATATTGTAGTGTAAACCTTTTTATTTTAATGTACATGCCCGTGTTTCAGTTCTTCGGGCGTAGCATTTCTTACATTCAAAACTTCGCCTTCGAAGTATAAGTCTTCGCCTGCCAATGGATGATTAAAATCTACAGTAACGGCATCATCAGATATTTCTACTATTGTCCCCTCCATATCGTTCCCTTCTTCATCTTTGAATGGCAGTATAGAGCCCACATAAATATACTCTTTATCAATATTAAACATTGAATGTGGGAAATCAATTATAGCCTCTTCATCTACTTCGCCATAAGCCTCATCTACCTGCAGTTTAAACTTAAATTTATCACCTTTGCTCAAACCTTTTATTTTGTTTTCGAAGCCCTCGAGCAAATATCCCGTACCAAAAATAAATTTAAATGGTTCGTCCTTATCAAATTCCTGAATAAGTTCACCATTAAAATCATTTAAAAATAGCTTAAATGACAATTCTACGACTTTGTTTTGATCTATATTCATGAAAAAAATATTTAGTTATTTACTTGCATAAAGATACAACTTTTTTTGAAAGAAATGAGCCAATATTTAAAATTTCAATTCTTATGCAATCGTTATTAATTATTGAAATAGCAACTCTTCGATGTAAGTCATTATTTTATTTGTAGCTCCTGCTTGCTGTACAACATAGTTTCGAGCTGCATTGCCATATTTTATTCGCAAATTCTCATTTTCAATAATTGAAGAAAATATTGATTTTGCTTCATCAGAAGAATGGATGGAAAAGCCACCATTACATTTTATAAGATCTTTTGCTTCGTTAAATTTATGATGATTGGGTCCGAATATAACAGGAATACCATAAACTGCAGGTTCTAATATATTATGAATTCCTTTACCAAAGCCACCTCCTACATAGGCAATCTGTGCTATGCTATACAACGATGATAGCATACCAATATTATCAATTATAATAAAGTTGTTTGAAAAATTTGCAACACCTGTTATCTGTGAGTATAAAGTATATGGTTTATCGATACATGTAGCAATTGCTTTTATACTGCCGCTGTCAATTTGATGCGGAGCAATAATCCATAATACGTGCTTATAAATACCAAATAATGGCTTTAAAATAAGCATATCTTCTTTCCATGCACTACCAACCACGATAACCAATCTATTATTTACTAGTGCTATAATTTTGTCGGGCACTTTGGCTGTTGATGCTATTTGAAGTACTCTATCGCATCGCGTATCGCCAGCAACTACAACCGATCGTGCAAATGTTTCTATAAGTTTTTTTGATTCGTCCTCTTGCACAAAAATTTCATCAAACTTTGTAATGATTTTTCTAAAAAATGCTCCGTACCAACGAAAAAAAATACTATTTGACTTAAAAACTGCTGAAATTAATATTACTGGAATATTTCGTTTATGAGCCTCATTAATATAAAAATACCAAAAATCGTATTTTACAAAAATTACCAGCGATGGATTTATATAATCAAAAAATTTTTTAGCATTTCGCTTTCCATCTAAAGGTAAATAAAAAATAAAATCGGCTTTTTCATAATTTTTACGAATTTCGTAACCCGAAGGAGAAAAAAAAGTTAATATAACACAAGTATGTGGGTATTGTTTTTTTATCGCTTCAATTATGGGGCGTCCTTGCTCAAACTCACCTAAAGATGAAACATGCAACCATATCACTTTCTCTCTCCATTTATTCGAAACTTTCGAAAGGTTGTACCAAATATTTTTTCTGCCATTAATCCAAAGTCTTGCTTTTTCGTTGAAAAAATGAGCAATCCAAATTAAAAAACCATACAACTTAATGACAATCAAATAAATGTATTGCATAGTTAATAAAAATAATATTGTTGGGGAGCTTTAGAATAAATTGGTATTATCCATCCGAATTTTAATGAGTAAAGTACATCAAAATATTTATTTTCATCTTTTTTCATTAAATTAAAATCCCAGCTGCGTCCGCTTTTTGTCCACGCTTGATAAAATTCTGTACCTATATAAAAATTTAAGACTTGCGATTTACTAAAATATACATACCCGATAAATTGACTAAGCGATAAACCATACCGCATTTTATCGTAACCCAATTTATATTCATTAATAATTTGTGGTGCATTATTGCCATCGTTTTCAATTCGAATTTTATGCTGTAAATGACCCGCACCCATCATTAGCATTAATCCGCTATTGGGATTTGGCTTTTTAAAATTTATAATATATCCCATACGAAAACCAACAAAAAAACCTCTTTCAAAAGTACGAACTTTGGCATACTCTCCATGCATATTAATGATCATTCCATTTGAAGTTTTAATACTATCGAAGATATGGGCTGCATCGCCTTTTAACTTACTTCCAAAAATATGATTAGCATTTAACTCGAAAATAAAATTGTTTTTTAGCTTCCATAAAAAAGATCCTCCAATATTAGCATTTGTTCCAAATTGTGTAGCCATATCGGCACCCGGAATTTGAATCATAAATGACGATGAAATCATCGGAAAAGAGATCTTTTCGTCTATACTCTTTTGAGCGAAAAAAACAATAGTATTACTTGTCAATAAAAGAACCAGGAAAAACTTTTGCATTTTTTATGTAAAGGTACAAAAGAATTATGGTATGATAAACATACTAATAAACAATAGCATGAATTATTACATACAACAAACCTGAAACAAGCATGGTCATAGGAATAGTTAAAATCCATGCACCAATAATATTCTGTGCTACTCTCCACCGCACAGCCGATACTCTACGTGTAACCCCGACGCCCATGATAGCACCAGAAATTGTATGAGTTGTACTCACTGGAATACCCATAAATGCCGACATTGCCAATGTTAGTGCTCCCGAAGTTTCGGCACAAAATCCATGAACTGGTTTTAAATCGGTTAAGTGAACACCCATAGTTTTTATTACTTTCCATCCGCCTGTCAGTGTCCCCAATGCAATCATCACATAACATGAAATGACAACCCATTCAGGCACATAAAATTCACTTCCCAAGTACCCTGTACTGAACAATAATACAGCAATTATTCCCATTGTTTTTTGTGCATCATTACTTCCATGTCCTAAGCTAAAAAATGCCGAAGAAGCTAACTGCAATACCCTAAACCAAGCATCAACCCTATTGGGATTGGCTTTTTTTAATATTAATTTCGTTAAAATCATCATTAAATAACCCAAAATAAAGCCGATTAGCGGAGAAAGAACTATAAATAAAGAAACTTTTATAATACCTGAAGCAACCACAGCATCAGAACCATGAACAAAAAATGCTGGTCCTACCATGCCACCAATTAAAGAGTGAGATACACTAATAGGCAAACCAAAATGAGTACATAAATAAACCCATAAAGCTGCACCTATTAAAGCCGAAAAAATAAACCACGGTTCTACAATGCCAGGTTGTACAATTCCCTTCCCCATTGTATTGGCAACATGCAAGCCAAAAAGCCAGTATGCTGCAAAATTGAAAAATGCTGCCCATACCACAGCCATAAATGGCGACAATACTCTTGTTGCAACAATAGTAGCTACCGAATTGGCAGCATCGTTCATCCCATTTAAGAAATCATATATTAAAGCTATAGCAATTATTATTATTACAAAGGTATCCATATTACGACTGCTTAATGATAATAGTTTTTATAACATCAGACGCATCTTCCAACTTATCTGTAGCTTTTTCTAAAGTTTGATAAATTTCTTTATTTTTAATTAGCTCAATTGTATTTGTTTCTTTTTCAAACAACTGAGATATGCCTAAATGATACACATCGTCGGCAACATTCTCAATTTCATTAATATGAATACATTCTTTTTTTATTTCTTCAGGACGATTTATTTTATCTAATAAATATATTGCATTTTTAAGGCATTTGCACCCTTCTAAAATGAGATCTGCTAGTTTAATAAATTCTGTAGGAATGCTTTGCGGTTTTAATAATATCATTCGCTGCGAAGTTCCATTGATAAAATCAAGAACATCGTCTATAGCTGTAATTAAGTTATGAATATCCTCACGATCAAAAGGCGTAATAAACGAAACATTTAATAAATCAAACATCTCGTGCGTATAATCGTCACCTTTCTTTTCCTTTTCCTTAATTTTATCTATAATCTTACTTCTTTCTTCCCAATTATTCGAATTCATTAATTGAACCAATAACTCTGCTCCTTCTAATAAATTATCGGCAACTTTAAGGAAATAT
>JAOADU010000058.1 GCA_026417155.1 Bacteroidales bacterium | reverse complement strand
CTATTGATAAACCTAATACTTGACCTAAACGCTGATTATATCCACTTCCATTAGTATAAAAATCTAATCTGCCTGTAAAATTACTATTATCACCTGATACAATAAAACCAGGTCGCCATTCGTTTGGATTCCCAATAGGATCAGAATAAAATTCTATACTTACTGGTCCAAAGGCACCCGGATTTTGTATTCTTATTGCAGGCATAATCGAATAACTACTAGCAGTAGTATACACATGCAATTTTTGCTGAGGTAAAGTTGTTCCTATACCCACATTCCCTATATTCGTTATCCGCATTTGTTCTGCATTATTCGTACCAAAAATTAAGTCATTATTTTCCCTATTTAGTATAGAATAATTATTACTATTTACAGAAAATGTAAGTCCCGTATTAGCCGACGAACTACGACTCAATTGCAGCAAATTTCCATCACTTGTCCAGTAAATATGCAATGGACTTTGTGGTGTTGTAAAACTTGCGTCGTTACTTATACCCACATTTTGGGCATAATTATTACTATAAAACACAAATATAATTAACTGTAAAATTACAATCCGTTTCATATGTTTTTGTTTTTTTTATTAAACGTATTATTAATTCATTTGGTTGCTTAATTTTACTATTTATTGACAAAAATATATCATTTATTGACAAAAGTCAATGATTTAAACATAAACTATTATTAAATTTAGCTAATTATATTATCGATTTTACACTTCAACATCAATTAAGTAACTCCGACATCCCTGTCGGAAAGAAAAAAACACTGGTAAGGCTGCCAGTGATACATAACTTACATCTTTAAAATTCATTAAAAAATTACATAACCGTTGTGAGTATTAAATAATTTCTATACCTTTGCACAAATTTTTTAAGTGACTCCATTAAATGAATATATTGTTCCCATTCAAGGGATAAAAAATGGTTTGCATCAATTTGAATTTGATGTAACAAACGATTTTTTATTACAATTCAACTACGACGAATTGCTCGATGCCCACATCCACGCTCACGTAAATTTATTAAAAAATAATCGCTTGTTTGATTTAGAAATTCAAATAACAGGCAATATTTTATCTTCATGCGATCGTTGTACCGACGATTTAAATATTCCCGTTGATTTCATTCATCATTTAGTTATCAAACTCGACGACGAATATACAGATGATAATGATGAAGATATTATTTTCATGCCCACTTCGTCAACAGAAATAGATTTATCAACCTACATTTACGAAGCTATTGTTTTCTCCGTGCCGATGAAACGTGTACACGATAACGACGAAAACGGCAATAGTTCTTGTAACGAAGAAATGATTCGACGATTAAACGAATATACAAATCAAGAATTGCCCACCGATCCACGATGGGATGCATTAAAAGGATTGTTAAACTAAAAATTTATAAACCATGCCACATCCGAAAAGAAAACATTCGAAACAAAGAAGAGACAAAAGAAGAACTCATTACAAGGCTGCGTTGCCTACATTAGCAACTTGCTCCAATTGCGGTGCAACGGTAGTTTACCATCATGTTTGCCCCGAATGTGGATTTTATCGTGGTAAAAAAGCCATTGACAAAGAAGTTGCTGTTTAAATTAATGTTATTGCATGAAGCTGGGAATTGATATTATGGGGGGCGATTACGCTCCCCTTGTTCCGTTGCAGGGAACTTTGATGGCATTAGAACATTTACCCCACGATGTTACGTTGGTTTTATACGGCGATGAACAAGCAATACATAATTTTGTAGCAGATAATCCCACATTAAAATCGCGTATAGAGGTAGTTCCTACTACAGAGGTTATTACCATGACCGATTCGCCAGCTTTAGCTTTTAACCAAAAACCCAATTCTTCTATCGTTGTAGGCTTTAAGCAACTAAAACAGGGAATCATCCAAGGCTTTGCTAGTGCAGGTAGCACTGGGGCTATGATGGTAGGTGCTATGCAAATTATAAAAGCGATAGAAGGCATTATGCGTCCTTGTATTGGTTCTACAATACCTCGCCCCGACGGTTCGCAAGCTCTCATTGCCGACGTTGGTTTAAATCCCGATTGTAAGCCCGATGTTTTATATCAATATGCCATCATTTCTTCGAAATATGCTCAATTTATATTAGGCATAGAAAATCCTCGCGTTGCACTACTCAACATTGGCTCAGAGCCCGAAAAAGGAAACCTACTAGCCAAAGCTGCTTACGATATGATGCTAAACTCAAAAGATTTTAACTTTGTAGGCAATGTAGAAGGATACGACATATTCAAAAATAAAGCAGACGTAATCATTACCGATGGCTTTGTAGGCAACATTATTTTAAAAATGGCCGAAGGATTTTATGGTTTGCTTAAAAAACGCAACATGGTTGATGAGTATTTTGCCAAATTTAATTTCGAAAACTATGGTGGAACTCCTATCTTAGGTATTAACAAAACCGTAATCATTGGTCATGGCTCATCAACTCCCAAAGCTATTATGAACATGATTTTACATACATATAAAGTTGTAAACGCCGAATTAGTAGAAAAACTTAAAGAAGCATTTTAACAATGAATCAAATTAGAGCTGCCATTAAAGGCATAGGAGCAAGTTTACCCGAATACATACTAACAAACGACGAAATAAGCCAAATGGTAGATACAAGCGACGAATGGATAATGACGCGTATAGGGATTAAAGAACGTCGCATTTTACGCGAAGCCGGTAAAGGAACAAGCGATTTAGGTGCAGCAGCAGTTAAAGAATTGCTCGATAAAACTCATACAAAACCCGAAGAAGTTGATTTACTTATTTGTGCTACAGTTACACCCGATATGCAGTTTCCTGCTACAGCCAACGTTATATCCGATAAGCTTGGAATTAAAAATGCTTTTAGTTACGACCTGAATGCCGGTTGCAGCGGATTTTTATATGCTTTATCTACTGCAAGCAAATTTGTAGAAAGCGGACGATATAAAAAAGTTGTTGTTGTAGGTGCCGAAAAAATGTCGTCAATCGTTGATTATACTGATCGTGCTACCTGTCCTATTTTTGGCGACGGAGCAGGCGCCGTGCTTTTAGAACCCACAACTGAAGATGTGGGCATTATTGATGAAATTTTGCAATCGGATGGTATTGGAAGAGTACATCTGCATCAAAAAGCAGGCGGTTCGGTAAAACCTGCATCATTCGAAACCGTTGCCGCTCGCGAACACTTTATTTATCAAGAAGGACAAGCCGTTTTTAAATGGGCTGTTTCTAAAATGGCCGATGTTAGTGTTGAAATTATGAAACGCAACAACATTACACCCGAAAATCTTGCATGGCTCGTCCCTCATCAAGCTAATATGCGAATTATAGAAGCAACTGCCAATCGCATGGGCATAAGCAAAGATCAAGTTATGATAAATATAGAAAAATTTGGCAATACTACTGCGGCTACTCTTCCTTTGTGCTTATACGAATGGGAACCTCGTCTGAAAAAAGGTGATAATATTATTTTAGCTGCCTTTGGAGCAGGATTTACCTGGGGAGCCATGTATCTTAAATGGGCATATGATTTTGGTAAATAAGTAATTACTTAATTTCCCAATTTATTTCTAAATCCCAATTTGCTCGAAGTGTAACCGTAGAGGGATAAGTGTATACTTTTTCGGGTTGTAAATTTCTAAAATAAAATCCTGTATCCCACTTGCCATTTTTATTTTCGTCGGCTATACAGCGTAAAGTGTAATTACCTGGAAGTACATAATCAATATTTTTTTGGTTCGACCGATTGTCGTTCCATGAATAAATTACTTGTTGCTTATCGTTTAATAATTCAAAAGTATAAGTTCGATTTTCATTAGGCAACATATATGTTAGTTTCAACAATCCAAAATTTTCTTTTTCGTATGTACTAAACAATATGGTATCGTTATTATACTTATGCTGATAAACAGAATATAGGCTATCGAAATGTAAAATTATACGATATTTTTTACCGTCTTTTAATGACCCATATAACAAATATTTTAACGGGTTTGAAGTATCACGTTCAACGATTATAGGTATTTTTTTAAACGTTGTATCGCTATTTTGTTGCCATACAGAAATGTTCTTATCTGTTAGATTGGTTGGTTCTGAAAATAATATATACAGTATTGACTTCGATGAAAATACGATGTTATTTTTTATAGGTAGTTTATAAGTGGCGTGTATGGGCTTTTTGTTTTGGTGCTCCATTATACATGGCTTTGTTTCTTTAACTCTTACAGAATTCAGCAAACTATCGTGCTTTATATAGCCTATAGTTACAAAAATTGTGTCGTTTTTATATTGAGATGAATCGGCAAAAAATATGTGCATAGTGTCGTTATTATTGCTATATACAATATTGTATATGGAAGCCGTAGAATGTTCTACCATAGGACGTTGTTCGGAAGGATTGTTCAAAATTATTGTCGCCATGTATGCTTTTTTACGTTCAATTTTTTTTATAAACTGTTTGCTTCTGTTTTCCTGAAAAGAATAAAGAATTAAGCTATCGTAGTGTTTGGTTAAATCAACTTCATTTGAATAAAAAGCTATTTTTTCTGATTCGGCATCAAACCGATAATTGTTGTTCTTATCATTAAATGCAACTAACTTATAACTACCATTTTTTAAATAATTAAATTGAAATATTCCATCGTTATTGCTGCGTGTAATATATGTTGGGTTACTTTTTAATACACAACTATCGCTAGTATCGGTATATAAACAAACCGAAAATTGCGACTCGGGTTTTAAAGTAAAGGCATCCCGTATTTTGCCGCCAAATGATAACGAATCTATACTGTTTCCTGTAGAAAATACATAAGTAAAATCGGACAATGGATTCCCTTCGTTTAAATCAGTTATAGCATCGGCAAAGTAAAATTGATAGGTAGTATTTTCCAACAATGTATCTTTTAAAATAATGCTAAAACTTTTGGGTTTTATTTTAATATGAAACGGATTTTTGAGCGGTGGCGAAACAAGTAACTTTTGATTGAGAGAGCGTAATTGAATGAATTCATTAAATTCGAATATAAGCTGTGTAGGTTTAATATTTGTAGATAAGTGGGCAGGTAATGCTCTTATTAGTTTTGGTGGTTCGTTATCGCGACTTCCTCCTGTAAGTGGCGATTGGCTGGCACACGAATAAAAAAGTAGTAATACGGCTGGTATGTAAAATAACCATTTCATCGGAGCAAAGATAAAACAAAAAAGGCTGCCATATTACAGACAGCCTTTATTATTCCTTTTATTTAGTTAATTAAAAATGGAACATCATATAGATAATGCCACCGAAATTATCGGTATCGAATCCAAATAAGCTACCACCACCCGTTTTTGTTTCAACTTTTTTAACGGTATTATTCAAAGCATCCCAACTTTCCACTTCGGTTTTGCCATCGCCTTGAGCAGCTATTTGTAAGCCCCAGCCAAATTCACCACCTACCGATAATTTAGGCATTACAAAGTACTCAACTCCTACAAAACCACGAGCACCTAACCCTATTGTTGTACCCGATTTCCGAGATAGAATACGAGCAGTTGGTGATAATACATTAGAATTTGTGGGATCGAAATCTGTCATCGTTGGCGTAGTATTAGACGAAGAAAATGCATTGCCATATACATATTTCTCGGAAGCTCCGCCAAAAGTTAAAAATGCTTCGGCTCCATAAAAACCTTGTAAGCGAGTTTTCCCACGACGTTTTTCCATACCTGCACCGATAACAATATTTTTATTGGAATATTTTGCTTTATCTTCAACCGTTACTAATGGGTCGCTTTGTCCGTCTTGCTTAACATATTCTTTGTCGGTTGTATTAACTATTCCTAACCGTACTACTGCTCTATACGCTGTTTGATTGTCAACAAAATATTTAGCATATATTGCCCGCGATCCATCTACAAAGCTCCACGAACTTGGAT
>JAOADU010000080.1 GCA_026417155.1 Bacteroidales bacterium | reverse complement strand
GTACAGGGTACCTCCGACATCCGTGTCGGAGAAAAAAAACACTAGCAAGATGCCAGTGATACAATGTAACTCCGACATCTTGTCGAAGAAAAAAACCACTGGCAAGATGCCAGCGATACAGCGTAGCTCCGACATCCGTGTCGGAGAAAAAAAACAAACACTGGCAAGATGCCAATGATACTTTTTGTGCATTTAACGTTATTGTCAGAGAAAATTACACTAAATTTTGTTAATAATTAAAAACATAAACATGTATAATAACTTTTTAAAACTCTTTTGCGTAAAAGGATTAAGAAGCCTAATAAAACTTATCAACAATTGTTAATATTTTTTTTAAATAAATTACATAATTTCGTAATAATGTTTACTTTTGAATTCAAAGAAACGGCATGATTAAATATTTTATCTACATATTTAATCTTATAGGTATTTTGTTTTTATCGTTGTTCGACGAGCCCGTTTTTGTTACATTACAAGCACCCGAAGAGGCCACAGCAGGAAGTAGTATTGTAGTAGAAGTTAAAATAAATAAAGCTAATATCAAAGGTTTTGCACGATATACACAACTATTGCCCATAGGATATACTGCAGAGCCTGTTAATTTGCCAACAGGTGATTTTACTTTTAAAGATCAAAAAATTATTGTCGGATGGCTAAGTTTGCCTAAAGATTGTGTCATTGCATTTTCGTATAGAATAAAAATTGATCCTACTGCCGAAGGACCTTTGTTTTTAACAGGTATTTTTAGTTACATAGAATATAATGAACGAAAAAATGTAGAAAGCCCCACACTCTCTGTAATTATACGTCCTGCTGGTTATGTAGCACAACAAGTAAATAATAACGAACAACAACAAAATAATGCCAATATTTCTCAGCCCACAACACCATCTACCGACGACTTCGATGTAAAAAATATTTTTTGTTATAGAGAAGTGGTTCGTCAAGATAATCAACTCTTGGTTCATTTGCTAGTGAATACTGCCGATTTGCCCCGTGATAAATATGCCAAACTACAAGAAGCCATTCCTCCGGGATTTCAAGCTGCCGCTATAGAAACTAACGATGGTATTTTTTCTTTCAAAGACAATACTGTAAAATTCTTATGGATGGCATTACCACCCCAACGACAATTTGTTGTATCATATAAATTAACACCAACTTCTGGAGTTTTACCAGACAACGTTGAGCTCAATGGTTCATTTTCGTACATTGAAAACGAAACCACAAAGATGAAATCCATTCAAAATCGCAACTTTCTTAATGAGCCTATCATGGCTTCTGTAAACAAACAAAAACAAGAATCGCTCACTGCTCAACAAATACAAGTTTCAAACAATCAACCATCGGTTCAGCAACAAACCAATCAAAATCAGCAACAAACTGGAAAGCAAATAATTACACAACAACAATCAACTCAACAAAAAGAATCCAATAAGCAAAAAGAAACTGCTCAACAAAAGCAAAAAGAACGTCAGTCAACCTACACCAATATTCCCGAACCCGAAACCGGCATTCGCTTTAGAGTACAAATTGCCGCTGGACATAAACCTGTCAATCCCAAATACTACTTCAAACAATATAATATTACTGAACCTGTACGTGTTGAACAGCATGAAGGTTGGCATAAATATACCGTTGGTTCTTTTGGTTTATACAAAGAGGCTCGCGACAAACGAGTGCAAATTTGGCAAACAACACCCATTCGCGACGCATTCGTATCGGCTTATAATAATGGTGTACGTATCACAGTTCAGGAGGCTCTTATGATAGCCAATCAAAAATGGGTACAATAAAATCAAAACTTTATTGATACATTTGCGTATAAATGTCAAAATATTATTCATGTTTTATCGAGTTGTTGGTGGCGTATGTTTATTCTTTTGCTTATGTAGTAATGTATTTGCGCAAGAAGAACCCATCGATTCGACCTTATTTAAAGGTAAAAGCCCTTACGAATACATACTGCTTGATACTACTCCCGAACCTGAAAAACTCGTTTATAAACCCATATTAGGTATCGGACGTGGATTTTTTATGTTTTTGGGTGATGTTCGCGATAATTATTATGCCCACCCTACGATAGGCAGAGGAGCATGGAATTTTTCTGTTTCGCGAACATTAAATAAATACTTCGACATTCGCTTTAATATTATTTACGGAAAAATGGCAGGTAATACTCAAACACAACAACAATTTTATAATTTTCAAACCGAAGCTCTATTAGGAAATGTATTAATTCAATACAATTTTCGTCATCTAATAAAAAAAACAGGTTATTTGTTACCAACCATTTCATTAGGGTTCGAATCGTTTGAGTTTAATTCGAAAGCCGATATGTACGACGCACAAGGTCGCTATTATTATTATTGGAGTGATGGCACTATCCGAAATAAACCCGAAACTGTGGGCAATGAATTAAACACTATTTTACTTCAACGCGATTACGTTTACGAAACAGATTTAAGAGAGTTAAACCTCGATGGTTTAGGAAAATACCCACAAGTTGCCATTGCGTTCCCTGTTGATTTTGCGCTCGAATATCGATTTTCACACCGAGTAAAAGCTAAAGTTGGTTGCTCGTACCATTTTACTCTTAATAATAATATAGATAATGTTAGCGACAAAAGTCAGGGTAATAGAAAAGGCACGAAAAAAGGCGATAGTTTTTTATTTACCTATTTTACCCTTACTTACGATTTGTTTAGTCCACCTAAACTCACTGCCATTGAACAGCATTTGAGCGATGTTGATTTCGCTACATTAGATAAAGAAGATGAAGACGGTGATGGAGTAATTGATATTTGGGACGAATGCATCGGGACACCTTTAGGAGTGAAAGTAGATAGCAAAGGATGTCCTGTAGATAAAGACAATGATGGCGTTCCTGATTATCGAGATGATGAACCTGAATCGAAAAAAGGTGCTATCGTTAATTTACGTGGAGTTACTTACACAGAAGAAGAACTTATAGCTGCTGCCGAAGCTCCACGAGCCGTACCTACCAATCAGTTGTGCGAATACTTCCCTTCCATGTGTCCTGAGCAAAGCAAAGTAAAAAAGTTTAAAAAATCATTTGCCGAAATGCCGGCCAAATTTAAACCTGTCGATTTGAATAATGATGGTTATATTTCTATAGAGGAAATTAACATTGCCATTGATAAATTTTTTGACATGAAAACCAATCTAACAATCGAAGATATATACGAGCTAAACGATTACTTCTTTGATCAATAATCTGAAAGATTGCGTTGATTTTCTCGAGTATTATCTCTTTGTTTAATTGCTTCGCGTTTATCGTATGCTTTTTTCCCTCGTGCTAAGCCCATTTCGAGCTTTGCATAACCTTTTTCATTGATAAAACAGGATAAAGGTATAAATGTATATCCTTTTTCGGCAATTCTTTTCGCAATTTTTTGAATTTCTTTTTTTGTAAGCAATAATTTTCTTTGTCGAGTTGGTTCGTGATTTGCATAACCGCCACGTTCGTATGGTGCTATATGTAGTCCTTTAATGTAAGCTTCGCCATTTTCTATTATACCATAAGAATCGACAAAATTGATTTTTCCTGCTCGAATAGACTTTATTTCGCTGCCAGTAAGGACTATACCAGCAACAAATGTTTCAATTATTTCATACAGAAAATAAGCTTTTTTATTTTTTGCTATAATAATGTGCTGGTTCATCTAAATAAATAATATCCTCCACCCATGCCCAAAGCAAACAAAATGATAGATCCTAATATTAAACTTAAGATTACCATTTCGCCAATAATAATTAATAATGTTACTATAAAGAATCCTACTTTTTTGTCTTCGGGGGTGTTGAATAGTTTGCTAAATCCGACCCACATAATATAAATACCATATAACCCCACTATACCCAAAATTCCAAGAATTGGTAAAATGCCTATTACAATGTTAATAACATATGATGGGGTAAAAGAATACGCTAACAACTTGAATGCTTTATCGCGATTGACTTCTGTTGCAAACGACTTGCCTAATGGTTCAATAATCATGGGAGTTATAAACAAAACAATAATATATACGATTAAAGATACCAATGCTGAAGCAACTGAAGCTATAAATATCCAATTGCTAAATAAAAATGCTCCTATGACTGAGCTTATGAAGCCTATCACTAAATATGGCAAAACAAAGCCCGTAAAAACTTCTTTCGATGTTGAAGTTTCGCTTGAAATAGTCTGCCATTCACTTTCTGGATTCATTATTATGCCTTTGGTACGAACAAAAATTTGATTAAAGTCCATAAAGAAAATTTTTTATATTTTTTCGACTTTAAAGATAATATTATTTTCAGACAAATAACTTAAAAAATCATTCGATAAAAATACTTTATATTTTTTAGATATCATGTTCCATTTCAAGCTCGAATTCTTACCATTGGAATAATAGAAAGTAAATAATAAATTGGTTTTACCTGCCTTCGATACTTTTCTGATATTGGTTACTATTTCATGAATAAACTGTTGGTTTAATTCGTTTACAGGTATATCTATTGTAATGCTTTTGTACAAATTACGAACGTCATTCAATAAATATATTTTCTGAATAGCTATGTTGTGTTTATAATTGCTATTAGGATTATTTTGTTGGACAACTTTAGCTTTAATTAATAAATTAACACTCTCTTTAAAGTAATTAGCGTAATTAATATAATCTTGTCCTATTAAATTAAAAGAATATGAATCGTTGAAATCTTCTAAAACTGCTGTAAGGAAAGGATTTCCTGTTTTGGATATTTTTTGTGTTACACTCGATACATGCCCAACAAATGTAATCTCTTTATTTACATATTCATTTAAGTCTTGCAATTTGCTTAAATTCACATTGCATAAAAGGTCTATATCGAATTTATACGGATCTAGTGGGTGCGACGATAAATACATACCAATGTATTCTGCTTCTTTTTTTAATTGGTATATATTGCTCCACTCTTGACATTTCGGGATTAGTGGTTTTGTGATTGATACGGGGATACTATCGCCAAAAAGTGTTTGCTGGTTTTGAAGACGATCGGTTTTGTACTGTTGACTGTATTTTACAATTTGTTCTAAAAAGGAAGGAGCTGTATCGCAAAAATATTGATGTCGCTGTATCTCAGTAAAATCATCGAAAGCACCTGAATATGCCAGCGATTCATAACTTTTTTTATTGATTATGTTGCTATCCATGCGTTCGGCAAAATTATAAATAGAGCTAAAAAGCCCATTTTTCTTACGTTCTTCGATAATAGCTTGAGCAGCCGATTCGCCCAATCCTTTTATTCCGCCTAAGCCAAACCGTATAGCTCCTTCACTATTTACTGTAAATTTTATATTACTTTCATTAATACTTGGACCTTTTACACCGATATTCATTCTTCGACATTCGTTCATCAACTTTCCTAATTCTTTAATGTCGTCTAAATTACGGCTAAGGTTTGCTGCTAAAAATTCTGCGGTATAATGAGCCTTTAAATATGCAGTTTGATAAGCCAAATACGCATAACATGTAGAATGTGATTTGTTAAAGGCATACTGTGCAAATGCTTCCCAATCTGTCCAAATTTTTTCGCAAATTTGTATATCCAAATTATTAGCTTTGCATCCTTCAATAAACCTATTTTTCATTTTATCGAGCACATCACGTTGCTTTTTGCCCATTGCTTTTCGCAATGCATCGGCTTCGCCTTTTGTAAACCCTGCTAACTTTTGCGATAGCAACATTACTTGCTCTTGATAAACGGTAATTCCATATGTTTCTTCGAGATATTCTTTCATTTCGGGCAAATCGTATTGTATTGGCTCTAATCCGTGCTTTCGAGCTATAAATTGAGGGATATACTTCATAGGACCTGGGCGAAACAAGGCATTCATTGCTATTAAATCTTCAAATCGGTCGGGTTTTAATTCTTTTAAGAATTTTTTCATTCCTTCCGACTCAAACTGAAAGATTCCTGTTGTTAAGCCTTTGCTAAATAATTCATATGTTTTTTTATCATTCAGCGAAATTTGGTCTATGTCTATTTTTTTTCCGTGTCGCTGTTCAATAATTTCGAGTGTGTCCTGAATAATAGATAAAGTTTTTAAGCCTAAAAAATCCATTTTAAGCATCCCTACTTCTTCAAGATAGTGTCCGTCGTACTGAGTTACCAATAAATTAGTTTCTTTGGAAGTACACACTGGTATATGTTCGATAAGATTATCTTTGCTAATGATTATCCCACAAGCATGGATACCTGTTTGTCGAACGCTTCCTTCCAAAATGGTAGCATAAGTTAGTGTTTCTTTAACAATTGGATCGCCCGATTCCTTTTCTTTCCTTAACTCTTCACTAAGGGTAAATGCTTTTTCCAAAGTTATATCCAACTCTTCAGGAATTAGTTTTGTAAGTCTGGTGGCTTCATTTAAAGGAAGATTTTGTACACGCGCAACATCTCTAATTGCCGATTTAGCTGCCATTCGGCCAAAGGTAATGATGCTAGCTACTTTGTCTTTTCCATACTTTTCTACCACCCATTGCAATATTTTTGTTCGTCCATCTTCATCAAAATCAATATCAATATCAGGCATAGATATACGCTCTGGATTTAAAAACCGCTCAAATAGCAAGTTATATTTTATTGGATCTAAATCTGTAATTTTTAAACAGTAGGAAATAACCGAACCGGCTGCCGAACCTCTTCCCGGACCTACTCGTATGCCCATACTCCTTGCCTGCTGAATCACATCGGAAACAATAAGAAAATAGCCCGGATAACCCATTCTCTTAATTGTTTCCAATTCAAAATTTATTCGATTTTCTACTTTTTCGTCGGCTTTATTGCCATAACGTTCTTTTTTTCCTAATTGTACCAAATGATTCAGGTAATCGGCTTCGAGCTTTATACGTAATACTTTTTCGTAGCCCCCTAATCGTTTAAAATTTTCTTCACCAAATTCTTCTATCAGGTTTTTCTCAGAAAATTGTTGGCGATATTGTTCTATAGTAGCAAAATTTTCTGGAATAGAAAATTCGGGCATTACAGGAGGATGATCAATAGAATATTCTTCGATTTTTTCTGCAATTTCCAACGTATTTTGAATTGCTTCGGGATAATGATGAAATAGCTCAAACATTTCGTCATAACTTTTGAGCCATTCTTGCTTTGTATATCGAAGTCTATTTTGATCACTAACTTGTGTATTGGTATTAATACAGATTAATCTGTCATGAGCTTCGGCATCTTCTTTATTTATAAAATGTACATCGTTGGTGCAAATAAGCTTGATTCCTGTTTCTTTTGATATTTTTACCAATCCTTTGTTTACTTTTTCTTGTTCAATATAGACTGTTTGATCGGCAGTTTCATCTTTTGTGGGATGATATTGCATTTCGAGATAAAAATCTTCGCCAAATTCATTTTTGAATTCCTTCGCAGCTTTTAAGGCTGCGTCATAGTCGTCTGTCAATAAATATTGGGGGATTTCACCTGCCAAACAAGCCGTTGATATAATAAGTCCTTCTTTGTACTTATATAGCAATTCCTTATCTATTCGCGGTTTGCTATAAAATCCTTCTATATACGAAAGAGATACTAGCTTAATTAAATTATAATAACCTGTTTTGTTTTTTGCTAAGACTATAAGATGGTTACCACTTTTATCGTCGGTATTTTTTTCTTTGTCGAAACGAGATCGACGAGCTACATACATTTCGCAGCCAACAATGGGTTTTATTAGTTTTGGTATGTACTCTGTGCCTTGTTGACTATATTTTTCTGCTTTTTGTTTTTCCGATTCATTATGTTTTTTGGTTTCATTCAAAAATTCTTTAATGCCGAACAAATTACCATGATCTGTGATTGCAATCGCAGGCATATTGAGCTCTGCTGCTTTTTTAATTAATTGCTTGATGTTAGATGCTCCGTCTAATATAGAATATTGTGAATGTACATGTAAATGAACAAATTTCATATTGCGTTTTTGTTTTTGTAAAATTACACATTCATTTGCTTTTGAAAATAGATTTCTTCATAACTTTGCTCACTTTTTTTCAACAATGTTAATTTTAGGTTTTGGCAGCAATATTGGCGATAAATTGAATAATTTGCGTTGTGCGTATCAATTCGTAAGACAATTTGTTGGTTACATTGACTTATCGTCAACTATTTGGGAAACAGAACCGTGGGGATATGTTTCCCATAATACTTTTTTCAATACTGTTTGCGTAATTGAAAAACCTTTGGTTTCTGTTTTTTTATTGCCCGATATTATTGAACAAATAGAAAAAAATTTAGGTCGTATTAAACAACAATCTTCTACATACGAAGACAGAATTATTGATATCGATATTTTAGACTTCGATAATCTTATTATTGAAACGAACCATTTAACATTGCCCCATCCAAAGCTTCATTTACGCAAATTTGTTCTATTCCCATTAAAAGAAATTATGCCCACTTGGAAACATCCTTTATTGAAAGCCGGAATAGAAGAATTAATTCGTCAATGTCCCGATACTACTATCGTACACAATACAGGTTATGCTGTTTTGTAAAATGGCATTTTTACTACTTTGGCTTTTAACAATTTATCGCGTATTTTAATAAAAATTTCCTGATCAATTTTTGCATATGGTGCTTGTAAATAACCCATTCCTATTCCTACCTTTAACATGGGCGACATAGTTCCTGAAGTAACATGACCTATTATTTTACCTTGTGCATCGCAAATTTCATATTCATGGCGGGGTATGCCTTTATCTATCATTTCAAAACCTATTAATTTACGTTGCACACCGTTTTGTTTTTGTTGTAATAAGAATTCTTTATCTATGAAGTTTTTATGGTCAACAAACTTGGTTATCCATCCTAAACCGGCTTCAATAGGTGAAGTGGTATCGTCTATATCATTTCCATATAAACAGAATCCCATTTCGAGGCGCAATGTGTCGCGTGCAGCTAATCCTATCGGTTTTATTCCAAATTCTGCACCAGCCTCGAGAACAGACTTAAAAATTTGTTCGGCTTTGTCGTTTGGGAAATAAATTTCGCAACCTCCTGCGCCAGTATAACCCGTCGTAGATAAAAAAACATCTTTTACGCCTGCAAATTCTAATATTTTGAATGTATAATATTCCATGTTTTCAATAGGCTCAGAAGTAAGTTTTTGCATCGCTTTAAGTGCTAAAGGTCCTTGTACTGCTAATTGCGAAGTTTCGTCAGAAGCGTTTATTAATTTTACTCCAAATTTATTTTGCGACTGTAGCCAATTCCAATCTTTTTCAATATTTGCAGCATTTACTACAAGTAAATATGTCTGTTCGTCGAAGCGATACACCAGCAAGTCATCAACAATTCCACCTTTGCCATTGGGGAAGCACGAATACTGTACCTTTCCATCATAGAGAGCTGCAGCATCGTTCGATGTAACCCATTGTACAAAATCTAAAGCATTGGCTCCTTTAACCCAAATTTCTCCCATATGCGATACATCGAAAACTCCTAACTTTGTGCGTACAGTAATGTGTTCTTCTATATCGCCCGAATATTTTAAAGGCATGTAAAAGCCTGCAAATGGAACCATCTTGGCACCTAATTGTTCATGAATTTTTGATAATGCTGTTGGTTTCATAAGTAATTTATTCGTTTCTTCTTCACAAAAGTAGTTATTTATTCCTTTCGTTGTCGTGATATTTATCAATAAAACCTACATAATTTAGTTTATCTTTTCATGCACTTTACACTTTAATCCTATCACATTCGGCAAATTCCAATATCGTGTATTTGTATCGGTAGGAAACGTTACTGAAACGTAACTTCCATTTTTTTTAATTACCGTATCGGATGTTTCAACATATAAACAAGCTTCAGGCCCTCCTTCGAGGTACATAGTTGTTTTCATCTGTAAAGGCAATTGCAGCAGCAACTTGCTCATCTGATTCGCGGATAGTGGTGTCCGCGTAAAAGCAATTATCATATTTTGATTATTATCCTCGCCTATAACAATCATGCTGCTATATATGAGTTGCTTGGGCTTCCAAATTACTTGTTTACCATGAGCATCAATCATTCGAATAGATTGAACCATTGATGAATAATAAACATAAACACTATCATAAGGTTCGATTGTCATGTCTATTATATCAAAAGATGGTAATTTATTGTGATTTGTATTAAAACATGCCATTGCCCAAAAATTTTCTTTTAAATTCGGTTGTACTATATTGTTTTTGGCTTTCATGTAGCCTACTGGATAATAAGTATTGACAAGGCTATACATTCCTGCATTTATGACAATATTTAGTTTAAAATCTTTTGCCCATTGTTCTATTGTGCGTTTAGTGCTATCTAAAACTAAAGCAGAATAAATTTCTGCATCGAAAAATTGAGGTTGAATTTTAATTAATGTCAATTTTTTATCGGAAATGTTGAATGTATAATGTGGAATTTGAACTTCTGCGTAAAATAAACCTTGTTGTAATTCTTTCCAACTTATTTTTTTTGGATAATGAGATGAAGTATCGGGCATTAAAAAGCAAACAAATAGAAATATCCATCGAATGAAAAAAAATAACATTAGATTAATAGTTTACTTCTTTCACTATGGAGTCGTTGGCAAAATGAACTTCTCGAACTAGTTTATTCTTATCGTAAAATAGCCACTTCCCATCAGGTTTCCCATTATTGTATGATGATTTCATAAATAAACTACCATCTTTATTATAAATAGTAAATGTACCATGGCTTTTCCCTTCATTAAATGTTCCTTGACTCCAAATATTTCCATTATCGAAGTAATAAATCCATTCGCCATGGCGTAAATTATTTTTAAACGAACCTTTTACTCGAACTTTACCATTTGGATAATATTCTGTTTTTTGTATGGTATCTCTTTTTCCTTGAGCTGTATCTAATAAACATTCAAATAATAATGTTCCATCGGGTGCTTTTTGTTCAATCTTTACATATGTCGATGGCTGACAAGCCCAATTAAACCATATACATAAAATAATAGCAATTCTTATATTCATATTCACACAATCTTTACATACTATCTAAACGCGATTTCATTTCATTATAATTGCTATTGAGACTATCGAGCGATTCCAATTGCTGTATTTCTTCGAGGTCGTCGGGTGTTTGCTGAATAGTTTTTTCAGCCTTCCCTGATAATACATCCGATAATGCCTTAATATTTTGATATTGCCAATAAGAAAATATTATGCTAAAAATTGAGACGATAAATACTGCTAAAATAAGCGTTTTGCTTTGTTTAGGAGCTGCCGTAAAATAAGCTATCACGCTTAAAATTAAGGCTAATGACCCTGAAACTATTGCCAAAACTCCTAAAAATGGTATTAAAGAAAATGCAAAGGAAACAATCGCAATTACTAAAGCAGCAATGGAAAGCACGCTCGATGTTACCGATTTTTCTTTATTTTCAGTCATACCCGTTTATTTTTTTAAGATTTCTAAAATATCTTTTTCCATGCTTATGGTTGGAGTTTCTACAATTCTCCCCTTTTCTTTACCATTCTTGTAGAAAATAAAAGTAGGTATTCTCTCTATGCCGTATTTCCCTAAATCGAATGATTCGGCTTGTTTATTTCTATCAACAGCAATAAGTTCTATCATATCGGGAGTATAACCCACAAAGTCCATTACCTTAAAAAACCGAGGCAGTTGTTCTTGTGTATCGCTACACCACGAACCAAAAATTACTATTATTTTTATTTTATCGCTAATTATTTTTTGCGCTTGCTCAAGAACAGAATTGTCGGGAGAATATTGCTCATAAGCTGTTTTAAACCAAGATTGAAAAGGCTGTTGCATAAAAACTTGTTTGGTACATTTCCCAATTAAAATATCCTGATTACTTTTTTCATCAAACTTCCTAACATTTATGTCTTGGGCTATTACAAACGAATACGACCACGCAAATAAGATTATGAATATTTTTTTCATTTTCTATCGTTTTTATGCAAAAATACATCATTATTCCGATAAAAATATCTATAACTGGCTAAAATTTCATAGTTTTGTATAATTATTAAATTCTTTTTCAATGAAAACATTTATAAGCATCTCCTTTATCGTATTTAGCTGGTCGTTATTTGCTCAAAATTATTCTGATTATTTTACAAACGAGCGATTGCGAATTGATTATTATTTAACTGGTAACGCCAATAAAACCATATTAACCATTTCGAAACTATTTAAAGAACCTATTTGGGCAGGAAGTAAGAAAAATCTTGTTGACACATTTTATTACGGACACTATCGAATAGAAGTTTACGACTCTGCGCAAAAGTCATTACTATTTGCCTCAGGTTTTTGTACACTATATCAGGAATGGCAACAAACACCCGAAGCAAAAAAAACATTTCGTACTTTTTCGCAATTCGTAAATATCCCCTTCCCTAAAAACACTATAAAAATTATATTTCTTGAACGAAACAACATGGGAACATTTCATGAACTTCAATCGTTTTACGTCAATCCATCGCAACCCGATATTATTAAAGAAAAGCCAAACAACATTCCAATTGTTGAATACATAAAAAATGGTGATTATAACGAAAAGATAGATATCGCTATTATAGCCGAAGGTTATACTGCCGAGCAAATGGACAAATTTATTGCCGATGCAAAACGACTTACCGAAGTTTTGTTTACAAAAGAACCATTTAATCAAATGAAATCATACTTCAATGTAACGTTTGTAAAATCCCCCTCTTTAGAAGAAGGAACCGATAAACCGCATCTGAATATTTGGAAAAAAACTGCTGCTGAAACTCGCTTTTATACTTTCTCTATGGATCGGTATCTTTCGGTTTACGATTACCAATTACTCGGCAACATACTTAACCATGTTGCTTACGATCAGCTTGTGGTATTAGTTAATACTAAAACATACGGTGGTGGAGGTATTTACAACTTTTATAGCATTGCCGTTTCCGATAATGTATTTGCCGATTACGTATTTATTCATGAGTTTGGACATGCATTTGGTGCGTTAGGTGATGAATACCAAGATGCTGACGATGCCAATGAAAATTTTTATAATCTCTCCGTTGAACCTTGGGAGCCAAACATTACAACTTTAGTCAATTTCGACAAAAAATGGAAAAAAATGCTCGATAAAAAAACACCTATTCCTACACCTATCAAAGGATATGAAAACAAAATTGGCGTATTCGAGGGGGCTGGCTATAAAACCAAAGGTATTTACCGACCTTCTGTAAGTTGCATAATGAGAGACTTTCAGAAGTTAGAATTTTGTCCTGTTTGTCAAGTTGCAATTAAACAAAATATACTATTTCATACAGGACATTAACTAACATTTTGCTTTTAGCGAAAAAAAAATTACTTTTGTAAAAAGCATATATCGTTTTATGAAATCTCAAAGCAGAAAATATATATTAACTGTTGCCGCCACTTATTACGAAAATACCGACAATAAAATAGATGGAAAATTAAAAATAAGTAAGGATACTGTTGTTTTTATAGCAAGCCATAAAAAATCGCGATTATACAAAATAGAAATTCCTATTCATGAAATTACCGAAATCATTAAAAAATCGAGCTATGCTTTAATTCCTAATATTTTAATTTTAAAAACATCTCAACAAACCTATAAATTTACATTATATGCACGCGAACATTTTGTGCGAGTATTAGAACTTTGCCGTGAGTAAATCCATTAAAACATTATTTTACATTGAATTTTTTAATAAAAACTTCATATCTTTGGGCAAAATAAAAGGGTTATTTTTATGAAATACATTAAATTGTTTTTCGTTTGTTTATACGTATGTATAAATTCTTTCTTGTCAAGAGCCGACGAAGGCATGTGGCTACCAAATCTAATCGCAAAACTTAACTATGCCGATATGCAACGATTAGGATGTAAGCTCACGCCCGAAGAAATTTATAGCATCAATAAATCTTCTATTAAAGATGCTATTTTGCAATTAATGAATGAAGTAAATGGAGAATTTGTGGGTTTTTGTACAGGTGAAATTGTAAGCAATCAGGGGCTTATTTTTACCAACCATCATTGTGCATACGAAGCAGTAGCAAAATTATCAACCTTAGAACATGACTATTTAGCCAATGGCTTTTGGGCTAAGAATTATCAAGAAGAACTTCCCGCCGAAGGACTTTGTGTTTCGCGCATTGTTAGGATTGAAGACGTTACATCGCGAGTGCTTCAAAATATTAAAGACGACACTAAAGAAGAAGAGCGCAAAAAGCTAATACGCAAGGCTATCGAAGAAATTGAAAAAGAAGCAAAAGAAGGCACACACTACATGGCAAAAGTAAAAAGTGTATTTGCCGGAAACGAGTATTATTTGTTTGTTTACGAAGTGTTTAAAGATGTTCGTGTTGTGGGTGTTCCTCCATCATCGATTGGTAAATTTGGAGGCGATACCGACAACTGGATGTGGCCTCGACATACCGGCGATTTCGCCGTATTACGCGTTTATACTGCACCCGATGGCAAACCTGCCAAGTATAGCAAAGACAATATTCCTTATAAGCCTTTGTATCATTTACCTATCTCTATAAAAGGAGTAAAACCTAACGATTTTACCATGATTATGGGATATCCCGGACAAACCGAACGTTATTTAACAGCATCTGGTATGGAATATAAACGCGATGTTTACAATCCTACACTTATAAAGCTGGTTGGTATAAAACTCGATATATGGAAAAAATACATGGACGCATCAAAAGAAATACAATTGGCATTAGCGAGTGATTATGCTGCACTTGCCAATGGCTATAAGCTATGGCAAGGAGAAGTTCTTACCTTATCAAAAACCGATGCAATAGAGAAACGCCGCCAATACGACAAACAATTACAAGCATGGATAGATGCAGGTAAAAAAGATAAGTACGGCCAAATTATTCAAGACTACAAAGATACATACAAAGCCCTTTCCGATCCTATTAAGCACTTGATTTATTTCTCTTTTGGTATTTTACAAGGAAGTTCTCAAATCATGTCCATTCAACAATTTCTGGCGCTTGAACCATTATTAAAAAATGAAAAAGAAAATAAACAGCAAATTGAAGAAACAATAAAACAACTTAAAGAAACAGCCAAAGAACTGTTTAAAAACTATTATCCTGCTATTGACCGCGAAGTTTTCAAAGCCATGTTGCTCACTTACATGAACGACATCCCCAAAGAACAACAATTATCCTTTTTCGTTAACGATTTTCCTAAAAAATACAAGGGAAAAACAACTGAACAAAAAGTAGATAATTTATTAGATCAAATCTATAGCAAAAGCATATTTACCGACAAACAACGTATGGATAAATTTCTTGCAAGTCCATCTCTCAATATATTTGAAAAAGATCCTCTCATTGCCCTGCAAAAATCGTTGTTAGGCGAATATCAATTCAAGCTTGTACCTGCTTATCAGCAAGCCAATGCAAAATTTCAATTACTCGACCGAAAATATTTTCAAGCCATTCGCGAATTTGAACCCAATAAAGCATTCTACCCCGATGCCAATAGCACTTTCCGTCTCACTTATGGTACCGTACAACCATATAAACCCAAAGATGCGGTATATTACAATTATATCACTTACCTCGACGGTGTTATAGAAAAATGGGACGACACCAATCCCGAATTTAAAGTACATCCACGACTAATTGAGCTTTATAATAAAAAGGATTTTGGACAATATGCCGACGAAACCGGCAAGCTTCCGGTGGCTTTTATTTCCGACAACGACATTACGGGAGGAAACTCGGGCAGTCCGATAATGAATGCTTACGGCGAACTTATCGGTATAGCATTCGACGGAAATTGGGATTGGCTTTGCAGTAATTTTATTTACAGCAAAGAACTACAACGAACCATTAATGTAGATGCGCGATATGTGTTATGGGTTATTGACAAATTTGCCCAATCGAATCATATTATGAAAGAATTGACCATAAGGAAGTAATTTTTTTATTATATTTTAATTTTATAAGACCGAATATAATATATTCGGTCTTTTTATTTTTTTTTACTTTTTTGAAACCTTTTTTATATATATCGTAAAAGACCATAGAACCAAAATTTTTGTTTTATGATTACCATTGTAAATTTGAATTCGAAATGTGCACTGGATATCAATATTAATCGTGCACAAATTGTAAAGCGGCTAGATTTTTTGGCTCGTAAAGCCAAATTAGTGCCTTTATATCTAATTGATACAGAATTGATGGACGAAATCTATCCTCCACAAAAAAAACGAATTTTAGATGAAGAAATCGCCCGACGAATTTTAGAAGAATATATGAGTGATAGAGAATTTGATAGAGATAAAAAATTTCCATGGGAAGAATTATGGCGACCCATAGAAATTATAGAAGTGATGGTTGCTGTTGGTGTTTATGTTCATAACCCCAAAAAACCAGACATTTTTATTCAACACGGTATAGATAAAAACATTGTAGATCAAATTACATATCCTTGTATTTTCATTACACCAGAACGTGTCATAAAATGGGCAGAACGAATAAAAATTTCCAGCGAAGTATTGTTTCAGAAAGTATATTATCATGAATTAGGACATGCTTACATTCATTCACCAAAAAGAAAATATGGCCTAAATTATTATCGTGTTATCGAAGAAAGCTATTGCAATGCTGTAGCAGTGAGCCGATTTACCAGCGACGAGGAAGTAGCACAAGTAGTAAAGGCTATTCAAAGTCAATCGGCCGAATATAGAGGATACCCGTTTTTTTATTTGCCGCATAATTCTAATATTAATTTTAATGTTTTTTTCTATGATAAATATGAATGGCGCTATTTTATTCACAAATATTTTGATTTGTTAGAAAGTTACATGTCTGCATTAAAGAGAGAAAAATTTTATAAAATATATCATACATTAATAAATCAATTTCCGCATTATTTGTTTTTTGCTAATCTAAAAAGTGATATTTTAACTTTCCCCCATATATGGACTTCCGATCTCGACGATGAGTATTTCGAAAATATTGCAAAATTTATTTTAACCAGTGTAGTAAATTAAATTATTAACTTTTAAATAATTAAACTATGAAGCTTTACGGCTATTCAGAAAGAGGCGTAATAAACGCTTTCTTCTACGATCTTAAAATGCATTCAAATGGTGTAGCTTTGCTAAATAACTTATTGAATTATACTTAATTCCTACCACCCCAAATAAACCAGTATTAATATCAAAGATGCAACCATTCTTACAGTAATCATTAACAAGTCATTGATGATATCCTCAATAACATATACTCAATAAAATCAACTTCCATACAGTAAAGATAATTTCACGTTCAATGAGGATCAGATTTACTAATACAGATACTGCTCCATAATATGCCTGCCCGGATTGAAGTATCCATGATAAAGGTGGGGATAGGCTTTTTTTATTTGTTGAATGAGTTCTGCGATGCTAGTTGTTTGAGCTCTCACTTCGAGCTTTAAGGGTTCGCCTACGAAGTCGGGATCTATGTTAAAGTTTCGCCACTGAATCATGTTAAATTTTAATGTTCGTATTGCCTTGTGTAGAGCTTCTATTTCGTCGGGGCTATTAGTGTAACCCGGATGCACAAAATAATTGATAGAAACCCATCGTTTGGCTTGTCGCAACAACTGAATAGACAACAACACATCATCGAACGAATAATTTACCGGAGCATAATACCATTTATACCGTTCGGGTAAGAAGCTATTAATACTTATTCGTGCACTATCGAGCCCTGCTTCTATGAGCTGTTGTATTTTATCGGGTTTGCTTCCATTAGTATTCAGATTAATGACTCCCTGCTGCGTTTTTTTTCGAACAAGTTTAATGGCTTCGGCAATTACGTCGGCAACCATTAATGGTTCGCCTTCGCAGCCTTGTCCAAAGCTCACAATAGGATTGGGTGCTGAATTCAAGTGATCGATAGCTATTTCGGCAATCTCGTCGGGTGTTGGGATAAAGGTTATACGCTCTTGAGTACTACAAAAGCCTACATCCTTGGGCTGATACGAAATACATCCTCTACACCGACTATTACATGTGGGCGATGTGGGCAACGGTGCTTCCCACCGATTAAGAAAATAATTCCTTGCAGCCGGACATAAATATACCGTAGCACAATGTACTAAATGCTTAACTAACCTATTGTTTGGATATTTTTTTAAAAATCGTTTGGTTTGACTAATTACTTTATTTTGATTAAACTGATCTACATCTTGCCGTATATCGGGATCTATTCGTAATGCAGTTGTGTAAAATTTATTTTTATACCACCCTACTGCTGTATAAGCAAACAGAGGCAAAACAGGAGCATCGGGTTGCTTAATCCATGCTGCCAGAGCCGTTTGCGTATAGGCCGGAGCATTAAACACACAAACAGCATTCCCTTTGGTTGATAATTCTATGCGTTTGGTTTTTGGATTGTAACCAACAGCCGTTCGTTTAGGTAAAAAAAAGAAATCGCTTCCTTTGGGTAGTGGAATGAAATCTTTCGCATCGAGCAATTTTATAAAACTACCTTCGCGTCCAACTACACGCAATGACTGATCTTCAAAAATATTTCCTCGCTCGTCGGCAACTAATATGTACGGCAAAAACGACACAAGCCTCAATTACTTGCTAACTTTTTTAGCCCATGTATCTTTTAGTGTTACTGTTCTATTAAAAACAAGTCGTTCAGCGGTAGTTTCTCTATCCAGTATAAAATACCCAAGTCGCTCAAATTGAACGTTTTGCCCATATTTTATTTCTCTGACAAAGGGTTCGATGTAGCCCGTAACTATTTTAAGCGAATCGGGATTCAATTCCGTTTTAAAATCGTCGGCTTCGTCGGGTATTTCTGATTTAAAAAGTCTGTCGTAAAGTCTAACTTCTGCCGGAACAGCATATTTTGCCGAAACCCAGTGGATAGTACCTTTTACTTTTCTGCCGTCGGGCGATTTTCCCCCACGCGATTCAGGGTCGATGGTGCAACGAAGCTCTACAACGTTTCCGTTTTCATCTTTAACTACTTCATTACATTTCAAAAAATAAGCATATCGTAATCGCACTTCACCACCGGGAATAAGTCGGAAGTAATCTTTCGGTGGATTTTCCATAAAATCATCGCGCTCAATAAATATTTCTTTTGTAAACAACAATTCGTGAGTACCTTCAGCTTCGTTTTCTGGGTTATTTATAGCTATTAATGTCTCTTCATAATTATCGGGCAAATTCGTAATTACAACTTTCAATGGATTTAGAACAGCCATCAATCGAGTGGCTTTTTTATTCAAGTCTTCGCGAATACAAAATTCGAGTAGTCCAACGTCTATTACATTCTCACGTTTTGCTACACCAATACGCTCGGCAAACATGCGGATTGATTCGGGAGTATAACCACGACGTCGCAAGCCACTTATTGTAGGCATACGAGGATCGTCCCATCCACTTACATAATTACCTTTTACTAGTTCTAACAGTTTGCGTTTACTCATTACAGTATACGAAAGGTTCAATCGGGCAAATTCGATTTGACGGGGTCGTGGATGAGGTAATTCTAAAGCTTCTAAAAACCATTCGTACAAGGGACGATGCACTTCAAATTCGAGTGTGCAGATGGAATGCGTTATGCCTTCGATATAATCGCTTTGTCCATGAGCAAAATCGTACATTGGATAAATACACCACTTATCGCCCGTTCGGTGATGAGAAGCATGAATAATTCGATACAATACAGGGTCGCGCATGTGCATGTTGGGTGATGCAAGATCTATTTTTGCTCGCAACGTGCGGCTTCCTTCGGGAAATTCTCCAGCACGCATTCGTTGAAACAAATCTAAATTTTCTTCAACACTGCGGTTTCGATATGGACTGGGTGTTGCCGGAATGGTTGGAGTTCCTCGCATTGCCGAAACTTCTTCGGCAGTTAAATCGCAAACATAGGCTTTCCCTTTTTTAATAAGAAAAATTGCCCATTCATAAAGCTGTTCAAAATAATCGGATGCGTAACATAGTTTATCCCATTCAAAACCCAACCAACGAACATCTTCCATAATAGATTGAACATACTCTGTATCTTCGGTTATGGGATTTGTATCGTCGAAACGAAGGTTGCATTTTCCTTTATATTTTTCTTTCAACCCAAAATTTAAACAAATAGACTTGGCATGGCCAATATGCAAATATCCATTAGGTTCGGGTGGAAAACGAGTATATACTTCTTTTACATAACCACGGTCGAGATCGGCATCTATCAACTCTTCAATAAAATTTTTGTAACTTGCATTTATATCTTTTTCACTCATAAAATTGTAACTTTGAGCGACAAAATTAGTTTTTTTTAATGTAAATTTTTATGGCATACCTACAACTAGAAGATTTAGAATTTTATGCGTATCATGGTCATTTTAAAGAAGAACAGCAAGTTGGAAATAAATTTTTAGTAAATATTTTAGTACAAACAGATATTGAAAAAACTGCTCAGACCGACAATTTAAACGATGCTGTCGATTATGTAAAAATTTATAAGGTTGTCGAAGAGGAGATGCAAAAAACTTCAAAATTGCTCGAAACGGTGGTTATGCGCATAGTTAAACGATTATTTAACGATTTTCCAAACATTGAATATGTTGATGTTACAATTAATAAATTAAATCCTCCATTAGGTGGCAAGGCAAAATGTTTTTCTGTTAAATGGATTGGCTCTCGAAATCAAATTTCAATGTAGTAGTAAAGGCTTGTTTAATAAGCGAAATCGTTTATATTTTCTAATAGCCGAAATATAATTTGTATCATTGTAATGTTTAACAAAAAATTTTTTTGCTTGAAATACTTGAGGCAACTTATTTTTCACATAACCCCAATAATATAAACTATCATTTTGTATAGTAAATGCATAATAAATATAGGGAACATCATTTTTATCACCTATCCAACGAATATTGGCAAAAGTATAATTTCCAATTTTGCTAATGTGTCCTTTATAGAGCAATGGCAAATCGTTTGATGCTTTTTTTTCGTTTCTCAATACAATAATATACTCATGTTTATTGTATGGTAAAATCATTAACAAATGGCTATCTATATCTAAAGTAAAATTATTGTACGTTTTATAGCTCTCGAAAACCCATAAACCAATAACATTAGTATCTATTGATGCTTTACAAATTGGTGTTAACGGTTTTTCGTATTCGTATTCTTCGCACGAAACAACGAGCAAACAACATATAATGTAATACCATGCTCTCATTTTACATTTTTGTGTAAGTAGCTGTTACATTTTCGGGTCCGTTGCCTTCGTCGAAGGTATAATTCCAAGATATAGAATTAAAGTTTGAAGCAATCGTTCCTGTTCCATTAAACAAATGTCCGCTAACCATTTGATTATTAATGGTTATGGTTTGCCCATTAACCGAAGCTTTAATAGATTTACCCAGTCCCAAATTAAAGAAATTGTCAATAACAATTATGCCCGATTGATTATCTTTAGTTATTTCTACATAGTAATTTTGTGTTCCATAAGTTGCAGAATTTTCGGTACATTTCCATGTATTTACTAACTTATCTCTAATATCACCCGTGTCGGGATCGGGCTCGTCGGGATTACACGCAACCAATGCCATCAATAAAATTGTACTGCATAAGTATAATAACTTAATTTTGGAATTCATAATTCTGTTAGTTTAAAGCAAAGATAAAAAAATTACGACTATTAAGCAAACTTTGGGAATAATGATTTTTCTACCAATTCGCAAATGATATGACCGATAAGCATGTGAGCTTCTTGAATTCGTGGAGTATCGTTAAAAGGTATAGATAATATTATATCGGAATGCGGCTCAAACAATTCGGCAAAAGCACCCAACATGGCTATTGTTATTAATCCCTTTTCTTTTGCAGTCTTCATGGCAAAAAGCACGTTGCTCGATTTGCCCGATGTTGACAATCCTATAAGAATATCACCTTTGCTTGCTTGAGCTTCAATCAACCGCGAAAAAATATAGTTGTATCCATAATCGTTGGCAACAGCTGTAAGGTATGAAGTATTTACATGTAATGCTTCGGCAGGGAGTGGCGGGCGATCGTAATTAAAGCGACCCGAAAAT
>JAOADU010000051.1 GCA_026417155.1 Bacteroidales bacterium | reverse complement strand
AGATGTGTATAAGAGACAGGTATAGGTATGGTTAATATGATATTCATCTTAACAGGGATTCCGTTTTGAATAGAAGGAATGAATTTTTTGCGTTTGAGCAATTCTACAACTTGTTCGTCTATGCTATAACCTACTTTTTTCAGATAAACAATATTTTCAATAAGACTATCGGCTCTTACATCGAGGCTTATCATCATTATATCGTCAATAGTAATACCTTTAACATGTTCGGGCCATCGAATGTTTTCATATATATATCGCATCATAGCACTTTCTCCACCAGGAAATTGTGCTTCTCGCTCTATTACAACCTGACTATTTACCGATTGTTGAGCATAGATTAATGTACAGCTAAATAACAAGAAAAAACAAATGATATTAATTTTCATATTTATTAATTTAGTTTTTAAATGAATTATTTATTTTTTTTAGAATATTCCAATATAAATCGTCAGAAGAAAAATGAGATAAGTTAGTCATAGCTTGAATGGTGTTTTTATAATGGTGAGTAATTATTTTTGTATGGGGTAGTTTTTGACGGATATTATTAAGTTCATTAAATAAATTAGATTTTTGATTATTAGTGTTTACAATTATGCATTTTGCATCTGTCCCAATTTCTTGTAATTGATGAATTCTTTTTACGCTGTTATATTGTTGTTTAAGAATAGTATATAATTTAAAATACATCTCGTCGTCTTGATCGAGAACATAAACTGTGTCGGTTTCAGATTTTTCTTCAGCAATTGTATGCTGATTTACTGCTTCGTTTAGTTGTTTAGGCAATCGAATAAAAAAAGTTGTACCTTTATTATATTCCGATTGAAAATAAAGTTTTCCTTGTAGCAAGTGAGCTAATTTGTTGGCAATGGAAAGCCCAATTCCCATACCTGGTTTGGAACGAGTGGTTTCGTTTTCAATTTGCCGAAAAGTATTTAAAATAATGTGTTGATATTTAGGTTCTATACCAGTACCTGTATCCATAACATAAAATTCGTAACCATCGGTTGTTTCAATACAACCTAGTTCAATTATTCCTGTTTGTGTAAATTTTACAGCATTGTCTATAATATGTTCAAAAAGCTGTGTTAATTTTTTTGAATCGGTGTAAATTTCCCATAAGTGATGGCTACAATGTAGTTGAACATTAATTTTTTTCTTGTGTTTAACAATTAAACTCTGTGTAAGAACAGCCATTTTGTTAAGAAAATGGAAGATATTTATTTGTTGTGGATTTAATGTAACATTTCCACTTTCTAATTTTGCATAATCTACTAAAAAATCAATAGATTTGAGTAGCTTATAACTATTTTCGCAAATGTATGTAGCATATTCGTGTAATTTATCATGTTCAGAAACATTTTTTTTAATTAATTCGGAAAACCCGATTACGGCATTAAGTGGTGTACGTAATTCATGACCAATATTTGAAAGAAAAGCTGTTTTAAGATCATTGCTTAATTCGGCTTTTTCTTTGAGAATTTGTTGTTCTTTAAGCATCTGTTGTTGAAATAGAGCAGCACCAATAATTGCAGAAATTTGTTGAAGTGCTTGTATTTCCATAGAATTCCAACGTTTTAAAGGGAGATGGGTGGCTACCATTAAAAAACCCCACCATTGTGCTCGAACAAAAATAGGAACTAAGATGGCCGAATTGATGTGGTGAATGCTTAGAAAATAAGTGTTTTTTTCGTCGTTATCAACAAAGTAAACCTGATTTTTTGAAAGCTCAGAAAATATATTTTCGTAAAAAGGAAAGTAAGAAATTTCTGAATAGTTGTCGGAGCTAACTGTTTTGAAGATAGAATTTTTCCATTCAGCATGCAATTTCATGCATAGTTGATTATCGAACCCGATACAGTTTTCGTAAAGCCTGATGAGAAGGGCATTCGTAGCTTTGCCTAAATGATCGAGTACAGAATAAATATTTTCGTTCCAGTTTGTCGAAAATAAAAATTGTTGCGAGGCAAAAAAGATGCTTTGCAAAAGTTGTTCGCGAAGAGAAATCTCATTTTCTGCTTTTTTTAACTCAGATAAGTCTTTAATGATACAAACCGAAAGATGCTCTTGTTCGGTAATGGCGATTTTATGTGAGCTGATTTTAACTGGAATAACACACCCGTTTTGACAAATCAAAGTATCTTCGAAAGTAGATTGAGCAATATTTGTAAATATTTGCTGCGAATTGATGAAAATAGGGTAAAACATTTTGCCCAGAAGTTGTTCGGCCGAATATTGAGAAATGCGGCAAAAAGCATTATTGACAAAAACTATCTGCCCTAACTGGTTTAATATGATTATACTATCGTCAATAAATTGTAATAATTCGTAATTGAGTTTGTTAGATTCTTTATAAGCATCGAATGGATTATAAATAGAAAGTTCAAGAATATAACCATTTTCAGTTGAAGCAACTTTTAACCAAAATCGTTCGTGCCGATGCTGAATGATAAATTTTTCTTCGTTATGAGTTTGAGTAATGGAGCGAATGGTGTCTAACAATTGGTCGTTTTGAAAAAGTTTTGGTACGGACTGTCCTTTGTGAAGTTCGAATGTTAAAAGTTGTGCATTGATATATTTTATTTCTTCGATACATAAATTTTTATTGGTAATTATTGTTAAAACTACTTCCTCGCGATGTATCATGTCAAAAAATTTTGCCCATTATACGTAAAATAGGATTAAAATGTTACTCGTCCGATTGGTGATAGACTTTTTGTTGAAAGGCACTCATAACAGTTGCTTTTGATAAAAAGCCAACATATTTGCCCCGATCTACAACAGGTAAATTATAAGCGTCGGTTTTTTGAAATATTTTCATAACTTTCGACATAGGATCGTTTAATTGTATAACATTTTCTGGCATCACATATAAATCGGAAACTTTCATCGTGTCGTAGAATTTATCATTGAAAATGATATGCTTGATATGGTCTAAATAAACTAAACCAATTAACATATTGTTTTCGTCAACGACAGGGTAGATATTTCTTTTTGATTTGGCAATAACGCTAATTAAATCTCTAAGACTATTATCGGGCTTAATGGGAAGAAAATTCGTTTCAATAAGCTGGGCGACATTCATAGATGCAACGACATTCTTGCCTTTGTGATGTCCGAACAGAATACCTTTTTCGGCAAGGTGCTGCATGAAAATAGAATATCGAAAAGTAGAGCGGACAATGGCATATGATGTAGCACTAACAATCATAAGTGGAATAATTAAGTCGTAACCATGAGTAACTTCAGCTATAAGAAAAATACCTGTTAAGGGTGCAAACATTACCCCCGAAAGCATACCAGCCATGGCAACCATTGCAAAATTGCTAGCTTCGACGGGAATACCTATTAAATTGAGAATAATGGCAACAAAAAAACCAATGCACGAACCTAAAAACAGTATGGGAGCAAATATTCCACCAATACCCCCTGCTTCAATTGTAAAAAAAGTTACAAATGATTTTAAAACTATCAGTGCCAAAAACATAATAAGTACTGCATAAATGTTTTCGCGATAAGCATAAAAAGGGCTTTTGGCAAATAAAAAGCTATAATCTCCATGCAAGCATGAGTTGACCGTGCGATAGCCTTCTCCAAAAAGAGCAGGCATAAGAAAAATCATTAAGCCTATGATTGTCCCTCCAAAGAGAATTTTATGCAATGAAGATGAAAATTTGTTGAATAATTTACTCGACCAACGCTTGATTCGAATGAAATAAATAGAAAAAAGCCCTGTGAATGCTCCAAGAATTATAAAAAAAGGCAATTCGTTCCATTGAGGTAAAGAAATAATCCGAAAATCGTACAATACATCTTGTCCAAAAAATAAGTATGAAGTAATGGTTCCCACAACAGCTGATATTAATAATGGAAGAACGGATGATAAATTCAAATCGAGCATAAAAATTTCTAAAGCAAATACTACAGCTGCAATAGGGGCTTTAAATAGAGAAGCAATGGCTGCCGATCCAGCACAACTAACAATTAGAATCGTTTGTTTTTTTGACAAATGAAAAAGTTTCGCGATAAAAGACCCCATCCCTGCTCCCGAAGTAGCAGAAGGACCTTCTAACCCAACAGACCCACCAAAACCTACAGTAATGGCACTTGTAATCATAGTAATCCATGTGTTAGATAATGGTAAAATGCCATTTTTGCGGTGAATAGCAAATAAAACATCGGAAATTTCGGGTTGTGCTTTCTTCCGAAAAACAAATTTTGTCAACAAAAAAACAATAAAGAGCCCTGCCAATGGGTAAAATAGCAACAATATATTTTGATATTCGGGAACAAAGAAAAATGTAAGCAACCATTGAACAAAATGAACACTATTTTTAATAAGTACAGCCACAAGTCCCGATGCTAGTCCTATTACAACAGAAAGAATTAATAAAAAATTCCTATCGCTTACATGTGTAAGCCTCCAATAAATAAAAGCATGAAAAAATTTTTTTATTTGACTGTTTAAAGATTGCATAATTTTGATTGCAAAGTAACTAATTTTGCAATAAAAACATTACCTTTGATGAAAATTTAATGTCATGATACAACGGGTTCAGACTTTATTTTTATTGATTTCAACAATATTATTGCTTTTGCTAATATGGAATCCATTAGCCATACTTCAAATAGATGAGAGTACCTTTTATGAAATATACACCAAGGGCTATTTTTTTGAAAATGAAGTGCAATATTCATATGCTTTATTAGTTTTTAATCTCATTACCATTATTTTTCCCGTAATAACTATTTTTTTATTTAAAAATAGAATTTTGCAAATGCGACTTTGTATTTATAATTTTATTTTGCTTATTGGCTTGCAGGCTATTATTGTGTACACAATATATGCTACTGCATCGAATTTAAAAGCTGAAGTTTTTTTAGAATACACTTCGGTGTTGCCTATTATAGCGGCAATACTACATTTTATTGCATTCAAATATATTAAAAGAGACGAAGAGTTGGTTAAGGCTGCCGATAGAATTCGTTAGATATGAAAAAACTTATAGCACTATATCATCAGTCTTTATTTTTAAAATTGTTAGTATTTTTTATATCGGCAATATTTATAATACTCCTTTTTTCCGATTTTGTACTCGACGAATTTGTGCAAAATACAGTTTTATGGTATAAAATACAAGTTTACCGATGGATCATAATACCCATATTTCTGACAATAATTGTATATCTTATATTACAACGACCCTTTAAATTATATAAAGAAAATATTCAAAATTTACAATCTGTCCAAAAAAATTATCGTTTTGTAGTAGATAGTCTGATTGATGATTATTTTTTTTATCGGCATGAGAGAGACAAGCCATTTATTTATTTGAGCTCATCAATCACCAATGTTTTAGGTTATACAAAAATAGATTTTATCAATAATTACCAAAAATATGGCGCAGGCGAATTATATAAAAATGTATTTGAAAAGCATGAATCGTATGTGCAACAAAATCTTAAGCCGCCTGTATACGAGTTGGTTTTAAAAGATGCTCGTCAGAAAACTTGCTATTTAGAAATTAAAGAAATTCCTGTTTTTAATGAAGCAGGCGAGATAATTGCCATAGAAGGGACAGCTAAAAATATCACAAAATATAAAACCATTGAAATAGAATTAAACGAAAAAGAAAAGAAATATCAAACGATTTTCGAAGTTATATCCGATGGATTATTAGTTATAAAAGACAATAAAATAATTGACTGTAATAAGCGTGTACTCGAAATATTCAATTGTACAGTAGAAGAGTTAATAATGCACACTCCGTTTCATTATAGATTTAGTCCACCCTATCAACCTAATGGCGTTTCATCTCGCGAATTAGCTATAAAGAAAATAGAATTAGCTTATAACGGACAACCACAACATTTTGAATGGATACATTTGCGAAATGGACACGATCCTTTTCCAGCCGAGATATCATTAGTTAAATTTTCATTTGAAGGAGAAGATTTTGTATTGGCGGTTGTTCGCGATGTGAGCCAAAAGAAAACAATAATAGAGACGCTGAAAGAAAAAGAAGAAAGTTTTCGAATATTATATGAAAGTTTACCTATAGGGGTTATGCAATTACAGTCAGATGGAACAATACTAAACATAAATCCAAAAGGATTAAGTATATTACAAATAACTGACGAGCACGAAGCCTCATTTTTTGTTTCAAAAATCAAGCAACGATTAGGTGATTTATATCCACAACATTTTACTATAGAACTTGATAATGACAATAGTCATAGCCGATGCCTTTCCGTTCATGTAAACAGAATTAATTTGAATAGTATTTCTTTAGATTTGGTTTTGTTTGAAGATATTACCGAAACGATTATATTAAAACGTTCGTGTACAAAACAAGAAGCTTATTTTAAGGAAATTCTAGAAAATTCGAGACAAATCTTATACAAGCTGAATATAGAAACGGGAAGCTATGAGTATATTAGTTCGGCGTTATACAATATATTAGGCTATACTCCCGAAGAATTTTATCAAATGTCTGCAGAAGAAATAAAATCATTGCTACATCCCGATGATATGCCTAAAGCAAATACTATAGTAGCGAAGTTAATACAAAACTTAGATACATTCAACAACGAATTTATTATTGAATACAGGTTTAAACATAAAAACGGACAATATAAATGGTTAAGCGACAAATATCAAATAATAAGCCAAGACGACAGTACTTACATAGTTGGCAACATTATGGATATTACGCAAATTAAAGATGCTGAACAGAGAATTCAAGAATTTTTAGAAAAGAAATAAAATTTATGAGAGGTCTCTAGCGGAATCGAACCGCTGTACACGGTTTTGCAGACCGTTGCCTAGCCACTCGGCCAAGAGACCATTTCGCCACAAAAATACAAAATATTTCCTAATCCATCAAAAATTTTGAATAATTTTGTATGCTAAATTTATGTCAGATTCATTAATTTATAGTACTGTCAAACCTTATATTTCTGATGCCAATGTAATTAGAAATCCTATACATGTACCATTAACTCTTTGGTCGGAACAGGTATTTCATAAAACTCAAAATTACCAAGAAAATTATCCAACTTCTATAAGTTTAATTCATCAATGCAAAAGTAGCCAGTACAATAATTTATTTGTAGGGAACGATTGGCTGTTAGGTCTAATTTTATTGAGTTTAGTATTATTGGTGTACGTTAAAACTACATTTGCCAATATATTTCACAATATTTTGATATCATTGACGAATTTTCAATTAGCACGACAATTTATTAACGAAAACAATGCCATGGTGCAAAAAACATCGCTTATTTTATATCCATTGTTTGTGTTAAATGTTGCAGTATTTACTTTTGCTTTAGCTCAGTATTTTCAAATACAATTTTTCTCTCATAAGTTAATGGACTTTTTATTTATACTAGCAATACTGACTGTTTTTTACACAATTAAATTTTTAGCATACAAATTAATGGGTATATTAATTGATAAAATAACCGAAACAAATGTGTTTATGAGACATTATGGTATTTTTTTTAAGAATTTAGCCATTATTCTTACACCCCTTACAGCAGTAGCTATTTATATTAAAAGTGATATAGCTTTTTATTGGTTAATGATTATTTTTTTTATTGTCGTATTATTCTCAATATTAAGAATTTACAGAGCATTTCGACTTTCTTTACAAATGCACTATTCATTGTTTTATATTTTTTTGTATTTTTGCACCGTCGAAATTATACCTATCATTTACAGTATTAAATTATTGAAAATGTGGGTATAAAAAATGTGAAAGCCTTGAAAATTCAACGGATATTAATTTCTCAGCCACCTCCAACAAGTGATAAGTCTCCGTATTCGGAGCTGATAAATAAATATAATGTAAAGATTGATTTTAAACCGTTTATTCAAGTAGAGCCATTAACACCACGAGAATTCAGACAACAACACATCAATTTTGCCGATTATACAGCCATAGTCTTTACGAGCAAGATGCACGTCGACAACTTTTTTAAAATGTGCGAAGAGTTGCGTGTTACCATTCCCGAAACAATGAAATACTTCTGTATAAATGAAGCAACAGCATTTTATCTTCAAAAATATGTAGTATTTCGTAAACGAAAAATTTTTTATGGGAATAATCAGCTCGAAGACATGAAAGATTATTTCCTTAAAAACAAAGATTGCAACTATTTAGTGCCCGTTACTGAGCCCCATAAAGCATCTACATTAGAGGCATTGAATAGATTCAATCTTAAATACACAGCAGCTGTTTTTTCTCGCACCGTCAGCAATAACATGAAAGATGTCAATTTAAATGATTATCAAATTATAGTATTCTTTACTCCTGCCGGAATAAAATCACTTTTTGAGAATTTCCCCGATTTTAATCAAGGGAACATCATTATTGGCACGTCAGGAACATTGACGGCACAAGCCGCGAGAGAAGCAGGCCTAAATGTGCAAATAGAATCACCCACAAAAGAATTTGCTTCAATTACCGCAGCTTTAGATGCGTTTATAAAAAAGTGCTTAAAAGAAAAATAATCCTTTCATATTCATGAAGTTTACGTTGCCTAAGGCAGAACGCATCACAAAAAAAAGTGATTTTGAAAAATTATTTTCGTTGGGCAAGATAATATATCATTTTCCTATCAAAGTACAATATTTATTTCTTAAAGAAAACAGTTCTATTGTAAAAGTTGCTTTTGCTGTACCTAAAAATAAAATAAAACATGCTGTTGATAGAAATTACATGAAAAGAATAATGCGTGAGGCATACCGTAAACAAAAATATACATTAATTAACGAATTGAATCATTATAGTATATTCATTACTTTTGTATATATATCGGAAGAAAAAATAACATATCGCGAAATGGAACAAGTTTTATATTTAATTTTACAAGAAATTAAAAATAGATACCTTACGCATTGCTCAATATGATACAAAAAATAATTTCATCTATAATGCTTGCTGTAATTAAGATTTATAATTACATTATTTCGCCCGTATTGCCCAATGCTTGCCGTTACTACCCTACTTGTTCAAAGTATGCCACAGATGCTATAAAAAAATATGGTCCGTTTAAAGGAGGCTGGTTGGCTATAAAAAGAATAGTTCGTTGTAATCCCTGGGGTGGAAGTGGTTATGATCCCGTACCTTAAAAATCAGAATTATGAAAAGATTAAAAAAAATTGCTATAGCATTTTTAATTGTAACGAGTGTAGTTGTATTTACTGCATTCAACGATAAGGTAAATTTTGAAATTATTAAAAATCTCGATATTTATTATTCACTGTTTAGAGAATTGAATGTTTATTATGTAGATGAAATAAATCCCTCTGAAGTGATAAAGAAAAGCATCGATGCAATGCTTAATTCACTCGATCCTTATACAGTATATATTCCCGAATCGCAAATAGAAGATTTTAGGTTCATGACTACAGGTCAATATGGAGGAATTGGTGCACTTATTCAACAACGAAACAAAGAAATAATGATTAGCGAACCATACGAAGGCTCGCCTGCACAAAAATACGGAATTCAGGCTGGCGACGTCATACTTGAAATAGATGGAAAAAGTATTCAAGGCAAGAAAGTTGATGAAATATCCGAAATACTTAAAGGACAACCTAATACATCTATCACTATTAAATTAAGAAAAGCTATAACGAATCAAATTGAAACTTTAACCATACAACGTCAAGAAATTAAAATAAACAACATTCCATATTATGGTATAATCGAACAAAATATTGGGTACATATATTTATCGAACTTCACAGAAAATGCTACGGCCGATTTTGTTAAGGCATACAAAGAGCTTCAAAATCAAGGAATGCAACAATTAATTATAGATTTAAGAGGGAATCCCGGAGGGTTATTGATGGAAGCTGTAAATTTAATGAGTTTGTTTGTGCCTAAGGGGACTTTAATTGTAAGTACAAAAGGACGTATTAAAGAATGGGAAAAAGAATATCGTTCTACAACAGCACCACTGGATGTGAATATTCCTATTGCTGTTCTTGTAAATAGCACATCGGCATCGGCATCCGAAATAATTGCAGGAGCAATGCAAGATTTAGATCGAGGAATTGTTGTAGGTCAAAGAACTTTTGGGAAAGGGTTAGTACAAACAACTCGCGATTTGAGTTACAATGCAAAATTAAAAGTTACCACGGCAAAATATTATACACCCTCGGGCAGATGTATTCAAGCAATTGATTATTCTCATCGCAACCCTGATGGAAGTGTTGGTAAAATACCAGATTCATTGATTAATGCTTTCAAAACAAGCCGAGGAAGAATTGTTTATGATGGTGGAGGCATTGCACCCGATTTAAATGTCGAACCTGAAAAGCTAAGCCCATTAACCGAAGCCTTAGTTGAACATTATGTGATTTTCGATTATGCCAGTAAATTTCGCCACGAAAACCCATCTATAGAAGGATTAAATAATGTATTTGTGAGTGAAAAAGTTTATCAGGATTTTGTAAAATTTGCTATGTCTTATAAGTTCGATTATCAAACACAAAGCGAAGTTGCTTTAGAAGAACTAACAGCATCTCTAAAAGAAGATAAATACTATGATATGACAAAGGATAACCTGGAAGCCCTGAAAAAGCAAATTCAGCATAATAAAGAGCAAGATTTTAAGCTTTTTGAAAAAGAAATTAGACAATTGTTATTTGAGGAAATAGCAAGTCGGTATTTTTACCAAAAAGGACGAATTTTAGCTATGCTACGCGACGATCCTGTGCTTTCAAAAGCAAAAGAGATTTTAACCAATCAATCAGAATACAAAAAAATATTGAATCAACCATAAAAAATATGTCCCAAGCCATTAAAATATTTGTTTATAACAATGTTATTTGCATTGAACCATCAAATAATACAAGCAATACATTGAATAAACAAATAGTGCAGCAATTATTAAATAAACCAGAAAATGTTATTTTGAAACATACTTTACCCGAACAATGTTTAGCTTCGTTAACATCGGAGTTAAAATTAATTGAAGCAGCAGGAGGTATAGTTGTAAACGAACAATATGCATGGTTAATGATATATAGAAGAGGTTATTGGGATTTGCCAAAAGGAAAAATTGATGATAATGAACATCCATATTATACAGCACAAAGAGAAATACTTGAAGAATGCGGAATACAAGTTAATAATTCACCATGTACCTTTGTGAATACAACTTATCATGTTTACTACCAACACAATGAAATTATTCTTAAACGGACTTATTGGTATATGTTTTTTCTAAAATATACGCCGCAAGTAAGAATACAGACAGAAGAAGATATTGTAAAAGCCGAGTGGGTAACCAAACAGCAATGGAATGCTTATAAACCATCAACGTATTCATCAATTGTGCATTTAATGGAACAAACCAATTTGATTTAGACATGAAATTTGATGCTATTAGTATTTGTATATCTACTAAAAATAGAAAAAAAATATTGCAACATACCTTAGATGTTATTTTTCATAAACAAAATTTACCCCATTCTCAATTCGAGGTAATAGTTACGAATGATGGTGATGAACATTTAGATGATTTAAAAGACAAATTTCCATATTCTAATTTTTTAATAGTTCCTAATAAACATAAAGCAGGGCTTGCAGGTGGGCGAAACAACGGAATAGAACATGCAAAGCATCCTTTGGTAATTTTTTTTGATGATGATATTCTTGTTACTCCATCGTTTTTTGAACAAATCATTACTTCACACAATTTATACAATCCTATTATTTTAGGTGGAAACAGGTTTTATCCCGATGATTTGATAAAAAAAGCTCAAACATATCCATTTGGACGTTATAAATTACTTTACGAATATCAATGGCTCGATAAGAATACGATTAAGTTATTCGAAAAATCTTTATTTGAAGTTGATTCTGTAGCAGGCTTTAGCATGTCGTTAACTAAAGAAACGTATGCCAAAGTAGGACCTTTTAATGAGAATTTTCAGTATGCAGGGTGCGAAGATGCCGAATTTTGTTACCGTGCAAAAAAAATGGGAGTTCGAATTTTATTCGATGAACAATTAGTTTGTTATCACAACGAACTTGATAATTTTGAACTAAAAAGCTGGTTGAAACGACAAAGTACAGGAATTTTAAGTGCTTTGGTTATTTGTCAGTTACATCCCGAGGGGAAGGAACATCCAACGTGGTTTACAAATACACCTATACAAAAAAACGATCCCTTGTGGGTGAAAAAACTAAAATTGAAAAAATGGCTATTGAGCCGATGGATTGTTGATAAGTTTTTATTTGCTATAGTGAGGCTATTTGAAAAATGGCATATGCCTGACAGTATCTTATTTCGCTTATATAACGCTTTATGGTTAGGACATACGTATCGTTCGTTTAGTAAAGAGTATAAAAAATTATTTCGCTAAGGGTAGAGCAAGTATTTTTGTCTGATTTGTAAAAATTGTTCAATATCTTTTTTCCACATCTGTTTGATTTCATATTCTTTTTTTCCTTGCTTGATAGCGTCAAATACTTTTTTATTTCCTATGAGTTTGATAAAAAATGAATTAAAAAATTCTTCTTTTTTAGGATATTGATGATATAATTCGATTACATACTTTAATGTAAAAATACTATCGGTAGCATTTCTTAAATCAAGTCCATAGCAGGTTTTAGTGTATAGGATTTTTTTATTGCCAATAGTTGCAGGTATTTGGAATGAAAAGCTGTATTTCCCTTTAAGCAAAGGGTGCCCAATTGCCTGAAACGGAAAATCTGTTCCTCGTGCTACGCTAATTACTGTGCCTTCGAACAGGCATAGCGAAGGATATAAATATACGCTTTGCATGTTTACTAAACTAGGGCTTGGTTTTATGGGTAATTGATAACGAGTTTGATGCGTATATGCTGTTAAAGGGATGATAGTCAATGAACAACGCACCCCGTTTTTTAACCATTGTTCGCCATTAATCATTTGTGCGTATTCTGCAACTGTCATTCCATAAACTATAGGTACAGGATGCATCCCAACAAACGAACGATACGTTGTATCTAATACAGGACCATCAACATAAAAGCCTAGCGGATTTGGACGATCAAAAATAATTAATGGAATTTGCTGTTCGGCACAGGCTTCCATAACATAATGAAGTGTCGAAATGTAAGTATAAAAACGTACGCCAACATCTTGAATATCGTATATCATCAAATCAATGTCTTTTAATTCTTCGGGTGTTGGTTTCTTATTTTTTCCATATAGCGAAATTATGGGCAAACCTGTTTTTTCGTCGATGGTGTGGCTTATCCAATCACCTGCTGGAACATCACCTCTAAAACCATGTTCGGGCGCAAAAATTTTTTTTATAGAAAGTTGAAGCTTGATAAAACTATCAACCATGTGTACTCCGTTGTGAAAGATTGCGGAATGATTACATACAATTCCAATTTTTTTATTCTTTAATAATGGCAAATATTTTTCTGTCTGATCTAAGCCGGTAAGGATAGTTTGCGAATTTCCATAAAATGATAAGAAAAGAATACAAATAAATAAAAAATATCTTGGCATAAAATTTTACAATATATTGTTTAATGAAAATCTGTCTTTTTCTTTAATACCTTTTTCTGTTTTTTGTAAAGTGCAGCATTCTGTATGAATATCATGTTCAAAAAATAAGATCCAATTATTGGCGTAAGCCTCATTAAGAAAGTTAATTTTATCGTTTAATAGTATCATTGGTTGGATATCGTATGCCGAAATCCATGGTAATGGAATATGAGCTGTTGTAGGGATAAGGTCTGCAGGAAGAGCAACAGTATAAGAACCGGTGTTGATAATAACTGATATCATTCCTATGGTGTGCCCATCGGTAATTCTTATGTAAATACCGGGAAAAAGTTCCATATCATGGTCAATGAAATGTAATTTACCACTTTGTTCTAAAGGCAATAAATTTTCTTCTTGGAAAGCTGCTTTTTCACGTGCATTTGGCTGCATAGCCCATTCCCATTGTTTTTTGCTTGTCCAGTAATGTGCTTGCGGAAAGGTTAAGCATAATTCGTGATTTTCGTTGTAATAAGTAGCTCCAGCACAATGATCCCAATGTAAATGAGTGAAAATTACGTCAGTTATATCATTAGTCGAATAACCAGCTTTGGAGAGCGATTTTATTAAATTTCCTTCACCATTCACAAAAATGTGTGAAAGAAATTTTTCATCGTGCTTATTGCCAATACCTGCATCGATTAAAATTTTTTTGTGTCCTGTGTCAACAAGTAAGCAGCGGTTTGCAAGGTTGCACATATTGTTTTCATCGGCTGGATAAACTTTTTGCCACATACTTTTAGGGATAACACCAAACATGGCTCCACCGTCAACTTTAAAATTTTCGGTTTCGATGACAAATAGCTTCATTATTTTGTAATTTTAAACAAAATTTCATGTAAAGTTAACTATTTATTTCGATTTGAACTATGTGGTATCATTTTATAGCCATTGGTGGCAGTGCAATGCACAATTTAGCCCTAGATTTGAAAGCCAAAGGGCACATTGTTACAGGCAGTGATGATGAAATATTTGAGCCGTCGTTATCAAGATTGAAAGCTGCTGGTATTTTGCCCGAAGCCTTGGGGTGGTTTCCCGAAAAGATACACTCGCAAATTGATGTGGTTATTGTTGGCATGCATGCACGAGCAGATAATCCTGAGTTGCAAAAAACAAGAGCACTAGGTTTGACGTATTATTCATATCCCGAGTTTTTATATCAACATGCCATCAATAAAAAGAGAATAGTAATTGCGGGAAGTCATGGAAAAACTACTATTACATCTATAATATTACATGTATTAAAAAGTTGTGCCTATAAATTTGATTACATGGTTGGGGCCCAAATAAAGGGTTTTGACCGTATGGTGTCATTATCAGACGATGCTCCAATAATGATTTTCGAGGGTGATGAGTATTTAACAGCACCATTTGATTTAAGGCCAAAATTTCATTTATATAAACCACACATTGCTCTAATTTCTGGAATAGCATGGGACCATATGAACGTATTTCCAACATTTGAAAAGTATGTAGAACAATTCCAAATTTTTTGTAATTTAATAGAAAGAAACGCAACCCTTGTTTGGTACGAACGCGATCAGCAGTTACAAAAAATTGTCAAACAATTACGACCCGATATTAAAGCCGTTTCTTATGTAGAACATGAATATATTATTGAAAACGAACAAACATATTTGTTACGTAATGCTGTTAAAATACCTGTAAATGTTTTTGGAAATCATAATTTTCAGAATATTCAAGGGGCACGAATTGTATGCAATGAATTAGGCATATCTGACGACAATTTTTATGATGCTATAAAAACATTTGAAGGAGCAAATAAGCGTTTGCAAAAAATATTTTATGATCAAAATAGAGATATTACTATTTTCCTCGATTTTGCTCATGCTCCATCGAAAGTTAAAGCAACAATTGAAGCTGTAAAGTCGCTTTATCCTAAGAAAAAAATTATAGCTTGTTTAGAGTTACATACATACAGTAGTTTACAACGTGATTTTTTACCCCAATATGCACACACAATGGATCTTGCCGATATTTCGGTAGTTTATTTTAATCATCATGCATTGGAATTAAAAAAATTACCCAATTTACAACAAGAAGAAATTCGGGCAGGATTTTCGAACGAAAATTTAAAAGTTTTTGATCAATCCAGGCAACTCTTTGAGTTTTTAACTACGTCTATATCTAAGAATTGTGTAATTTTGCTTATGAGTTCGGGCAACTTTGATAATTTTAATTTAGCAAATTGGATAAAAACTATTTGAAAATGAAAATAATAACTTGCATAATCATTTTTTTCACATTTTCAATTGCTATCATAGATGCACAAAATACTGTAGTTT
>JAOADU010000055.1 GCA_026417155.1 Bacteroidales bacterium | reverse complement strand
AAAAGATTTAGTACAGCTATTGCCATCGGTTATGGTAACTTGATAAGTTCCTGCACATAAATTGGTTAAATTCTGACCCGTACAAGGGCAACTTGGTCCCGTCCAATTGAAGCTATACGGTAAAATACCACCACTAACATTTAATTGAATTGAACCATTACATTGTCCGAAACAACTAATATTGGTTGTTACTGGATTAACAATTATATCGGATGGCTGTGTTATCGTTACACTCGTCGTTACAGTACAATTATTCGCATCAGTAACGGTTACATTGTAAATTCCTCCCTGTAAATTTGTTAAATTCGGGCTATTGGGACAGGGACACGACGGACCAGTCCACGTATAGCTATATGCCGGAGTTCCTCCATTCACCGTCAATGTTATGCTACCATTGTTGCCACCAAAACATAACACATCGGTTTTTGATGAACTTACACTTAATGCCGATGCCGGCTGAGTTATCGTTACACTCGTCGTTACAGTACAATTGTTCGCATCGCTTACGGTTACATTATATACACCTGCCGTCAGATTCGTTATGTTTCCACTGTTCGGACAGGGACATGAAGGACCTGACCATGTGTAACTATATGCCGGCGTTCCACCATTTACCGTCAATGTTATGCTACCATTGTTGCCACCAAAGCACGATACATTCGTCTGAGTTGAAGACACTGTTAATGTACTAGGTTGAGTGATTGTTACAGAATATGTTGCTGTACAACCTAAATTGTCTGTAACAGTTACATTATACACACCTGCTTGTAAATTTACTAAATCTTGGTTGTTACCACACGGACAACTTGGGCCGGTCCAATTATAAGAATACGGAACATTTCCTCCGCTTACAGTTAAGTCGATAGAGCCATTAGAAAGCCCGTTACAAGTAACATTTTGTTGTGTATGAGTAATTTGAATAGCATTGGGCTGGGTAACTTGAAACGTAGTATCTTTTTGGCAATTTAATGCATCAGTTATAGTAAGAAAATATGTTCCAGCTATCAAACCACTAATATCTTCGTTGTTAGAAGTATATCCACCTGGTCCGGTCCACTGTTATATATATGGCATTACTCCATTTGAAACAGTAATGTTAATAGAACCGTTACTCAAACCGTTGCACGTAACATTTACAATTGAGGCTGATACCGTAATATTAGATAATTCTGTAATAATAACCGATAATGTTTTTGAACAATTATTAGCATCAGTAACTGTAACGTTATACGTTCCTGCTATTAAATTGCTAATGTCTTGATTTGAACTGGTATATCCGTTTGGTCCTTGCCAATTGTATGTAAGAGGCAAAGTATAAGTTCCTCCCACAGTTAAATCAATGCTTCCGTTATTCCCACCGCGACACGTTACATTTGTATGAGTCTCTGATAAATTCATTCCAGGAGGATTCACTAAGTTAAATGTTCTTGTTTTTGTGCAATTTCTAGAGTCTCTTACAGTAACTGTATAGCTTCCTGCGCACAAGTTCGTTACATTTTGTGTATTAGGACCATGACTCCATGTATATGTAAAAGGTGGTGTCCCACCATTAACATTCAAATTTATAAATCCATTACATGCGCCATTACATGTTGGATTTTGAACAAATGCATTAATTTGAATATCGGGAGGAGAAATAATTTGGAAGTTTCTAGTTCTTGTACATCCATTATTATCAGTAATAGTAACATAATAAAAGCCAGCACAAAGGTTAGTAAGATTAGGCCCCGAACAAGGACAACTAGGTCCTGTCCAATTGTAATTGTAAGGAGGATTTCCACCAGTAACTGTTAATGTAATCGTTCCTGTACATTCTCCAAAACAATTAACATTAGTGATACTTCCTACTACATTTATCTGTGTTGGTTGATTGATTTGAATTGATAATGTTTTGCTGCAATTATTTGCATCTTTTACAGTAACATTGTAAGTGCCTGCTGTTAAATTAGTTAAATTAGGTCCCGAACAAGGACAACTGGGTCCCGTCCACTGATATGTATACGGTGGAGTTCCCCCTTGTACTATTAAGGTAATTGTTCCATTATTGCCTCCATTACATGTTACGTCAGTATGTGTTTCATTTACAATTAATGGATTAGGACTGGTAATATTCACCGACAAGGTAGCTGTACAATTATTCGCATCGGTTACGGTTACTGAATATAATCCTTCACTTAAATTACTGATATCCTCTGTATTAGCAGAATACCCGTTAGGTCCTGTCCAGATATATGTGTACGCGGGCGTTCCGCCTGTAACAGTTAAATTAATAGAACCCGTAGCATCACCTGAACATAAAACATTTTGATGTGTTTCAGAAAGCAATAATGCTGGATTTTGTTGTATTGTTATAGGATTAGAAGTAGTGGTACAGTTGTTTGCATCTATTACAGTAACCGTATACGTTCCTGCTGCTAATCCTGTAAAAGTAGGATTCACTTGATATCCTGAACCAATGTTGTACCCATACGGAGGATTCCCGCCAGAAGCATATACTGTAAGCGATCCACTGCCTCCTTGACAAAAAATAGCTGTATATTTTATGGAATCTATTACTAAAACAGGAGGTGCAGAAATATCAAAATCGAAAACTTTCGAACACGACATATCGTCGGTAACAGTAACAAAATAAGTATTAGCACATTTATTATAAATTCCCGATGTACTTTCGCCCGAAGACCACTGATAATATGTATTCCCTTGAGCATTTGATACGAAGTATATTTCTACTGAGCCATCGCACTTTCCTGCACACGTCTCATTTACAATGGCATAATCGCCATCTTCAATTGACATTTCTGCAGGTGCTAAAACATAAATACTATTAACAAAAACTGTTGAGCCATCATTGTCTCTCACACGAATTGCGTAAGGTGAAGAAGAACCACATAAATTAGTTATTGTAAAGGGAAAATCGCTCGCTTGGAGATTGTTGTAAAACACGAATCCTCCTCCTTGATCGGGTGGTTTAGTTAATCGTATTTGTACAGGATATGTAGGTGTTCCTGAGAGCGTTACAGTGATTGATCCATCACAACGACCAAAGCAACTAACATTGGTTGTAGTAACTTGAACAGTAAATGCCCCTTTGGGACTTATATTATCTAAATCAAATTCTTGCCACTTGCCTTCCGAAATAGTTACTTGTTTTTGTGCCAATCCGCTCGCTGATATGAAAAACACAAAAACAATTAATTTATGAATATAACTCATGATATTGAGTGTTAAGTACAACCTTTTACGAAAAAAAACATATTTTGTTACAGATATCATTATTCAAACATATCTTTCTCTATATATTAGACATGATTTTTACTTGTTTGGTTGCCTTTAGCCGTACTGCGAAATTTTTGATAATCGTTCTTTTTCTAAAATCTCTATTTCCTTTCCATTTATTTTAATAATTTTTTCTTTTCTGAATTCCGATAATGTACGAATAACATTTTCTGTAGTCATTCCAATAATTTCGGCAATTTCTTTACGCGAAACTGGTAACTCAAAAATATTTTTTTTATAAATATTATCGGATAAATACAACATAAAATAAGCAACTCTTCCGCGTAAGTTTTTATTATGCAATGTTAAAAATTGTTCGATGGTTTTATTAGAAGTTTCAATAAGTTTTGATATGAAATCTAATGCGAAATCGCCATTAATATGTATTAAATTTTTAATTAAACTGAGCGGTATGTAGCATAATGTAGAATCTTCCAACACGCTCATACTGTAAATAGAAATCTGTTCGTTATGAAGAATTGTTAATAAAGAGAAAGCATCGAAAGGAATAGAAAGTGATATAATATTTACTTTACCTTCATTTGTAGAATAATAATACTTTACTAATCCTGACTTTAAATAAATTAAATGCTCTAATAATTGCCCTTTTTCGAATACAACTTGTCCTTTTTTAAATGACTTTTGAGTCTTTGATCTACAGACTTCCTGAAACTCTTCCGAACGTAAGTGCTTAAATATTAGGTTTCGTATTATACATTCTTTGCAATCACAAACATATTTAACTTCATTCATATGATAAAAATCATAAACTGTTTATTGTCATACTTAATACTATTGTATCTGCAAATATATGAACTAATTTTGCTTAAAATATAAAATTAAATGTTGTTATGAAAAAAATTCTCATATTAGGTGGTGGAACAGCCGGTACTATCATGGCAAATAAATTGCGAAAAGCTCTCGATAGGAACGAATGGAAAATTACGGTTATAGATAAACATAAAACACATTACTATCAACCGGGGTTTTTATTTATTCCTTTCGGATTGTATACCCGTCAGGATGTTGTAAAACCCAAAACAGATTTCTTCCCCGCTGGTGTTGAGGTATTATTCACCGATGTTGACCGCATAGATGCCGAAAATAGCCATATTGTTTTGCCCGACGGAACTATTTTAAAGTATGATATTCTTATCATTGCTACGGGAACACAAACTCGACCGGATCAAACACCCGGTCTTACCGATAAGCTCTGGTATAAAAATATATTTGACTTTTACACCATTGAAGGTTCTTTGGCCCTAAGAGAATTTCTAAAAAAATGGGAAGGTGGAAACCTTGTTATTAATATTGCTGAAATGCCCTATAAATGCCCAGTTGCACCATTAGAATTTGCTTTTTTAGCAGACGAATATTTTACCAAATTAGGTATTCGTAAAAAAGTTAATATCAAATACGTAACTCCTCTGTCGGGTGCGTTCACTAAACCACGTGCAACACGTATGCTTAGCGATTTACTCGTAGAAAAAAACATTGAAATTATTCCCGATTTTTACCTTGAACGTATTGATAACGATAAACAAACCATTGTTTCTTATGATGGAAGAGAAATTCCGTTTGATCTCTTAACCATTGTCCCTGTAAACATGGGTGACGAAGTTATTGCACGAAGTGGACTTGGCGACGACTTGAATTATGTTCCTACTGATAAACACACATTACAAAGCAAAAATTTTGAAAACATTTTTGTTATTGGCGACGCATCTGATATTCCAACATCAAAAGCTGGATCTGTAGCCCATTTCTCTGCTGAAATTTTATTCGAAAACATAATAAGCTATATAGAAAGCCGACCTTTGCATGCTAAATTCGACGGACACGCAAATTGCTACATAGAAACCGGATTCGGGAAAGGTTCACTCATTGATTTTAACTACGATACCGAACCACTTCCCGGCACATTTCCATTGCCCGGAATTGGTCCTTTTGGGTTATTAAAAAACACCAAAACCAATCATTACGGAAAAATAATGTTTCGCTGGATATACTGGCACATTCTTTTAAAAGGGAAAGAAATGCCTATCGAACCATTAATGACTATGGCCGGAAAATGTAAAAAATGCTAAAAACTATGGACAACGAAAATATACAGCAACAAATACAAGAATTAAATCAAAAAGTTGATTTACTTCTTGAATACGTAAAAGAACAACGTCAAAAGCAGCAAGTTTGGGACGATTTAAGCGACGACCTTTATCGAGTTGGAAAAGACGCTTTTCAAACTCTTGTTAAAGACTTAGACGACCGAGGCATCGAATTGGATATCGATCAAGCAAAAATTTTAATTTACCGCTTTTTGCAAAATATTGAAACATTCAACACCCTACTTAATATGCTTCAAAGTACCACTGATTTTATTAAAGATGCATCACCTATCATTAAAGAAATAATTATTGACTTAACTTATGAATTAGATAAATTAGAAAAAGCCGGCGTATTTGAATCGTTAAAAACTATATTAAAAAACATATCCAATCCTACATTTTTACAAACTATTGCACACATAACTACCGTATTAACACAAGTTCAACCCGATGAGAAACTAGACAATAAATCATTGTTTAAACTTCTTCGTGAACTTAACAGCAAAGAAGTACGCCAAAGTTTATCGTACGGAATTAGAATAATTAAAGAAATATCAAAAACATCAAATAAATAACCAAATTAAATAATACAATTATGGCAACAAAAACTTATGCAGGGAAAACAATAGAAGTAACCGATGAAGGTTATCTTGTGAATGCAAATGAATGGTCAACAGAAATTGCCCATGAAATAGCAAAAGAAGAGGGATTAACGCTTAGCGACAAGCACTTAGCAGTGCTTAATTTTATTCGTGAAAAACATGCAAAAGGAGAAACATTAACGATTAGAGCTATCAGCAAATCGGGGATTGTAGATATTAAAGGATTTTACGAATTATTCCCTGGTGCACCATTAAAACTTGCTTCTAAAATTGCTGGTATCCCAAAACCTTCTTCATGTGTTTAATCAATAAAAACTTACAACTATGCAAAAAGAAGAATATCCTTTAAAAAAAGTGTGCATCATTTGTGCAAAAGGAACATTAGAAGATGTTTATGCTACACTTGTTTTAGCCAATGGTGCAGTAATGGAAGGTATTGAAACAAAAGTATTTTTTACTTTTTTTGGCTTAGATGCCATAACTAAAAAAAGAATGAATTCTATTCACACAGCTGTAGTTGGTAATCCTGCTATGCGCTTACCAGGCAACTTGCCATTCCCTACTTTATTAGGCATTTTACCAGGAATGGAAGCTTTAGCATCTAGCATGATGAAAAAAGAAATGGAAAAATTAGACATTCCAACTATTCCAGAATTTTTGGAAATGATTACAGCTGGTGGGGGCGAAATTTATGCCTGCAAACTTGCAATGGATATGTTTAAATTGAAAAAAGAAGATCTTGCCGATGAAGTAAAAGATGTACTTACAGTGGGCGATTTTTATGCAATGTGCGGCGGACAAGGTACTCAAATTATATTTACATAAATACCTATTCTGTTTTTCTTATTAAAACATAATCGGGCTAATACCGATTATGTTTTTTTTTCTGACATTTTGATTAAAAATAAATATTTTTTTCTTTTACATTTGCAGAAATGTACTGTTATGTTTTTTAAAGAAAGAGGCTTTGTTTGTTCTGGTTTCTTAAATTTAACTCCAAACGAAGCTTATCGCGAAGCAATAAATAATCATGCCATAATTGTTGATGTTCGTGAATACATGCTTACAGGATATAAAAAATTTGATGTTCCAGCAGTTATCTACATTCCTAATAGTGAACTCAGGCATCGTTATCATGAATTGCCCAAAGATAAGCCTTTAATCATAGCCGATTCTGTTGGATTACGGAGCAAAGAAGCCATTTTATTTTTACTAAGTGTAGGATACACCAATGCTGCCAATTTAGCGGGCGGAATTGTAGAATGGGAAAGAGATCATTTGCCTTTAATAATAGATAATTCGGAGCGCTTAGATGGATCGTGTATGTGTCAATTAAGACCTCGCATGAAAAGTAAAAATGTATGAATATATTGATACTCTGCACCGGTAATAGTTGTCGCAGCCAAATGGCTCATGGGTTTTTACAATCATTAAATCCCAATTTAACAGTAAGATCTGCAGGAACAAATCCTTCTCACCAAGTACATCCCATTGCCATAAAGGTTATGAAGGAAATAGGTATAGATATTAGCACCCACATACCACAGCATATCGACAAATACTTAAATGAGTCGTGGGATTTTGTTATTACAGTGTGTGGCGATGCCAATGGATCTTGCCCAACATTTATGGGAAACGTAAAAAACCGACTACATATAGGATTTGACGATCCTGCAAAATTTATTGGCTCTGATGAACAAATTCTTAATGAATTTCGAAGAATTCGGGATTTAATAAGAAAAGAATTTACCAACTTATATAATCAAAAAATAAAATCATATGCCAAGCAATAAACGATTAAAATTTTTAGACCGATACTTAACATTGTGGATTTTTTTGGCAATGTTTTTAGGAATTTTCTCGGGTTGGTTATTCCCAAGCATTTCTGCATTTTGGGACAGTTTAAAACCAAGCCCCGAAAGTACTACAAATATTCCCATTGCCATTGGACTAATTTTAATGATGTATCCACCCCTTGCTAAAGTAAAACACGAAGAATTGCCAGATGTTTTTAAAAATGTAAAAATTTTAAGTTTATCTTTAGTTCAGAACTGGATAATTGGTCCAGTGCTTATGTTTTTTTTAGCAATTATTTTCTTTAAACTATTTCCAGGAGAAAATAATGCAAATTTACCCTATTTTTACGGAATTGTACTTATTGGCTTAGCTCGTTGCATTGCCATGGTTATTGTTTGGAACGAATTAGCCGAAGGCGATACAGAATATTGTGCTGGATTAGTTGCTTTCAATTCCATTTTCCAAGTTTTGTTCTTTTCTGTATATGCCTATTTGTTTATTGCTATTCTTCCTTCATGGTTTGGAATCCCTGCAAATCCGATTGTCGAAAAAATCACTATTGGACAAATAGCCGAAAGTGTATTTATTTACTTAGGCATTCCTTTTATAGCAGGATTTATTACTCGATTTTTTCTTATTAGAATTAAAGACAAAACATGGTATCATACTAAGTTTATTCCTTTTATTAGTCCACTAACTTTAATTGCATTATTATTTACGATAATTGTAATGTTTTCGCTTAAAGGAGAATATATTGTAAAAATTCCTTTCGATGTATTTCTTATTTCATTACCACTGCTTTCATATTTTCTTATTCAATTTATTTTATCTTTTTTCTTAAGTCATAAAACTGGAGCAACATACCAACAATCGGTAACATTATCCTTTACAGCAGCAAGTAATAATTTTGAACTTGCCATAGCTGTTGCGGTCGCTATCTTTGGTATGCACTCAGGTGAAGCCTTAGCAGCTGTTGTAGGACCACTTGTTGAAGTTCCCGTGATGCTTGCATTAGTAAATCTGGCTTTTTATTTCCGAAAAAAGTATTTTTCAACACATCAATAAAAAATTCAATTTTGTTGATTAGTTTTGTAGAATAAAATTTATTGAAGGTGAGGTATATTTTCGTTTTATTTATTCTGTCTGTTTTAATACACTCAAGTTTTGCACAAAAATTTGGTATAGGAGCATCGGCAATGTATAATTTTCAAACAGAAAGTTTTGGATTTGGCATACGTGGAGAGATACCAAAAAATCGTTTTAGTATAGTTCCGCAATTTTCTTATTACCCCGCTTTTAATAAGATTCATGAATACTATGTGGGAATCGGCTTTAATATTAATATGTTTACATTTAACCGATGGACGTTATATGCTACTATTCACCCCGGGTATAACGCATGGTTAAATTATGAAAATTCGGCTATGTCAAAAGCCAAGCGTTCTAACTTCGATTTAGAAGGTGGACTTGGAATAAAAACAGGATTATGTCTTAAACCCTTTTTGGAATACAGATATAACATACATTGGAGAGAAACCCACTTGCAATTAGGTTTCGTTTATTTTTTTGGTTGTAAGAAAGGCAAAACATCCGGGATACCCGGAACAAAGGGAAAAGTTAAACGCAAAAAAGGAACATGTAGTGCATACGATTAAAAAATTACAATATGAAACCATTAATTTTTACAATTTTCTTATTAATTATCATTTTCGTTACTATTCATTGTTCAAAAGAACGTATTGAGCCCAAAGACAACCTCAACGATTACGAAAATATTGATTCATATTTCGATTCTAAAAAACAACCAGAACAAGAATTTGTAATCGACACCAATGGTAATTGTCCTGTTGTTGGTATGCAAGGAACAAAGTTTTGTCCTATCAAAACACATTTAATGTTTCCTAATGGCGACAGTGTTTATTATCCTTTTATAGTCAAATTGGTTGAACTTTATACTCCTAAAGATATGCTTTATTACAAACTCTCCAATGAATCAAACAATTCTCTACTCACAACTGTTGGAATTATAAGGATAAGAGCTTATAAAAATGGTCAAGAATTAATGCTTCGCCCGGGAAAGACATGGCCTATTGAAATGCCGGCTCAGCAAAAGTTAGCAAACATGAAAATTTATTATGGCTACGAACAATCGGGCAATATCAACTGGGTAAACAATCCGACTGGCAACTTTGATACAACAACTTATGGATATTTGGCACAAATAGCTCGATTGGGCTGGGTAAGCAATAGCAAACCTGCTCTGAATAACCCAACTAATGTAACATACAATTTCACTTCTACAACCGATAATCTTCAAAACATTGCTACATTTCTATATTTACCTACTCTGAAAAGTTTAGTGAAAGTTAACAATCAAATATGCCAAATTGTCCCCAGCGGGCAATTTGTAAAATCAGTGCTTATTGGAAAACGTCAAAATCAATTGTATCATTACTATTTGCAAGGAATAGCCAACTCAAATACAACCGTTTCGATTACCATGTCGGCAATTTCTGATGCAAACCTTACCGCAATTCTCGATACTCTTTAAAGTTGTTTTAATATCTTAAAAATGTAAAAAACAACGATCACTGCTGTATTTATTACAAACAAATATAATAATATTCGTGCTCCATTTTTAAATTTAAACAACAAATGAAAAATCAATAATACAACCATTAACATCATCGGCAATAATGCCGGGTATGTTTGAATGCTTTCCCAAATTTTACCTTTAAGTAATAATATCAATGCGCGCTGCATGCCACAGCCCGGACATTCTATATGGAAATACTTTTTATAAAAACATGGCAATTGATTATTTTCGAGCCAAAGCACAAAATTCCAATACCACTGCATTATTCTTCAAAATTTTTGTAATCTTTGGGTATTTGAAACAAACTTTTATCGAGCACTTTTCTTTGAATATTTATGACTCTTAATGTCATTTTTTGTTCGCGTAAAGTTGTTCGTTCTTCGCTAAGCATAGGAAAATAGCCTTTTGTTTCGGGAATAAGTAAGAAATATTGTGCATGTTTTTCCGAACGATTAAAAAGTTTTAAAAAATCTATAAAAAATTCAAAGTTGTCGAAAGCTACCCAATACGATACTTCGGTGTTTTCGTTCTTATTCCTTACTCTCCATTGATAGCATTTATAACCAAACATGTATTTATAATTGTTCGTTTTAATAATTTTAAAATTTTCGTCAACATCTGTTCTCTCCTTATATGGTTTTGTTTCGATAAACATATACATTTTACGCAAAGGATTTACTACAGCAATAGTTTTTTTATTCAAATCAAACAACATATAATTGTTTGGAATTTTACAATCTTTACAACGATTAAATTCATCCATGCGTACCATTCTGTCTTTAATGTAATATGTATAATATAAAGTATCGGAAATCATCTCCATAGAGAAAAAAATAAATCCTTCAAATGGTTTTGAGCTTTGTGTGTTTATCGTTTCTTTTGTTGCTTGCGAAAAAGTTAGCTTCACAATAAGTACATTCAAAATCAATATAAAAAACTTCATGTTCGCTATCATTAAAACATAATCTTTAACGTTTTTTTTACATAAAAAGTTTCGTTACTTTGTGCAAAATAATGAAAAAAAATCGACATATAATAACTGGCCTCAAAGGCGAAGAATTAGCTCTACAATACCTAAAAGAAAAAGGGTATCGTATTTTATATCAACGATGGAAATTTAAGCATAAAGAAATAGATATTATTGCTCAAAAAGATGATACATTAATTATTGTTGAAGTTAAAACACGTACTAGTGACTTTTTTATACCCGAGGACTCTGTCGATTCAAAAAAACAACAATTTCTTATCGAAGCTACCGAATGGTTTTCGCAACAATATTCAGATTTTAATAACATTCGTTTCGATATTATAGCTATCACAACAAATAACAATAAAATTTCAATCAGACATATTGAAAATGCATTTATACCAGGACTATGAGAGTGGTTATTCAACGTGTAAGTCGAGCTTCTATTGAAATTAATCAACAGCTTCATGCCCAAATTAACAAAGGTTTATTGATTTTGACGGGAATTGAAGAAAGCGATACCATAGAAGATGCTATATGGCTTGCAAAAAAAATAGTTAATCTACGCATTTTTAACGATAACCAAGGCATTATGAATTTATCTGTAAAAGAAGTCAATGGTGATATATTAATCGTTAGCCAATTTACATTACACGCATTAACAAAAAAAGGCAATCGTCCCTCGTACATTAAAGCAGCAAAACCAGAAATTGCTATTCCCATTTACAATTTTTTTATAAATGAAATTACAAAAGAATTTGGCAAACAAGTATTTACCGGTATATTTGGAGCCAACATGCAAGTTGCTTTAATTAATGATGGTCCTGTAACAATAATCATAGATACCAAAAACAAGGAATAATTGTAATTTTGTAAAAATATTCATACTATGAAAAGAATAATAATGTTTGTTTGTATTTTTTGTTTTGTCAAAGTATATGCCGATGAAGGGATGTGGATTTTATCGATGCTAAATAAAAAATACAACGATTTAAAAAAGCAAGGCTTAAAGCTGACTCCTGAAGATATCTATCAAATCAATCAAGCTTCGCTAAAAGATGCCATTGTAGGCTTAGCTACATACGATGATCCTCTATCATTTTTCTGTTCAGGAAGCATTGTTTCGAGAAATGGGCTAGTTTTTACTAATCATCATTGTGGATTTAACTACATTCAAAATCATAGCACTTTAGAACACAATTATTTAGCCGATGGCTTTTGGGCGAAAAATTTAAACGAAGAACTCCCTAATAAAGATTTATGTGTTTCGATACTTTTACAAATTATTGATGTAAGCAAAGAAATTTTTACCCCTGAACTAGATACTATTACTGATATTCATGAAAAACAATACATTATCGAACAAAAAATATATACTATTGAAGAGCGTTATAAAGACGAGCCTTATCTTGCTAAAGTAGTTAATATGTTTAATGGAAATCAATACTTGCTTTTTCTATACGAAACGTATTACGATGTACGCTTAGTAGGTGCTCCACCATCGGATATAGGTAAATTTGGCGGCGATACCGACAATTGGATGTGGCCTCGACACACAGGCGATTTTTGCATATTCAGAATTTACACCTCTCCCGACGGAAAACCTGAACCATATTCTCCTAATAATGTTCCATTACAACCCAAACGGTATTTGAATATCAATATAAATGGAATTGAAAAAAATGATTTTACCATGATCATAGGCTTTCCTGGAAATACAAATCGCTTTTATACTTCTTATTCAGTTGAAAATGAAATGAACATAATTGCACCCACTACTGTTAAAATTCGTGAAGAAAAACTTCGCATCATCAGCGAACAAATGAAACAATCAAATTCGGTAAAATTAAAATATGCATCAAAATATAGCGACTGCTCAAATTATTATAAATATTACATAGGACAAATGCAACAAGTTAAGAAAAATCAGGTTATTCAAAAAAAAATTCAAACAGAACAACGGTTTAATGAATGGATTCGACAAGATACTAACCGGTTAAAAAAATATGGATGGATAATACCCTACTTCAAAAAATATTACGAAACAAATAATAACTATTTTAAAGCCTATGTTTTTTTAAATGAAGCCATTTTTCAAGGAAGTGATTTTATTTTATTACCTTATTACGTTACATCATATTTAAACATGTTATCCGATCAAGAACATCCTGATTCGGCCAAGGCGGTAATCAACGAAATTACTCTTTTTTTGGATGATTTTTATAAAAACATAGATATTGAAACAGAAAAACGATTGGTAGTTGGTTTATTATCATTGCATCAAAAAGAATTTTCGGATTTGATAGAGCTGATTGATCAAAAAAAATTAAATAAAAAGTACAAAGGGAATATACAACTTTATGTCAATAGCTTATTCCAAAATTCAATATATTCAGATAAGTCAAAATTATTATCACTCATAAAAAATTATAACTTTAAACATCAGTCAAAATTTTACGACGATTTTTTTTATATTTTAAAAAATTGTGCATGGTGGTATCTTTTTAATAACACAAATAACGACAGCCTTAATGAAGCATATTATTTATGGACTAAAGCACAAATGGAAATGTTTCCCGATAGTATTTTCTATCCCGATGCTAATGGAACCATACGACTTACATACGGTAAAGTTATTGATTATTATCCTCGCGATGCTGTTCATTATGACTATTATACTACAATAGATGGAATTATGCAAAAGGAAGATACTACAAACGAAGAGTTTCGCGTACCACCTAAACTAAAAAAGCTTTATGAATTGAAAGATTATAAACCATATAGTAAAGATCAATCATTGCCTGTATGCTTCATTACAAATAATGATATTACAGGTGGCAATAGCGGTAGCCCAGTCATGGATGCTAATGGCAATTTGATAGGTCTTGCATTCGACGGGAACTGGGAAGCCATGAGTGGGGATATCTATTACGAAAAAGATTTACAACGAACAATATGCGTCGATATTCGCTATGTATTGTTTATTATTGATAAGTTTGCAAATGCTAAAAATATTATAAACGAACTAAATATTATTCAGTAATGGATTGGTTGCAGCACATTTATTTTAAAGAAATTTTTTCGGTTTTTATGGTTTTGTTTGCGGTGATTGATATTACAGGCTCCATACCTATTATTATAAATTTAAAAAACAAATATGGAAAAATAGAATCGGGCAAAGCTACGTTAGTTGCATACAGTATTATGCTTGCCTTTTTCTTTTTTGGCGAAACGTTGTTAAATATATTCGGTGTAGATGTTTATTCGTTTGCTATTGCTGGTTCATTTGTATTATTCGCGTTAGCCTTAGAAATGGTGCTTGGTATCGAAATTTTCAGAGGAACAACTCCCGAAGGTGCAAGCATTGTCCCTTTAGCTTTTCCGCTTATTGCCGGCGCTGGATCTATTACCACCCTCCTTTCGCTCAAAGCTGAATATCATAATATCAACATTTTTATTGGATTAGCATTAAATATGGCTTTAGTTTATGTTGTGCTAAGATCAACCCGTTTTTTTGAAAAATTATTTGGTAAAACTGGCATTCTTATTTTGCGTAAGTTATTTGGTGTAGTTCTTTTGGCTATTTCTATAAAGCTTTTCTTAACCAATACAGGTATTTCCTTGGCTAAATAAAAGAAAATAGAATTATTTAAACAACTTTATTATATCGTTGCCATTGGCAAAGATTAATAATGCAAACAATAAAGCCATCCCCACTATCTGGGCATATTCCAGAAATTTTTCAGATGGTTTGCGACGGGTAACAATTTCATACAATAAAAACAATACATGTCCACCATCGAGTGCTGGTATTGGTAAAAAATTCATAAATGCTAAGATAACCGACAAAAAGGCTGTCATACTCCAAAATGCCATCCAATCCCATTCGGCAGGAAATATTTTTCCTATTGTAATAAATCCGCCTATGGATTCGTATGCTTTTGTTTCGGGCGAGAATAATAATTTGAATTGTTTGATATAACTATCGAGCATGTCGAATGTTTTAATTACACCCGCTGGTAACGATTCAAAGAAGTTATATTGAATTTTCTTTAATTCGAAAAATTTCTCAAGATCGCTGAGAGGATACACTCCTAACTTCCCATTATTAGGAACAGAAACATGAATACTAATGGTGTCTTTGTTATTGCGAAGTACTTTTATCTCTACATCTTTATCGCGATATTTGGATAATTTTTCTCGAACTTCATCAAAAAAAATAGCCGACTCGCTATTTATCGATAAAAATTTATCGCCTTTTATCAATCCGGCTTTTTCGGCAACACTATTTTCTATAAAACCATCAACAATAAAAGGGAAACGTACTTCAATAAATGTAGGATTTTTTATTAATGCGTGCTTTACTTCGTTTGGAATAGCTATCATTAAAATGCTATCACCGCGTTTAACTTTTATGCTTTTTATATCTTCGAGTAAAATATCGTGGACAATTTTTCTGAAATTATCTACAGGCTTATCATCGAGAGCAAGAATAATATCGCCATTTCTCAATCCAATAGATTTTCCTAAAGAATCGGTCATGATTCCATATTTTGCTGAACTCGCAGGCAAATATTTTTCACCCCAGGTAAACAACACCATGCTATAAATAAAAAATGCCAACAACACATTAAACAATATTCCGCCGAGCATAATTAACAATCGTTGCCAACTTTTCTTCGATCGAAATTCATGCGGTTGTGGCGGTTGTTTTAGCTGTTCTTTATCCATCGACTCGTCAATCATTCCAGCAATCTTAACATATCCTCCTAAGGGCAACCAACCTATACCATACTCCGTATCACCTATTTTTCTTTTTACAATAGAAAACCACGGATTAAAAAATAAATAAAATTTTTCTACTCTCGTTTTAAATAATCGTGCAAAGAAAAAGTGTCCTAATTCATGAACAATTACTAAAATAGAAAGGCTTAAAATTAATTGTAACGCTTTAATTAATACTTCATTCATAATTTATATCATTGAAGTTGCAAAAATACGAGTTTCTTTATCTGTTTCAATCAGCTGTTGCAATGTTGGATGTTGAATTAACGAAATTTTGCATATAGCTTGTTCTATCAAATGTGGAATATCGTAAAATTTTATTTTATTGTGCAAAAAAGCTTCTACCGCAACTTCATTAGCTGCATTTAAAATACAAGGCACGTTTCCACCTTTTTTAATGGCTTCGTATGCCAATAAAAGACATGGGAAGCGGTCGTAATCGGGAGCTTCAAATGTTAATTGAGACAACTGAACTAAATCTGTTTTTTCGAATGTATTTGTATGTCTGAATGGAAAAGAAAACGCGAACTGTATGGGCAATCGCATATCGGGCTTACTTAATTGTGCTTTGATGCTACCATCGGAAAATTGAACCATGCTGTGAATTACTGATTGAGGATGTACAAGAACTTGTGTTTGATCGGGCGAAAAACCGAACAGCCAATAGGCTTCAATGACTTCCAGGCCTTTGTTCATTAATGTTGCTGAATCTATTGTAATCTTATTGCCCATTTTCCATGTAGGATGGCATAGGGCCTCGCTCGCAGTTACGCTTTCAAGTTGTTTTTTAGAATAATTTTTAAATGGTCCGCCCGATGCTGTTAAAATAATTTTTTCTACCTGATTCAAATCTTCGCCCATTAAACATTGAAATAATGCCGAATGCTCTGAATCGACAGGAATAAAATCGACTTTATATCGTTCGACCAGATTTTTTACAATCTCACCTGCAACTACTAAAACTTCTTTATTGGCAAGTGCTATTCTCTTTTTTTTCTCTATTGCTTTTATGACAGGCAATAAGCCAGCAAACCCTGAAATTGCAGCTAACACTGTATGGCAATCGGAAACTTCGATATAATCTATAGCCGACTGCTGACCTGCAAAAACTTTTATAGGCAAATGACTTAATTGATGCTTTACATATTGATATTGTGATTCGTCGTAAATGATAACGGCATTGGGAATTGTTTTAACAGCCTGCTCAATAAGTAAATCAGCATTAAAATTTGCAGTTAAGAAATCAATTTCGTATCGTTCTATATTATCCAATATTACTTCAATAGCCTGTGTTCCAATTGAACCCGTTGACCCTAAAATGCCTATTCGTTGCTTTTTCATGGCTTAAAACGTCATTACATCTTCTGGATTGATTGGTTGTCCTTTATACCATAATTCAAAATGCAAATGAGGACCTGTCGTTAATTCGCCTGTATTTCCTACAATTCCTATTACTTTTCCGGCCGAAACTTTATCGCCCATTGAAACCATAATTTGTTCCATGTGTTTATAAACCGATACCAAATTTTCTTTGTGTTGAATAATAATCATATATCCTGCCTGCGAAGTAAATCCGGCAAAAATAACATAACCATCTAAAATGCTATTTACTACATCTTTTGCTTTTGTTACTATATCAACGCCAAAATGTTTCTGAATTTTATCGAATTTATTACTAATAATTCCTTTTGTAGGTGTAAAGTAGTGATTTTGAACAAAAAACGAATGTAATGTTTTGTCGGTTTCTATACTGTATTTTGCTTCTTGTTCAATCTTTTTTCGAAATGCTGAATCTTCGGCAGAGGGATCAAGAACTAAATTTTTATAATTTTTTGTTGTATCAGCAGTCATAACTGTTTGCTTTGTTATTGGCTCACCATACAGCATTAAATATTTAAGGTTGTTTAAATATTTTTCTTGAATTTGCAATTTTTCGGCAATTGAATCAATAAAAAGCTGATTATTTTTTGCCTTTTGCAAAACTTCGGCATCGGGATAGCCTGGTATATACTCTCTTAATGGAGTATAAGCAATAACAAAGGTAGTAATTATAATAATTAATAATGATCCTATTACGATAACTAATCCTACATTCCATCGCGATAATCGAAAATGTAAAACCTCTTCAAATGTATTATCATTGTATATAATTAACCGATATTTATGTCGTAATTTAGTAAAAAATGTACTCTTCTTTTTTTTCATAATTCATAAAAACTCTAATTAAAAACATGCAACGTATTATTTATAGGATCGAATTGTGTATTGTACAATACTAAATTTCTCTCGGCCTGACCCGATAATACTGCACCATCGATAATAGAAAACCTTGAATTACAACAAGGACATCGTAACTGCAATACATTAGTTGTATCGTGCAAAACTGCACATCGTTCCGAAGCCTGATAAGTGCAACACCGTTCTATTGCAGTAAATTCTTCTTGCGACTTTCTATATAAAATTATTCCGCATACTCCTCCTGTTACAAACACATGATTTCCAATAGTTTGTAATGTAACAAAATCAGGATCGCTTAAAAATATCGTAAAATTTACCTTTACATACGGAACAACATCATCTTTTTTGCGACAGGCATTGGTACTAAAAAAAAACGTTAACAGCAATAAAAAAAATGCTAACTTTGTTGTGCTCATGTCATCGTAAAATTCTATGTAAAATTATACACAATAACGTTAATATGCAATTTTTATTGAACTCTCGGATTTTCGTTTTTATAATTTTCACTTTACTATATTCTCATATTTTGTTTTCACAACCCTACTCTATTGATACACAACCACGCAATAATACCCGTAAACAAAATAACACAAGTATTTTTAAGCGAGAACCCAAAGAAGTCAGAAAAGCTAAGCGCGAACAAAGAAAAAAAGAGAAAAAAGCGGCTTATAATGAATTAAAAACCAAGAAAAAATATTGGAAGCGAGTAGATAAGCCACAAGAACTCGGCACTGATAGAAAAGTACATAAACGAATGAAAAAAAATCTTAAAAGAGCACAACGAATTCAAAAAAATAAAAATCCCGATAGTAAGTTAGTTCAACTTTCGAGAAAAAAAATTAAATTGCCAAAAATTTCAACAACAAAAATCAGGTGGCCATGGACGAAGAAATCATCCAACGAATAATATACATAGTATTAGGTATTATACTGTTTTCTATACTTTCGGCAAAAAAGAAACCTGCTGACAAACAGGTTACTACACAACCTCCCCAAACCAATGCAAAACCCTCCACCGAACAAAACACAAACCAAGAAATATTTACTCCAGTAGAAAAAATCGACATTGGAAAAACAAAAAATGTTTCAACTGCCAAAAAAGACATTTTAGAAGAAATTATACATGATGAAATTTATGAAGACGAAACCATTGCCGATCATAGAATCATTAAAAAACAAACTTCAATCCATAAGCATACGGATATAAAACAAGAAAAACATTTTCAGATTACACACGACGATTTAAAAAAAGCAGTAATTTTGTCGGACATTATTCAACCCAAGTATTTTTAATAAAAATGATTGATTTATCAGGAATTAAAAATATTATTTTTGATTTTGGAGGAGTTATCATAAATATTAACCCTAAGCTAACCATTAATGCACTAAAAGAACTTGGAGTTTATCAAGCAGGAAAATTACTTACAAATTTTAATGTAACAAGCATCTTGCACGATCTCGAATTAGGAAAGATTTCAAACCATGAATTTTTGCTATATTTAAAACAGCAATGCACAAAAGATGTTTCATTGCATGAAATTACTCAAGCATGGAATGCCATGTTGCTCGACATACCACAACAACGCATCCAACTACTTCAGCATTTAAAACAATTTCACAAAATATTTTTATTAAGCAACACTAATGCTATTCATTTTAAGCAATTTAACAACACTTTTTTACAAGCCACACAGGGAATCTCATTTCAACAAATGTTCGATAAAGTTTATTTTTCTTACGAAATAAAATTGCGGAAACCATCCATAGAAATTTTTAAATACGTTTTAGACGATCAACAATTAAATCCTACCGAAACTTTATTTATTGACGATAGTATCGAAAACATCGAAACAGCAAAAATGCTCAATATACGTACCTACTGGCTTACAAATGAATTAACTGACAATTTTGCTCTAATTAAGGTATAAAATCTTTAATTATTTTTTTACAATAAAATTTCAACGTCACTTTTTTACTTGTATTGCTTACTCTCTTGAAAATGTTTTAACAGAGCATTTATAAATTTTTCGTCCGAATGATATGCTTTAATAAAATAATTGAAAAAATATTTTTACTTTTTTATGGTTTTGGGGTAAAATTCAATTTATTTTTTCTTAAACTGATCCATTGTATTATCGTAATTGATAAAATAATCTCCTTTTTTCAAACCAGAAATATCAACTTTTGACCCAATTCCTTTCAAAATGCGATTCCCGTAATAATCGTATATTTCATACATAGTTTCGGCACTAAATGTAATCTCATTTTCGAACTTCTTGTTTGTTATGGTAACTGGGGGTTGTAATGATTTGAATAAAACATCTTGACTCATACGGGGTTTTTTCGTATAATCTACCTGTTTTACTCTAAACTTGTTATTTCCCGAATGAGGAAATACTTTAACTGAATAAGAATTTGTTCCTGCAGTACCTTTGCCTTCAACTTCATCTACTTTTATCCATTTATTCCAACGATATTGTTCTACAATAAAAGGCAATTTGCCCGATTCATTTGTAGTTGTCCATTTTAAAAAACCATCTTTTGTAACTTCGATGCTGGTAACATTAAACGTACTCTTGGGCTTTAACACTTCGGGATTAAGCACTTTGGGAACACAATTATCTTTATGTTTAATTACGATGGTAACTTTATCGCCTATATTAAACTGATATACTGATAAATCTATTTCGAATGCACTGGAATTAATTTCATCGGTAGATACCTTTCCATTAACGGTAACTTCAAACACACAAAAACCTACACCCGATGAAGCAAAGGGATTCATCACATATATATTTTTGCCTTGAAATATGCCTTCTATAACAATTTCTCCTGCTTGCGAAATTTGCTGCAAGAAAGTAAAAATCAACAAAATAAGCCCAAGACGTTTCATGGGTATACCTTTTAACTTTTAAACAACGAATATACGTTAAATAATTCTTCATTGCAAAAAAAATCAAAAAAAAATTAAACACAAAAAAAATAGCACATCAATAAATCGCAGCTATCAATAAAATTAGTTAATTTTGTAAAAACTATATTGTTATGAAATCTATTGTTATTATTATCATTTTTGCATATGTTCTTACAACATTCCTATCATGTACATCCACTACTACAGATGAAATATGCAAACATCACGAAAATGCAGGTACACTTCGATATGCCGAATCGGGAAATTTATCGAGCTTATTTCCATTAACCATCAACAATGCTGCCTCGCAACGAATTGTTTCGCTTATACATGAAGGACTTGTTACCTTAGATCCTCTCACACTTAGCATAAAACCAGGCATTGCCGATACTTGGCGCGTTGATACTTCAGAAAAAGAATATCGGTTTTTTATCAATACTCATGTATATTTTCATGACGATCCTTGCTTTGAAAAAGAAAAAGGCAGAAAACTTACTATAGACGACATTATATACTCGCTTACGCTACTTTGCACAAAAAGTGAAAACAATCAGGCTGCCGAATCTTTTATAGACCAAATTGAAGGTGCCAAAGACTTTTACGAGAACAAAGCAAAAACCATTAAAGGCATTATTAAAGAAAATGATAGTACGCTTTTAATTAAACTAACCAAACCCAATCCTATGTTTTTACATTTCTTAGCTTCATCCTCTGCTGTTATTTTCCCAAAAGAGGCATTCGAAAAATATTCAAAAAATTTGACCACTGGTGTAGGTCCATTTTACATTAAGCAATTTGCCGAAGCAAATAAACCTATGATATTATGCAAAAACCAGAAATATTTTAAAACGGATGCTAATGGCAACTGCTTACCTTATTTAGATACCATAAAAATTTATTTTAATTTGCCTATTCACGAACAATTAGCGTGGATAAAAGAAGGCAAACTCGACGTTGTAATGAATGTTGACAACGAAACTTTTACAAACTTTTTGGAACAAAACATACAAATGTTCGAAGGAAAAAATGCTTCATTAAAGGCACTTAGTGGTTCGAATTTTACCTCTGTTCAAACACAACATATCGTAAAAAATACTATTCAAAACATTAAAATAAATGATATCAATCAAATTGATTTTAGAGAAACAAAATTTAGTACCGATACCATTTCTGCACAAAAATAATTATGACTGCAAAATTTTTGCTTTTTTGCTTAAGCTTATTCTTATATGTCTCCCTTGTGGCTCAGTCTATAGATAGAGAAAAACAAGAACTTGCTTTCGAATATTTACGCAATAAAGAATTCGATAAAGCTGCTACATTATTCAACGAATTATATCAAATGCAGCGAAACACATTTTATTTTACATATTACATCTATTCATTAAATCAATCTGCACAATATGACGAAGCCGAGAGAGCTATAAAAAAAGAAATTAAAAAAAATCCTAGCGACATTTCGTTCAAAATCATGCTCGGAAATGTATATAAGCTTATGAACCGTCTAGATGATATGAAAAAAACATACGACGACGTTATAAAATCTATTGAACCGAATCAATCGCAAATATTTCAAGCTGCTAACATGTTTATTACATATCAGGAATACGACCTTGCCGAAACCGTTTATTTAAAAGGACAAAAACTGTTGAAAGGCACATATAGTTTTCGTCTCGAATTAGCTAATTTATATCAAATTCAAAAGCTTTATTCAAAAATGATAGACGAATATTTAGCCTTACTCAACGAAAATCCGAATATGATACAAATGGTGCAAAATCGTCTGCAACAATCGGTATATAATCAAGAAGACAAAACGCTTGTAGAATTATTACAAAACAAACTTATACAACAAATTCAGAAATCACCTGATGTTATCATTTTTAGCGAATTTTTGATATGGCTGTACAATCAACAAAACAAGTTCAATCTTGCACTTACGTATGCTATTTCTCTTGACAAACGGTTGAAAGAAGACGGTAGCCGAATCTATAGCATAGGACAAACTGCTTTTGCCAATAAAGATTACAATACTGCCTTAAAAGCATTTCAGTATATTATTCAAAAAGGCTATCAAAGTGCCTGGTACGAAGAAGCTAAAAGCGATTATTTAGTTACACTATATTATCAAATTATAGAAGACAAGCAAGTTGACAAGAATAAAATCTTAGAACTAGAAAAAGAGCTTACTACATATTTAACCAATAGTGGGATACATAAAAATACTTTTAGTGTTAGTAAAATATTAGCTCAATTGAAAGCTTTTTATTTAAACAAACCCGATGAATCCATCGAACTGCTAAAAAAAATCATTTCCTCAAACGCATTTTCTGCTCAACAAATCAATGAAGTTAAAATTCTGCTTGGCGATATTATGCTTATGAAAAACGACATTTGGGAAGCCACACTACTTTATACACAAGTTGAAAAAAACAGCCCTAACGAACCCATTGCTCACGAAGCTCGCTTCAAAAAAGCTATTCTTGCCTATTACACTGGTGATTTTTTATGGGCACAAGCACAAGCCAATGTACTCAAGGCTTCCACCTCAAAGCTCATTGCCAACGACGCCCTTGCTCTTTCGCAATTTATAGATGAAAATTTAGAAACCGACTCTACTCAACAAACTTTAAAAACCTTTTCTTTAAGCGATTTTTATGTATTTAAAAAACAAGATTCATTAGCTTTATTATGCCTCGATTCCATTTTAAACAATCCTTCTGCATACTCTCTTCACGACGACGCTTTACTTAAAAAAGCTGATATTTATTCTTCATTTAAAAAATTCGATATTTCTGTCGCATTATATGATTCTGTAATTCAAAGATTTGGTCGTGAAGTTTCGGCACCACAAGCTGCTTATCGCTTGGCTAACTTATATCAATATACATTAAATAATAAAGAACTTGCCAAAAAATACCTCGAAATTATTTTCAACAATTATCCCGGAAGTTTTTACTCGAACGAAGCTCGTCGGCGTTTTCGTATTTTACGAGGAGATATTATCGATGAATTTGAAAACAAAGACACCTATTCCCCTCTTAATCCATGACAAAAAACAAAAAATCTACATTATTAGCATTGCTCGCTGTACTATTATGGAGCACAGTAGCCACTGCATTTAAAATTTCGCTTAAAGAATTACATTTTATACATGTTTTAGCTATTGCTACATATACAAGTGCTATAATTTTTTTTATTTTTTTAATTATAAAAAAACAATTCTTATTGATATTTCAAATGTCCTCGCATCAATGGCTAATATCGGCATTTTCGGGACTATTAAATCCTTTTTCATACTACATAGTATTGCTTAGTGCATACAGCATGCTCCCTGCTTTTATGGCACAACCATTAAATTATACATGGCCTGTTGTGCTGGTTATATTTTCTGCTTGGTTGTTGAAACAAAAGTTACAAAAAAGAGCTATTGTAGCATTTATTTTATCGTTAGCTGGTGTATTTTTTATTTCGTTAAGTAAAACTCCTAGCACTTCGACATCGTCAGCCAATTTTGTCGGAATATTATTAGCAACAGGAAGTAGCATTATCTGGTCACTTTATTGGATAGTCAACATCAAAGACCATAGATCTGCGTTGATTAAGTTGTTTTTAAATTTTCTTTTTGGTAGCTTTTATATTTCCTTATTAATCCTTATTTTAGATAAGCCTTTCCCACACTGGAACGCATCGTATATTGCTGCCATATATACCGGATTGTTCGAAATGGGTATCACTTTTTTATTATGGTTAACTGCACTAAATACCGCATCTCGCACAGATAAAATAAGTATTTATATTTTTTTATCGCCTTTTTTGTCTTTATTTTTCATTAGTACCATACTACAAGAAAAAATTACTTTATGGGCAATCATCGGTTTTATTTGTATTGCTACAGGTATTATTTTTCTTAAATGGAAAGAAATATTTTTTTATGAAAAACAAGAACAATGATTTTTTAATTTTAGGCATTGATCCGGGTACCCAAATAATGGGTTATGGAATTATAAATATGCTATCAGGAAAATTGTCGTGTGTAGCATTTGGGGTTATAGAACTAAAAAAAATTAACGATCCCTATCAAAAACTAAATTATATTTTTGAACGTACCTCAATGCTCATCAAAGAATATAAACCTCAAGAGATGGCAATAGAGGCTCCTTTTTATGGAAAAAATGTACAATCGATGTTAAAACTTGGACGAGCTCAAGGAGTTGCTATTGCTTCGGCCCTTTCTTTTCAACTTCCAGTATTTGAATACTCACCTCGAAAAATTAAACAAAGCATTACTGGCAATGGCAATGCATCGAAAGAACAAATGGCTGTTATTTTGCAGCATTTACTTAAATTTTCCGAAATTCCGCGTTTACTCGATGCCACCGACGCATTAGCAGTTGCAGTATGTCATTCTTTTCAAAAAAATAACATTACAAATAAAAAAATACAAACATGGGATGAATTTTTAAAAAACAACAAAGACCGTATTGTATGAATCTTCCCAAGCTAAATTTTCCATCGTTTAATTTCCAATTGAAAGAAAACGAAAATTTGTTATTTATTTTCGATCGAATTCGAAAAAAATGGATTCAGCTTACTCCCGAAGAATGGGTTCGACAACATGTTATATGGTATTTAATTGAATATAAACAATGTCCAGAATCATTAATACAAGTTGAGTATGGTTTTCGTGTAAATCAAAAATTATTACGCATAGATGTTGCTGTATTTTCTTCACACATCAAACCTATACTTTTATGCGAATGCAAATCACCCTCTCAATCATTAACACAAAAAAATCTTACCCAATTAGGTCTTTATAATTTGCATTACAAATCGGCTTTTATCTTACTTACAAATGGCTTCGTTCATTATTGTTTTTATTATAATAACGGATGGTCTGCTGTTAAAGAGATACCGCATTATCAGCAATTACTTTTATTTTATCAATAAGTTTCAAGTAATATTGTGGCAATAGCCGCAATCCCTTCACCTCGTCCAATAAACCCTATAGATTCGTTTGTGGTTGCTTTTATAGAAATTTGATGTTCACTAATTTTCAAAACACGAGAAATATTAATTTTCATCTCATTGCTATATGCCAAGATTTTAGGTTTCTCGGCAATGATTGTTGCATCAATATTTACAATTTTGTAACCCGAATGTATTATTAATTGCAAAGTCTTCTCAAGTAACAATAAACTACTTATGTTTTTATACGTATGGTCATTATTGGGGTAATGCTGTCCAATGTCACCAAGACCAGCTGCACCCAACATTGCATCGCAAATAGCATGAAGCAACACATCTCCATCAGAATGAGCTCGTGTTGTGTGAGTATTCGGTATTTTTACTCCACCTATAATGATAAATTCCCCAGGGATAAGAGCATGAACATCGTAGCCAATGCCAATACGATAAGACATATTGATTAATTGTTTGAGGCTTTAGACTCTTTTTTTGCTGCTTCAAAATCAAACATGATAGTAAAACGCAACGTATTGCCCAATGGGTGACGCTGTGAAGTAGGTATTAAATATGAAAAATCGAGAGCAAAAACCTTTAGTCGTAGCCCCAATCCAACTGTAAAAAATTTTCTATTTCCTTTTGTAGCATCTTCATGAAAATAACCACCTCTCAATGCAAATTGTTTGGCATACCAATATTCAAGCCCTATTGACCAGTTAATTTCTCTCCACTCTTCTTTTAATACGCTTCTGTCGTTAGGGTTCATTGGGTCGAGTTGAACACCCGGAGCATCCCAAAACGATTGAAAAATTCCCGCTGGTACAGAAACTACTGGATCTTTACCATATTTTACCCACTTTTGAGGAACATTTACAATTGTTCCATCGGGTAATGTATCGCCTACTGCATAATATATAGGTGGAGTGGGAACTAATAATTTACTTAATTCTACTACACCCATTAAGCTATTATAGTCGTCTAAATCCATTTTAAATGATGAACCTAATCGCAACATTGCAGGTAAAAAATCTTTTTGAGCATTGTCGGTATAAGACATTTTAGAACCAATATTTGAGATGTTGATACCTGCATTAATTTCGGAATTTTTCTTCTGTATTTCGAGCTGACGAGTATAAAAAACAGAAACATCCGACGAAAAGGCTTGTCCCACTTTAGTTTGAACACCTGTACCCGAATATCCTCCCGTTAAGTTTGAATTAATATACCGAAGTGCAACTGAACCACTAAAATATTTACTCAACATACGATTATAACCAAAATCTATAGCAAACTCATTAGGACGATGTTGACCGGTAACTTCGCCATTCATATTTGTAAACGTTATATCGCCGAGTGAGAAATAGCGTAATGAAGCACTTAAAGTTTGGCCACCACCAATTTTTTTATATGCTGCCAGATACGCTAAATTGATGTCGTTGACCAGTTGACGCAACCACGGTGTATAAGAAATGGAAACGCCAAAATCGTTTTTCATAAACGCATACTTAGCTGGGTTGTGATGCTGTGAGTTAATGTCGGGCGAAGTGCTAACCCCCGCATCTCCCATAGCACCCGAACGAGAGTCGGGAGCAATCGTTAAAAATGGGACTGCTGTTGTAATTACATTAGCTTCGCCATCGCGTCCATTAAGTTGCTGATTAGAAATTTGCGAAAAGCCTGTAAGCGCATTAATCAGAAGAATTGCACAAAAAATTAATCGTATATTCATTACATCAATTTTTTTACAAAAATACTTTTTTTCATTGAGATATAGAATAACGCTAAAATGTTTCGATTATTGTATGATATCTAATTTTTGTCTATAAACTACAATTATCTTTTTCAGTATATATAATTTTATTATAATCATACTAACCTTGTTAAAAAACATGGGCAAAGATGCCAAGTGGAAACAATTTTCAAATTTGCCTAGTGCAATTATTCTCTAAACCTTTTTACTTTCCATTTGTTCTCCAATAAAATCAATCTTACTTTAATTAGTTTATAATTTTTTCTTTTTCATATTGATTATTAGCTACTGACAATACAACTCTGTAACCTAAGGCTACCATTTTTTTAAATAAGGGTATATTAAAAGTATCTATTTTGTCGGTTGGTAAATGTAAGTGTTTATAACTATTTGTCGAAACAAAATACAATCCCGGTATTCCTAATTCATAAAAAGGAGATAGATCGGCACCTCCACCACCCCATGTTTGTTTTATTACCGAACCTTCTATATCTAAAGACTTAGCTAATTCGAACAATTTAGGATTAGATTTCCCATTGCCTAACTGAATGCTATCGCCTACAGCAATGCAATCAAAGTTAAAAGCTGCTACGATTTGTTCAGGATTAACAGGCAAGTTTTTGGCTAAATACTTTGCTCCCAACAAGCCTTGCTCTTCCGAAGTAAGCAAAGCGAAAATAATGCTCCGCTTAGTTTTTAATGTTGAAAATAATCTAGCCAACTCTATTACTGCAGCACTCCCCGAGGCATTGTCATTTGCACCAAAATAAATTACATTTCCATGTTTTCCAATATGATCTAAATGAGCCATTACTAAGACGTACTGATGTTTTAGTTTTAAGTCTTCACCTTCTTTAAATGCAATTATATTCGGTACACTTACCTTTGGAAAATATTCGTGCATAACCCGAATATATACTTTTGCACGTAAATTTACTGATGCAGGAAATTCTGTTTTTTGTATCTGAACGTATAAACTATCCAATGTAATGTTTTGTTCGCTTAATAAATCATTTGCTACCTGTTGACTGATCTCAAACATTGGGAAGTTTTGATAATCGCTGCCGCGAGCACACATCACGCTACCGATGGGCTTTTGCGATTTATAAGCCAAATCGGAAACAAATAATATTGCTTTAGCTCCATATTTTTGAGCCGTTTTTACTTTCTGAGCAATACTAAAATTTGGAAACAATTTGCCCTTTAATCTGGGATTGCCTTTAAACATTAACACTACTTTTCCTTGCACATCTACATTTTCATATTCATTGTATCCAACAGTATCAATACCATAACCAACAAATGCCGTTTCTGATAAAAATTCACCACTTCCACTAAAACCTCTCACACTATAATCCTCTCCATGAACATAATCCATGCGGCCTCTGGTTGGATGAATTATATAAAAATCGCATGGGCAAATTATTCTATTGTGTTCAATATTTACATACTGTTTAAAGTTAGGATATTCTGTAAATTTATTCAATCCATACCGCTTAAAACAACTTACAATATAATTTACTGCCTTTTCATAACCTTCTGTACCTGGTAATCTTCCCTCCATAGAGTCACTACTTAAAATAGTCGCATGGTACATTAGTGAATCTATTAATACATTATTTTGTGCAATGGTTTGAATAGAAACTACAAGTAAAAATACAAACCTATACATATCTCTTAAAAAATAAACTATAAAATTACATTTAATTTTTTTAACTATTCTACAATGTATTTTATGAAATACTCGAAATAAAGTTTATAATTCATCGCAATTTTCGTATTCATTGAAAAATAAATATAAAATCTATTTAAATAAAAATTAACATTATTTCAGTAAGAAAATCAAATAATCTTTTTTATTTAGAAATATTCTAATTAAATTTGCAAAAACAATTGATTCCATGAATAGCGAAGATATTATTCAAAATCTTACTCAATCGGACTATAAATATGGCTTTACAACAAATATAGAAACCGAAACTTTTCCAAAAGGAATAAATGAAGATATTATTCGTCGCTTATCAGAAATTAAGGGTGAACCTTCATTTATGCTTGAATGGCGATTAAAAGCTTTCGAATATTGGAAACAAATGGAAATGCCTACTTGGGCACATTTAAAAATTCCTCCTATAGATTATCAGGAAATCATTTATTATGCAGCTCCCAAGAAAAATAAAGCCCCCGAGTCGCTCGACGACATTGATCCAGAATTAAAAAAAACATTCGATAAACTTGGAATACCTCTCGAAGAACAAAAACAATTAAGCGGTGTTGCAGTTGATGCTGTAATGGATAGTGTTTCCATTAAAACTACCTTCAAAGAGACCTTAGCAAATCTTGGTATTATATTTTGTTCGATGAGTGAAGCTATTCGCGAACACCCCGATTTAGTAAAGAAATACCTTGGTTCGGTAGTTCCTTATACCGATAATTTTTTTGCTGCCCTTAATTCAGCTGTATTTAGCGATGGTTCGTTTGTATATATTCCCAAAGGCGTACGCTGTCCAATGGAGTTATCCACATATTTTCGCATCAACGCAAAAAACACAGGACAGTTCGAGCGAACACTCATTATTGCCGATGAAGATTCGTATGTCAGTTACTTAGAAGGGTGTACTGCCCCCATGCGCGACGAACATCAATTGCATGCTGCTGTTGTCGAACTAATTGCATTAAAAAATGCCGAAATTAAATATTCGACCGTCCAAAACTGGTATCCTGGCGATAAAAATGGCAAGGGAGGTATTTACAACTTTGTTACCAAACGAGGAATTTGTAAAGAAGAAAATTCAAAAATTTCTTGGACTCAAGTCGAAACGGGATCAGCTATTACTTGGAAATATCCCAGTTGCATATTAAAAGGTGATAATTCTATTGGTGAATTTTACTCCGTGGCAGTAACAAACAACTACCAACAAGCCGATACAGGAACAAAAATGATACACATTGGAAAAAATACTCGCAGTCGTATAGTATCGAAAGGTATTTCTGCGGGTTATAGTCAAAATAGTTATAGAGGGTTAGTAAAAATAATGAAAAATGCCGATAATGCCCGGAATTTTACTCAATGCGATTCTATGCTATTAAGCGATAAATGTGGAGCACATACGTTCCCATATATCGAAATAGACAACCCCACTGCCATTGCCGAACATGAAGCAACAACATCGAGAATTGGTGAAGATCAAATATTTTATTGTAATCAGCGTGGAATTAGCACCGAAGATGCTGTCGGATTGATTGTCAATGGCTATGCACGTGAAGTATTAAATCAGCTACCAATGGAATTTGCTGTAGAAGCTCAAAAATTATTACAGATAACTTTAGAAAATAGTGTTGGATAAAATTTTTCGTTATGTTAACAATAAAAAACTTAAAAGCACAAATTAATGGCAAACCCATATTAAAAGGTATAAATCTCGAAATAAAAGCAGGCGAAGTACATGCAATCATGGGACCAAACGGCTCGGGTAAAAGTACATTGGCAGCTGTTCTTGCTGGTCGAGATTATGTCGAAATCACCAGCGGTGAAGTTTTATTTATGGGACAAAACTTACTCGATTTAGCTCCTGAAGAAAGAGCACGAATGGGCATTTTCTTGGGTTTTCAATATCCTGTTGAAATACCAGGTGTAAGCATGGTTTCTTTTATGCGAACTGCTGTTAACGAAATTCGTAAATACAGAAACCTTCCACCATTAAATTCTTCCGATTTTCTTAAATACATGCGAGAAAAAAAAGAATTGGTTGAAATTGACACACAACTTACCCATCGTTCTGTAAATGAAGGCTTTTCGGGTGGCGAGAAAAAGAAAAATGAAATTTTTCAAATGGCAATGCTCGAGCCCAAATTAGCCATTCTCGACGAAACAGATAGCGGACTCGATATTGATGCACTTCGAATTGTTGCTAATGGTGTAAATAAACTTAAATCTCCTGATAATGCATACTTGGTCATTACTCATTACCAGCGATTACTCGATTACATTATTCCCGATGTTGTACACGTCTTATACGATGGAAGAATCGTAAAATCTGCAGGTAAAGAACTTGCACTTGAATTGGAAGAAAAGGGATACGACTGGATAAAAAGAGAATATCAAAAAATTTAATTTATGAAAAGCACATTCATGCACGATATTGCAATAGATAACCTTAAAGCATTATTTAACCAATTAGAAAACGAAAAGCAATATCAACCTGATTGGTTGTTTCACTTACGTTCTCGTGCATTCGAGAATTTTTTAATTCATAAATTCCCAACAAAAAAAGACGAAACATATAAATACACATCACTCGAACCACATTTTTCGGGCAAACTGACTTATCTTTCGCAAACGAAATGTAGCAATATAAATATAGATGAAGTATTCAAGTGCGATGTCCCATCGTTAGACACCCATTTAATTATTCTTGTTAATGGTTGGTATTATGCAAGTTCGCAACAAGAATTATTACACGAAACCTCCGACGGTCTTATTTATGGTAGCTTGCGTGAAGTAACAAATAAAAAACCCGAACTTATAAAACCATACTTTGCTCAATCATCACGTACTATAAATAATTTCCTTGATGATCTTAATTTATCATTCATGCAAGATGGATTGTTTGTGTACATTCCTCCACAAGCAAGATTAGAAAAGCCCATTCAAGTTATTAATTTAGTTGTTGCTGACGAAGCTGTTCAAATTTATCCACGTCATTTAATTATATCAGAGAGTTCACATTTAACTCAAATACTTTTTTGCGATCACAGCCTCAATATTAGCCCATTTGTTATGAATGGAACTATGGAAATTTATTTGAAAGATAACGCCAAACTTTCTTTTTATAGAATGCAAAATGCTCATAATCATTCTATACAATTAACAAACAATTATATTACTCAATCGCATCAAAGCGAATTTAAAAGTGTTTATGTTACATTACATGGTGGTGTAGTCCGTAATAATATTTTTGTTCAAATAAACGGCGAAGAAGCAAAAAATTCGATGTATGGCTTATGGCTTGCCGATAAAAATCAACACATTGATTATTTTACGCATGTAAATCATAATAAACCAGCATCAGAAAGCAATCAGTTTTTCAAAGGTATTCTTGACGATGAAGCAACAGGCATTTTCTCGGGGAAAATTTTTGTAGCTAAAGATGCTCAAAAAACAAACGCTTATCAATCAAACAAAAATTTAATAATTAGTCAAAATGCCAAAGTTCGTTCTAAGCCACAACTAGAAATTTATGCCGATGATGTAAAATGTAGCCATGGTTCGGCAACAGGTAAACTCGACGACGATGCAATGTTTTATTTACGCTCACGGGGCATTTCGCACAAAGAATCATGTCAGTTATTGATGTTCGCTTTTGCCAGCGATATTACCAATCAGATTGACATTGACCCTCTGAAAGAAGAAATCGAAACACTTGTTGATAAACGCTTACGTGGAGAATTATCGCGTTGCAATCGCTGTTCTATTTCTTGCACATAAAAAAAGGCTTTGGAGTAACCAAAGCCTACACATTTATTTTTCGCTATCTTCTTACGCCTCTACTTCTATCATCTTAAATGGAACTTTTATTATGCTTTGATAGTCTTCACCTGCTTCGAGCATATCTTCGTCATCTTCTTCGTAGTGCCAATTAATTAGAACATCGTGTCCATTATTTACGATAGCTTCGAGCCGTTTAAACACATCTAATATACATTTTGAAGAACTTGTATTGAAGTATTCGAGTTGGATATTTACAATTGTTTTGGGTTGCGGAGCAGATCCATATTTTTCTATCCACTCGATTAAAGGTTTATAAAATTCTATAGAATTTTCTGGGATGGAACGACCTTTTATTTCTAATACTCCCGTAGTAGCATTAAAATTAACTGATGGAGTTTTTGGTGTGCCTTCAATTACAATTGGATCCATAGTATTTTAATTTTTATTTTTTCAAATTAAATGAATTTTCAGAAGGTAAAGATAATTATTTTTTTCGAACGGATAAAATTCTGCTAATAATTTTGTATTTAATTTTCTTGCAACATCAACCAATCCTAAACCTCCTCCGCCCTTAGTAGAATATTCGTTGTTGCTTAAAATAAGTAAATGAAGTTTCTTTAATTCATCTTTACTTAAAACATTTAATTGTTGAATGCGTTCGTACAGTAAAATCGCTTTATCTTTTGTGATTACATTTAAGAATTCCATTTGAAGCCCATTAGGTAAATGAACAATTTTTACTGCACCAAATTTTTCTACACCAAAATACGGCAAACTATGATGAAAAATATTTTGCAACAATTCTATAGCTATATGAACAACCGTTTTGGGTTTTGTGGTTAATGAATTTTGCTGTTGAAGATATTGTTCAATTTTTTCTAAACACTGTGAAACTATTTCGGCGCTGATACTTCCCTTATATGCATAAACCAGCTGCCCTTTGTAATGGTCGTTTAGCCAGTCATCAATTTGAAGTGAGCGATGTTGTTCAAATTTTAACATATACGGCTGTAAACATAAGTTATTTTTTACAAATATTCAAATTTTCGCCCTGTCATTTTTTCAACTTCAATGCAAATAATTCGAACATTATCAACAGAAGGTTTAGAATATTCAAACTCTTTATCGCTGTATTGCTTCATAATGATATTCAATGCGTTAATTTTTTCGTTGTAATCGTCTATGAAATGTGCTTTGCCCATAACCATTACGCTCTTGTAACGCATACGGTAGCTACAGGCAACCGTTTCGTGACGATGAAAAAATTCGTGTCCTGTATCAAACATCACACACACATTGTTATTTTTTTTCAATATTTCGAGCTTTCGTCCTTCTTTAGCACAGTGTAAATAAATTTTATTATCGGCAAATCCGAAATTAAATCCTAAAACATATGGATATTCGCCATCAACAAAACCAATATGGCAAATTTTACATTGTTGAATGATTTCGAGCATTTCCTCTTTACGGACTATATCTTTGATAGCTTTATCTCGTTGGTATTGCATATAGTTTTTTGACAAAATTATAAAAAGTAAATAACAAAAAAACCGGCGTTTGCCGGTTTAGTTTAATATTCATCTTCATTAAACAGAAAGTCTTCTTTTGAAGGGTAATCTGGCCAGATGTCTTCAATACTTTCATAAATTTCGCCGTCATCTTCAAGTTCTTGAAGGTTTTCAATTACTTCTAACGGAGCACCACTACGCATTGCATAATCTATAAGCTCCTCTTTTGTTGCTGGCCATGGTGCATCTTCAAGTTTCGATGCTAATTCAAGAGTCCAATACATAACTATTTGATTTTTAGATTTTTTACTCTTAGCGATATTTTTTGCAAATATATAATTTTTTTTATTTACACATATATACTTCTTTTTTTAATTTTTCCAAAACATAGAATTACTTATTACCTTTACAATAAATTTTTTTATTGATATAGATGAAAAAAATACTCATTGTTGGAGGTTTAGGTTTTATTGGATATCATTTATCAAGAAAATTATGCTCACAATTTGAGATATATGTTGTTGATGCACTAATTAACTACATCCCCAATAATTACAAGGCTTGGAATTACTATACAATGCTCAGACAGCAAGAACTGAACAATCTTGGTATTCCCTGTTTTATCAACAATGTGAACGATTTATCGTTCAAACAACTTGTTGTTAATATAAAACCCGATATAATTGTCAATGCTGCTTCTATGCCAGTTGCCCTCCTTGCCGATATTAACCCCTCTCAAGCAAAACAAGATATTTTCGATTCACAATTTCAGTTGCTTGAAACTATTCGTACTTCTCCTATCAATCTTTCTCAGTATATTTATATTAGTTCCTCCATGGTATATGGAAATTTTTTACGAGACGATGCTGGCAAAATAATTCCTGCAAGCGAAGAACAAGCATGCCATCCCATAGATGGATATGGCGCGTTCAAATTAGCCAACGAGATTATTATTCAACAATATCATAAAAAATACAATTTACCATTTACAATTATCCGTCCGTCGGCAGTTTACGGACCTACCGACTGCAATTTACGCGTTACAGAAATATTTTTGCGAAAAGGATTTGAACACGGTACAATCGAGTTAGACAACGGAGGGTTACATGAACTTGACTTTACATACATAGAAGATTTGTGTCAAGGAATTTCATTGGCCATAAACAATCCTAAGTCTATCCATCAAATTTTTAACATTTCTTATGGACAAGGCAGAAAAATAGCTGAGCTTGCCCAAATTGTAAAACAAATGTTTCCTGATGTTAAAATTATATCGAACGAGTGCAAACCTTTTCGACCAAACAGAGGTGCTATGAATATTACGAAAGCAAAAGAAATGTTAAACTACAGACCACAGGTTGATTTAGAACAAGGAATGATGTTTTATCGAGATTTTCTTAAACACCATATCGGTTTGTATTAATGAATTATTCGATTCCATATTACGGATTAAAACGTTTTTACGAACAGCATGCTTTTGTTATACAACAGTTATTACACAAATCATTTTCAAATGGTTTTTTTCTTGACGGAAAAGAAATTGAAGAGTTCGAACATGCAATAGCTCAATATTGTCATCGCAAATATGCTGTTTCTGTTGGAAGTTGCACCGATGCTTTGTATTTTAGTCTTCTTTCACTCGGTATAGGTAAAGGAGACGAAGTTTTACTCCCTTCTTTTTCATTTATTTCAACTCTATCGGCAATTTTACGTGTTGGTGCATGTCCTGTTTTTTTAGATTTGCAAAAAAATGATTTTTCCATTAGTCTTAATGAAATAAAACAAAAAAGAACTTCTCACACCAAAGCGTTAATAAGTGTACCATTATTTGGAAGCACTCAAGATTATTCTGAAATTGAACAATGGTGTCGAGAAAATCACATATTTTTTATAGAAGATGCCGCACAAGCTCTTGGTGTAAATATCAATAATCGCCCATCGGGAAGCTGGGGAAATATAAGTTGTATTAGCTTCGACCCATCGAAAATTATTCATGCATTTGGCACTGGAGGTGTAATTCTTACCGACGATTACAGCATTTATCAATACATAAAGCAACTACGCTATCATGGCAAAAAAGAAAATAACTTTATCCACGTTGGCTTCAATAGTCGTATATCCACATTTCAGGCTAAATTACTGCTATGGCAGCTTGAACATATAAATTCTATTATAAATCAAAGACAATCTATTGCCCATAAATACATTCATGAGCTTTCATCACTACTATTTATAGAATTACCAAAATTTTCGACCAATGTATCGCATACTTTTCATAAATTCGTTATTAAAAGCCCCTTTCGCGATTTGCTGAAAAAACATTTAGAAGCAAATGGCATACAAGTAATGGTACATTATCCCAAATTGTTGTTTGATTACTCACTTATCAACTCATATTCATTTAGGGCAGAACAAATACTTCATGCAAGACAATTAACATCAGAAGTATTATCCCTTCCCTTATACCCCGAATTGACCGAAAATGAACAATTGCATATTTGTAATTGCATAAAAACTTTTAAACCATGATAATTGTAGGTGCTGGAGCTTTAGGATTAGAAACTTTAGCCATATTGCTCGACAACGGCTATAATGATGAAATTGTATTCTTCGACGATGATAAACAAAAAACACAACAAAAAATTTTCGACAAATTTGATATAATTACCGATAAAAACGAACAGATCAACTATTTACACAAAAATCCTTACTTTATTGTTTCCATAGGACATCCCAGATTGCGATCTAAAAAATATAACTTAATAATACAATGGGGTGGCATCCCTGTAAATGTTATTTCAAAAAAAGCTCATGTTTTTCCATTCTTACAACCATTCGAAGGTTGCATAATAGAACCATCGGCAGGTATATCTCATGGTGTAAAATTGGGAACTAGTTGTGCTATACACATAAATTGCACTATTGGTCATCAGGTACAATTAGGCAATTTTGTAAATATTGGTCCAGGTGCCAATGTCGTTGGTCCTTGTAATATAGGTAGCTATTCATACATAAGCGTTGGAGCAGTGGTACATCCACACGTTACTATCGGGAATAATGCATTTATTGGTTCAAATGTCGTAGTCAATAGAGATGTTGCTGATTTTGAAACATTTTTAGGATGATTTCATTCGCGATTTATTAATTTCATTCATTCGCACAAAATTTCTAAAATGCTTGCGGGTTTGTTTTTCTAAATTATTTAATTCGTCAGTACTCAATTCGTCAATAAAACAGGTAGGATCTTCGGCAAAAATATCATTGCTCCGATAATACGCCATTACTCTACAGCCACCACATGTCCAACGATATTTACAGGTTCCACATTTCCCTTTTAAATTATCTCTGTTTGTAATAGCTTTCATGAGTTCCGAATGAAATAAAATATCTTGTAAAGGCGTATGATAAACATTCCCTACCGAAACATTATCGGACAATAATGGACATGGTGCCACATCGCCACGAGGGTTAATTGCATAAAACGAACCAACCCAACACCCAATTGAAGGATTTAAAGGCACGGGCGTTTCAAAAGCTTTTTGTGAGGTGATTTGCTCATAATCGTTAGGGTTGAGAAAAAAAGGTACGAAACTCACTAAACCATGAAAGCTTTCCATTAAAGCAGGATGTAAATAATTTTTTAATATTTGTTTATCGAACATATGCGACATTTCTTTTGAGTTACGAGGAGCAAACGGTATTCGATTAAACGGCAAGCTCATTTCTCTGATATGTTTTAAACTATTGGCAAATGTTTCACAATTAAATTTTCCCATCGTAATAGATATGTTCACATTAACTCCATGCGATAGTAATAATTCCAATTTTTCCAAAAAAAATGATGTTTCTTTGCACCGTGTTTCTGCATTTTTACTATCGAAAGAATTGATGCCAAGCGATATCAATAAGTTGTTGTTTAATATTTTTTTTAACTCTTTAATTATTTCTGAAGTAATAAGCGAACCATTTGTAGAAATACCTATTTTAAAGCCCATTTGATTACTTATCGCAAGTAGCTCGAAAAAATGAGAATATAAAAAGGGTTCGCCTCCTGAAAAGTCAATAAAATTCGTTCCTATATCTTTAGCAGGATTTAAAATATATTTTACCAATTCGGAAACATTTTTTTCTTCTTCCCACAAACTTTTGTTATTTGACCCGCTTGAACAATACGGACATGCAAAATTACATCGCCTTGTTAATTCTAAATACAGCGTATGAAACATGATTATTTTTTTCTACCCAAAGTAATTAATTCCTATTACACAAATATCATCGGTTTGTTTTGTATTCTTTCTCCATTGAACAAGTTCATATTCAAGCATCTGCTTAAGCTCATGAAAATTGTTTTGAATATTATGTTCAATTAGCTTATACATTTTAGCTTTTGAAAACTTCTTAGATTGTTCGTTTAATTGATCGGCAAATCCATCGGTAAATAACACCATTTTTACTTTTTCTTTAAATGAAAAACTTTGAACTGTAAATATTTCATCGGGCTGTCTATCGCATAACGAAAAAGGTTGTCCGCAAATTACCATCGGAGCATTATCATCAATTTGTAATATTAAATCCTGATTCGAAAGCGAACAATTAATAATTTTATTTTTTGTATCTATGCTGCATAATGACAATTCTATGCTATCATTATTAAATTCGGAAAAATTTATTTTAAGTAATTCCATAATTTTTGATTCGAGCAGGTGAAGTTTTTCGGCATTGTTAGTTTCTGAATGCGTTTTAAAAATCTGATCTAAAAAAACTAATGATATTAAACTAAGGTACGCTCCTGGCACTCCATGACCCGAACAATCGCCTACGGCAATTGATATTACATCATTATTTTTATGCAAATAATAGAAGTCGCCTGAAATGATATTTTTAGGACTGTTTAAAATAAAATGTTGCGAAAACAATTGTTCAAAACAACGTTCTTGGGGCATTACAGAAGCCTGTATGCGTCGTGCATATTTAATACTATCGGTAATAAAAATATTTTTTTGCTCAATTTCTTGATAAAGTTTTTGTAACGATTGTTTCTGTATGTTTAGCTCAGTATTTTGCTGGCTAATCGTTTCTATTAAACGATTTTTTTCTTCACGCGAACGTAGCATATTAGAATAAATCGCACTACGAGAGTATTCAAAAAAGAAAATTAACATAGTATTTATCAATAAACTTACAATAAGCCGAAGCTTAAAAGTAGCATCGTATGGTGGAAAATATTGTGGAAATAATATAAATGCAAAAATTAAAAAAACAAACAAAATAGCTACATGAATAACACCTATTTTCTTTCCTGTAGTAGAAAACGAAGATATAGGAACCGTATAAGCCCATAATGGACCTGTTAAATTTTCTCCACCATTGTAAATTAAAAACAAGGATAAAGAAAGCATTAAAGTTGATACAGAATGACCAGCAACTATATGATTACTCGTTTTAATTACGTAAATAAAAAATAAAATTAGTAGCACATTTACTACCAATAAACCATAACCTAAAATTATATTATGCAAATAAAACGCCCTAAACATAAAATAGCTTACCGCTAAAATTCCGATTATCATGAATGTCTTTGATAAAAATAATCGAAACTTGTTTTCATCTTCGAAATCTATGGTTAGCCATTTGGGAAGCATACAAAGCTTTATTTAATAACAAAATTAAGAAAAAATGTATCAATTAATGATTTCATTTCTGCTTTAAATTTACTCTTTATTTTGAAAAAATGCTTTAATACAATGAATTACATAACTAATTTCATCATCCGATAAAGTTGGAAACATTGGTAAGCTCAAGCACTTTTGATAATACGATTCGGCTACAGGAAAATCGCCCCATTTCCAACCAAATTGCTGATAAAAAGGAAACGTGTGAATTGGAATATAATGTACTTGGCAAAAGATATTTTTTGTTCGTAAAAATTCGTATAACTCTTTTCTATAATTAGTTTGAATAATAAATAAATGATAAGCGTGTTTAATTGTGTCGTTGCTATAGGGTAATACAATATCACCTACATTCGATAATTCTTTTAAGTAAACTTGAGCTATTTGCCTACGGCGTATTAACCCTTGTTGTGCTCTTTTTAATTGACTAATGCCCAAAGCTGCTTGAATATCTGTAATTCGATAATTAAAACCCAGCATTTGCATTTCATAGTACCATCCACCATCGTATCGTGATAATAAATTTTTGTCTCTTGTGATACCATGCGTACGCAATATTTTCAATTTTTCGTACAAATCTTTATTGTTTGTCGTAATCATTCCGCCCTCGCCCGTTGCAATATGCTTAACGGGATGAAATGAAAAAATGGCAGCATCGCTATATGTACCATTTCCGCATTGTTGCCAGTTCCCTTCTGAATCCTTAAAAGCACCACCGGGAGCATGACAAGCATCTTCTAATAGCCAAAGACCATATCTTTCAGCAATTTGCTTCAAGTCTTCCATGTTTACAGGGTATCCCGCTAAATCGACAGGAATAATGCCCCTAACTTCATTCGACTTTAAACGCTTTAAAAGATAGTCTATCTTATTTATATCTATTGTATATGTTTTTGGATCAATATCTACAAACTCTACTTCGCCACCTGCATATAATACACAATTGGCAGATGCTGCAAAAGTTATGGGAGTTGTTATAACTTTTTTTCCTTTCTCTAAATTTAGTGCTAATACAGCTAAATGTAATGCTGCTGTTCCATTAGCTACTGCAACTGCATACTTACTTCCAATATACTGAGCAAATGCTTGTTCGAATTGTTCTATCGTAGGACCCTGTGTTAAATAATCCGATTTTAATACTTCAATTACTGCTTGTATATCTTCTTCTGTAATATACTGCTTGCCATATGGTATTGATTTTATCATTCAACCGAAAAGTTTGGATCAACATGTTGTTTTATTAACTTGCGTATTTCTTCAACCGATAGCCAATGCGTATTTGTACCACTATTATATTTGAATCCTTTGGCAACAATTTTACCTCGGTGATGTTCTATAAATTTATCTAATTCTTTTTCGGGCAATACTGGTAAAATAATATAATAGTTGCCACCATCAATAGTACTTATACTATCATGTTCAGTAATCATTTCTTCATGAATTTTTTCGCCAGGTCTAATGCCAACGATTTTTTTCTCAGCATAAGGTGCAATAGCTTCGGCAACATCTAAAATTTTATACGAAGGAATTTTGGGTACAAATATTTCGCTTCCTATAGACTTTTCTATCGCGAATAAAACCAAATCTACTCCCTCATCTAAAGTAATATTAAATCGTGTCATTTCTGGATGTGTAATTGGTAAAAACCCATGCTTTCGATGTTCAATAAAAAAGGGAATTACCGAGCCTCTGCTCCCCATTACATTACCATAGCGTACAACAGAAAAGTGTATATCGCGTCTACCTTTAATGTTATTGGCAGATATAAACAATTTATCGCTACAAAGTTTGGTTGCTCCATAAAGATTGATAGGTGAAGCTGCTTTATCGGTCGAAAGAGCAACTACTTGTTTTACTCCGGTATCGAGTGCTGCATTTATCACATTCTCGGCTCCCAAAATATTAGTTTTTATAAATTCCATGGGATTGTATTCGGCAGCTGGTACTTGTTTTAAAGCAGCGGCATGTACAATAATTTCTATTCCTTCGCAAGCTCTTTTAAACCGCTCGGCATCGCGAATGTCTCCAATAAAGAATCGTATACCATCATATTTACTTTTTGGATACAGTTGAGCCATTTCGTATTGCTTGAGTTCGTCGCGAGAATAAATAACCAAGCGTTTTATTTGTGGCCACCGTTGCAAAACAGTTTCTACAAATTTTTTTCCAAATGAGCCAGTACCTCCAGTAACTAAAACCGATTTGCCATTTAAACTAAAATTTTCTGAGGGTTTCATATAGTTATTCGTTCATTTTATATCGTTTAAATGCATCTATAAATGAATGAGGAGTTGCATTCCAAATGGTGATATTTTTTTGTTTTGCATACTCTTCAATTTCCCAATACCCTTTAAATGCATGTACAAATTTAATAAGAACTTCGTGTAGTTTTCGTGTACCTTTTAATTTGTTCATGGGTTGAGGTTTTGCGGTGTTTTCGTCGTAAAAATGTTTCTGATTTACAAGAACTTGATTTTGTTCATCAACGCTAATTTCTTTCAGCCACGAATGATCGGCACCCCAAATATAAATACTTTTAAATCCTTTTTTCATTGCAAGCATAAGCGATGGTATAAGTACGTTATGCGGACGCGGCATTCCCCATTGCATATGATACATAGCATGACAAAACCATCGAAACCCTTCGATGGGTGTAGGATTGTAGTATTCAATCTCAACATTGGAATTTTGTACTAATTTTTCTCTCCACTGTGTATATTTTTTTGCAGCAAATGGAATTAGTATCGTTAGTTTCCATGTTGTTTTCTGTGCAATGTTATTAAAGAGTTCCTCACTAAGTTTGGGATATGGATGTTTTGCCTGTGGCAACCACAACTCAGGAGCAGAAATAACATGATAACGTGGTTTTAGTTGTTCGTAATATGGTGTATTCGGAAAAAAATTTACGCAAAATAATATTTTATCAGTTGTAAACTGTAAATTATTTTCTATAGACGTATTGAGTGATGGCCCATTAGTCAATATTAAACATTCGGAATGGTTATTTTCTTTCTTTATCGAAGGAATAAAACGAGTTAAGAATAAAATTCTTACTATAGAAATAATGGTTTGTCCTAATTTTACTATAAAATCACGCAAGTACTCGAGCATGTTGATGCAATTTTTGCAATAAAGGTTCTATCGCTATATATTCATAAATATAATTTTTTAGTTCATTAATATGAACATTGTCTTGTTTCATAGTGTCGCGATGTCGAACAGTTACTATGTTATTTTCTAAAGTGTTTTGATCAATAGTAACACAAAGCGGTGTACCAATGGCATCTTGGCGACGATACCTACGACCTATAGTATCTTTTTCATCGTACTGACAAAAATAATATGGTTGTAACATGTGCAAAATTTCGCGGGCTTTCTCGGGCATGCCATCTCGCTTTACCAAAGGAAGAACAGCTACTTTTATAGGTGCTAACACATAAGGAATACGTAATACAACCCGTTGAGTACCATCTTCTAATTTTTCTTCAGTATAAGCATATGATAAAATTGCTAAAAACATTCTATCTAATCCTATTGAGGTTTCTATTACATACGGTACATAACTTTCGTTTGTATCGGCATCAAAGTACTGGAGTTTTTTTCCGCTATATTGCTGATGAGCCGATAAATCGAAATCTGTACGTGAATGAATGCCTTCTAATTCTTTGAATCCGAACGGGAATCGAAACTCTATATCGGTTGCTGCATTAGCATAATGTGCCAACTTTTCGTGATCGTGATAACGATAATATTCATCGTCAATGCCTAAAGCTTTGTGCCATGCCAAACGTGTTTGTTTCCAATATTCGAACCATTGTAATTCTTCACCAGGTTTCACAAAAAATTGCATCTCCATTTGTTCAAACTCTCGCATACGGAATATGAATTGCCGGGCTACGATTTCGTTTCGAAAAGCTTTCCCCGTTTGTGCAATTCCGAAGGGGATCTTCATGCGTCCTGTTTTGTAAACATTTAAAAAGTTTACAAATATACCCTGAGCTGTTTCGGGTCGAAGATAAATTTTATCGGCTTCGGCACTTACAGAGCCTATTTGTGTAGAAAACATTAAATTAAATTGACGCACTTCGGTCCAGTTACAAGTCCCCGAAATAGGGCAAACTATTTTTTCTTCGTCTATAATATTTTTCAAATCTACTAAATCGTTGTTGTTCAAGGCTCGATTATAGCGTGTTGTTAGTGTTTCTAATTTTTGCTTATATTCCAATACCCGAGGATTCGTTTCAACAAATAATTGACGATTAAAACTTTCGCCAAAGCGTTTTTGAGCTTTTTCTATTTCTTTTTCAATTTTATCGGATATTTTTTGCAGATGTTCTTCAATTAGTTGGTCGGCACGGTAACGCTTTTTTGAGTCTTTATTATCAATGAGTGGATCATTAAATGCGTCAACATGTCCCGATGCTTTCCAAACGGTAGGGTGCATGAAAATAGCAGCATCAATACCTACAATATTATCATGAAGTTGCACCATACTTCGCCACCAATATTCGCGAATGTTATTTTTTAATAAGGCTCCCAATTGTCCATAATCATATACAGCAGCTAAACCATCGTAAATTTCGCTAGATGGAAATATAAAGCCATATTCTTTGCTGTGGCTTATTAAATTTTTAAATAATTCATCCTGATTCATCATAGTATTCATCATTAAATTGCCGAAGTAAATTGTTTTAAAAACCGAATATCGTTTTCAGAAAACAACCGAATATCGTTAACTCTAAATTTTAAATTCGTAATACGTTCAATACCCAAACCAAAAGCAAATCCAGAATATTCTTTTGCCGATATGTTGCAATTTTCGAGCACATTGGGATCGACCATACCACAACCCAATATTTCTACCCACCCTGTATATTTACAAAATGCACAACCCTTTCCACCACATAAATTGCATGATATATCCATTTCAGCCGACGGCTCCGTAAAAGGGAAAAAAGATGGGCGCAAGCGTATCTGAGTTTCTTTACCAAACATTTCGCGAGCAAAATATAACAATGTCTGCTTTAAATCGGCAAACGAAACTTTTTTATCAATGTATAAGCCCTCTACCTGATGAAAGAAGCAATGAGCTCGTGCCGAAATGGCTTCGTTCCGATAGACTCTACCAGGCATAATTATTCGAATAGGTGGTTGCTGTGTCTCCATAATGCGTATTTGTACCGATGATGTATGTGTACGTAATAAAATATCGGGGTTGCGACGAATAAAAAATGTGTCTTGCATGTCTCTTGCCGGATGATCCTGTGGAAAATTTAATGCTGTAAACACATGCCAATCGTCTTCTATTTCGGGGCCTTCGGATACAATAAAGCCTATTCGTTGAAAAATATTTATAATTTCGTTTCGAACTATGCTTATCGGGTGTCTACTTCCCAATTGTATAGGTTCAGATGGACGTGTTAAATCATTATATTCAATTTGTTTTAATTCTCTTTTTAATTGTTTGCTCAGTTGTTCGTACTTTTCGGTTACTTCCTGTTTTAATATATTTAATATTTGTCCAACATCTTTTTTTTGTTCTTTAGGCAATTGTTTGAATTGATCAAATAATTCGTTTAACAATCCTTTTTTGGATAGAAATTCTGAGCGAAATTCTTCAAGTTGTTCATATGTTGTAATCTCGCTATTTCTAACTTTATATAATAACTGTTCTATTTGCTCTTTCATAGTTTTATTTTTCAATATATATTGCCATTCGTATATCTTCGATAGGTCTATTATTTTTATCGGTAGGTAATTTGGCAATCGTATCGACTACCTCCATTCCCTCAATCACTTCGCCAAAAACAGTATATGCTCCATCCAAATGAGGCGATCCTCCAATGGTTGTATATATTTTTCTTTGTTCTTCATTAAATTTGAATCTTCCTGCTTTATCCAGCTCTTTTTCGGCAATAGGGTTAGTTTCTTTTAAAAATTCGTTAATTGCATTTGGATTTCCCGATTTTACCATTGAGTCGAGCTTTGTTTTTAACCATGCATATTCGGGTGTATTCATGAGTTGTCCTAAAATTTGCTGCTTTTTGTTTTGATTAATTTGTTGCTCGAGATAATTCAATTCGTCGTTTGTAAATACTTTACCTTGTACAATATAAAATTGCGAACCCGATGAAGCCTTTGTAGGATTTACCATATCTCCTTGTCGGGCTGCTGCCAATGCACCCCTTTTGTGATATAAAGTTGGGACAAATTCGGCAGGAATTGTGTAGCCTGGACCTCCATTCCCCAAGTTTTGACCTGGTTGAGCATGTTTTGAATCTGGATCGCCTCCTTGTATCATAAAACCATTTATAACTCGATGAAATAATAAACTATCGTAATATTTTTCCTTTACCAATTTAATAAAATTATCTCTGTGTTTAGGTGTTTGGTTGTATAATTTTAACTTTATATTCCCATATTTTGTTTTTATTACAACGATGGTTTCGTTTTTTTGGGCTATTAAAAATCCATACACCACTATCAATATTAGAAAAAATAAATACCGTCGCATAGTAAATTCGTTAAATTGAAGCAAAATTACATGTTATTTTGTGAGAATAAAAATTTTGAAAACATCCATTAATTACTTTTTAAATAGGCAAAGAGTAATCAAATATTTAAAGAGAACAGCATATAATCAAGTTATTCTTTTTTTGATTTGCTTTTTTTGTTGGTTTCTTTTGATTTCTTTGTTGATTTTGAACTACTTTTAGTTTTTGTTGGTGTTGACTTTTTTGTTTTTGCTTTAGTTTTTTTCTGACTTTGTTCTTGTTCAAAATTTTCGGGATATATAAGTTCTGTACCGGGCTGAACTATTGTTGATGGCTTAAATCTTGTAACAGGTTTTTCTTTGGCTTTAACAGTAATGGTATCGGAACCGACAGCTTCATTCAATCGTAACTCAAAATCGCTCAAAACATTCATATAGTTAATGTATGCTTCGTAAGGTGTGTCGTAATGATTGAAATACTTGTGTACATCGCCATCACTAAACCATTTTGTGCACATGTAGTAGAAATGATCGCTAGTTTGTAAATAGAGCCAATCTTTTTGTATTTGCATATCGTTGCAATGTTTAACTTTTGGATATAGTTGATACAGATGATTAAAAGCATCATCTTGAAGGTCATTTCCGAGCCATGCTGTGAGATCTCTTTCTTCATCTGCCCATGAAATAGGATATGGCACATGAATAGGAGCTACAGGATCGAGTTTTTCTATTGCTTCGGAAGGTGTAACAAACTCATAATTAGAATGTGCGAATACAGCTTTGGGTAAATATCGCATAAATTCAAAAATCCCAGTATCTGCCCATTGATGTTCACCAAATGTTTCGTAATCCATAAATAAATTGACTATTTCCTGACGATGATCAATAGCATTTAGCCATGATACATACTTTTCAGTAGTAAGTGGCCACTCCGACCATCCACGATTTGAAAAGCGAAAAGCAATATCGTCACTTAATCGGAAATTTTTCAATAATAATTTCAATCGTGGCTCTATTGCACTACAATAAAGATAATTGGGCGATTTCCATCCTAAAATGTGTTTTGCCCCTTCGGTCAGCATTCCTTTAAAACCGAGTTCGTAAACCATTTGCCCAATATGATCGCTATAAATAAGCTCTGTGTTTCTGAAAGTTGTAGGTTTTACGCCAAATAATCGTTCAATTTTTTCGGAATGTAATCGAACTTGATGAAAAAATTCTTCTTTTTCTTTTAAAGCAGATAAACTGTGAGAATAAGTTTCGCCTAAAATTTCTACACAGCCTGTTTGAACCAATTTTTGAAAGCTTTCGAGCACATCGGGAGCGTACAGTTCAAATTGATCTAAAGCAGTGCCACTTATTGAATAAGCAATTTTAAATCGAGTACCATATTCTTGAATAAGTTCGTACATTAAACGATTGGTAGGCAAATAGCATTTTTCGGCTACTTTCCGCATAATACTTTGATTGGCTAAATCATCGAAATAATAATGATTATTGCCAATATCGAAAAAGCGATAACGACGTAACCTAAATGGTTGGTGTACTTGAAAATAAAAACAAATTGCTCTCATGTCAACTTCAATTTATGTGTGAATCAATGATTGATAAATTTCTATTAATTTTTTTGCACTATTGTCCCATTTTAAATTATCTACCTCTTCGCGTCCATGGCGTTTAAACATCCGCGATATGCCATCATAATGAGTTAGAGCATAAATAGCATCGGCTAAAGCGTCAATATCCCAAAAATCAACTTTAATAGCATAGGTTAAAATTTCCGACACACCGCTTTGTTTGGAGATAATAACAGGAACATTCGACCGCATAGCTTCTAACGGCGATATGCCAAAAGGTTCTGAAACCGACGGCATCACATAAACATCGCTAATACTAAACAAACGATAAACTTCTTCGCCTTTTAAAAATCCGGCAAATTGAAACTTATGCCCCATGCGATAATGAGCAACTCGACGTATCATGCGTGGCAACATGTCGCCACTTCCTGCCATTACAAAACGTATATTCGGATCTTTTTGATAGACTTTATAAGCAGCTTCGACAAAATAGTCGGGACCTTTCTGGAATGTAATTCTTCCTAAAAATGTAACTAGTTTTTCTGGAAAACCTTTATTTTGATAAATTTTTTCAATATCAACAGGTTCTACTGCATTATGTACGGTTACTACTTTATCGGGCGAAATTCCATATCGTTCAATTACATATTTTCGAGTTAAATGACTAACAGTTATAACCTTATCGGCAGCTTCCATTCCTTTTCGTTCAATATCGTAAACATATTGATTGATGTTTTCGCCACTGCGATCAAATTCTGTTGCATGCACATGCACTACCAAAGGCTTTCCAGATGTTTTTTTGGCAGTCATGCCTGCAGGATATGTAAGCCAATCGTGAGCATGAATGACATCATGAGGATAGTCTTTTGCAAGAGCTGAAGCAATTAAAGCATAACGACTAACTTCGGCATAAAGACTTTCGCCATACTTCCCCGAAAATTGATATTTCGCGCGAAATACTTTTTCGTCAAAGAACGTATTAACTGTTGTTTGCGAACCTATTAAACGTAAAAAATCTTCTGGTCCTACGTAAGGAATAAGACTACTACCTATTTCATAATATTTTATGTAATTCCAATATTCTTCGTAATTAAAGTTACGTTCGTTAATTTCTACATCGCTGGCATTTACCAAATATGCTGATTTATGGTCTTCACCACCAAACAATCGTGGTACTACAAAGATGACATTTACACGCTGCTTAGCCAATGCTTTTACAATACCATAACAAGCTGTACCAAGCCCGCCTGTTATATGTGGTGGAAATTCCCATCCAAACATTAATACTCTCATACCGTGTTGTGGTTGTTGGGTTTATTATTCTTCTTTAAATTGATCAATCATCATTTTAATACGCAAAATTTCGGCAACGCTCCAAGCTTGCGATACTGCCCCGTTAGGATAGTGTGGCGGATCGCCATCGTAAATTTCGCTTATAGTGCCTATTCCATGTACTACCATGTCTTCTTCAAAACCTTGATAGATTCTTTCTATTAACGATAACGCTGATTTGCCATGTATTCTGAACATTCCTTCGGCAAAAGCTCCCAACAGCCAGGGCCAAACTGTACCCTGATGATATGCCAAATCTCTCTCTGTTTGATTGCCAAAATATCTCGGTTTATAATCAGGATGGCTAGGTGATAACGTTCTCAAGCCTTTAGGAGTTAGCAATTCCTTTTGCACCTTTTCTAATATATTGCGTTTTATTTGCGTATCTTTAATTGGACTGTATGGCAACGACGTAGCAAACACCTGATTGGGTCTTACGCTCCAATCTTTTGTGTCGTATGTAACAACATCGGCTAAATACCCTTTTGATGGGTCGTAAAAATATTCGACAAAATTTTTTTCTATTCGTTCAGGAATTTCTATCCAGTCAAGTAAAAATTTTCTATCGTTTGAAATTTTTGCCAGAGTGAGACTAAACATTATAGCATTGTACCACAAGGCGTTTATTTCTACAGCAAAGCCTATACGTGGTGTAACAGGTTTACCTTCTACTATGGCATCCATCCAAGTAAGTGCCATTCCTGGTACTCCTTGCCACAATAAACCATTTTCATGCATTTTAATATTAAATTCAGTCCCCTCACGAAATGAGGTTAATATTTTTTTTATAACTTTTCCGTATTCTTTCCATACCCACTTGTAACATCGTGCAAATTCACAATATTGCTGCAGTGTCCAAAAAAACCATAAGGGAGCATCAACGCTATTATAAACAGCATGTTCGCCACTACCAGCATTTGGGAAAAATGGTCCTTTCATTCGAGCAATCATCGTGTCAATAACGAGTTTTATTTCCTCTACTTTATTTTGTGGCAACGTTAAACCCGGCAAGGCTATAAAAGTATCTCTCCCCCACGAACCAAACCAAGGAAATCCGGCAATAACTTCAACCTGTTTTTTGCTTTTATACACAAAAAATTGTTGGGCAGCATTTATCAAACAACTTTCGAAACTATCGCGTTTAATTCTAGATTTTATTTCTTTATCGAACTGTTTATTTAACGATCGTGTTTTACATGGACTTGTTCCTGCTGAAAATACAATTACTTCGCCTTTTTTAATAGGCATTTCAAAATACCCTGGTACAAAGAGATCTTCTTGATAATCGTAGCCTCGTTCTTTTTCTTCTAAATATTCGATGTTGTAATACCAATCGGGAACGTGTATATAATCTACTTTTTTAGAAAACTGCATGTATAAATATGGATAGCCATTATACAATCTGACTTTTATCCCATTTTCTACTTCGGTATATTTTCTATTTACATCTAAATTAGCTTTACTTAAACTGTGAATATTTCTAAAAGCTAAAAAGGGTTTAAATCGAATTTTTGTAGGCGAATGAGCATCTAATAATGTATAGCGAATTAGTATTCGTTCTTCGTTGGTAACTAAAATTAGTTCTTTTTTCAATACAACGCCACCTACACGATAAATAAGGCTCATGTTAGGCTCTAAGTCGAAATCACGAATGTACTTGTGTCCTTTGGGCTCATAAATATTAGGGTACTTATGTATTCCTAAATTGAACGATGCTTCATGTTGAATAATTGTTTCATCGAGCGAAGATATGAGCATATGTGTACCACCATCGAGGTGTTCCATAGGACATGCCAATAAACCATGATATTTTCGTGTATTACACCCTACCAAAGTGGTATAAGCATATGAACC
>JAOADU010000044.1 GCA_026417155.1 Bacteroidales bacterium | reverse complement strand
GAGGTGCCACATACATGTACCGATGGTGGTCCGGCATTGGCATGTGGTTGAGTAATAAAAGTAATTTTTACTGTATCTAACGAATCGCAAACTGGGCTAATTTCATGCCATACAAAAGTGTAAGTTCCTGGTGCGTTGACAAACACTGTACTGTTGGGTAGATACGGATTACTAAAAATAACATTGCCCGGACCATTGATAAATTGCCAGTGAGCTGTATTTCCGGGCGATGGGTTGCTGGCTTCGAGCTGAGTAGTATATCCGCATACATTTTTGTCGTTTCCGGCAAAAGGTGTCATACAGCAATGTGGAACTTGAGGAACTATATAAGTTTGTACAAGAGTACATCCGTTATTGTCAACTACTGTAATGGAATATGTTCCCGAAGGAACATTAATAATATCTTCAGTCAATTGATTGTTGTTCCAAATGTAAGTATATCCAGGTGTTCCTCCCTGAGTAGTTAAATAAATGGCACCTGTTGTTCCTCCAATACATTCTACTTTGACAATACTATCTACTGATAATGATACATACGAAGATGGCTGACCAACTGTAACTTGTCCTACTGTAGTGCATCCAACAGCATCAGTAATGGTAACAGTATAAGTTCCTGCATAAATAGCATTATTTTGCGCAGTAGTCACTCCATTAGACCATTGATAAGTAAATCCAGGCGTACCACCACTTGCTATAACTGTAACATTACCAGTTGGAGTTCCGTAACATAAAGCGTTTTGTACATTAAATTGATACAAAATTTGTGGATTATTTCCGGTGATAGTGTACGATGCAACAAGCGAGCATCCATTATTATCGGTAATTGTAACGTAATGCGTGCCAGGAGCAAAGCCTGTTTGAACATTAAATGTATCAGTTACAGTTACAACCACTCCGTTCGACCAAGAATAAGTGTAAGGTGGGCGTCCATGAGTTACAGTTGCGGTCAATGTGCCAGATACATCTTCATAACACATTTTCCCTGTAAGATTGATACTCATTTCGGGAAGCGGGAACAAAGTTTCGGGAGGAAATATAGTATCATTAAAGCCTTCCAGCTCCCAAGTTTGATTAAACCATGTAATGGGTATATATCCTAACGGAATATTCCATTGTAATAAAGGTCCAATGTGAATGCTGCTTCGGGTAGATAATAGCTGCATCATTATAGAGTCTTTAGAGAGAAGTTCTTGTTCTGTTATTTGTTTAATCAAGTAATGTTTTAAAGTATCGTTCGATGAGTTGTTGAGATTAACAGTTGTACTTGCAAACATTTTTTTTAATGTATCGATAAATAGTTGTGGATTTTGCTGAAAATACTCATATTGGATACTATCTTCTTGTAATTTTTTTAGGAAAAATGGTAAATTAATCCAAAATTCAAAGGCATTTACTGTAAGCGAAAATGCTACACTGTCCCAGGTATGATTTGTAAATTGATTGTCGAGCGAGTGAGCAATGCCAATAGGAAACTGCGGATATCCAAAGCATGGATATTTTATATGCAGATCGTGGCAAGCCTGAAAATCTATCAGAGCAGAATTGCCTTGAGCAACAGTAATATTATTTTGATTGGGGTCTGTAACATAATATTGTACAGCAGTAGGCAATGTAAAATGATTCCAGATGGTTGGATTAAAAGTTAAATCTTGTTGTAAAGTATTGGTAATATCTAACGTTGCAGAAAGTAAATTATAGGAGATACTAATCCCACCACCTATGTTTATGGTGTCGGTGAGCATTCCTAAAAAATTTTGCAATGGTTGAGCTGTTGATTGCGGTAATAGGTTCGAGATTGCCCATAAAAACTGAATGATATCGATACTAAATTGCGCATAGGGGTCGTCGCCCTGAGCTATTAACTTTTTATGACACAATTGAGTAGAATCAATATAATCATTAGTTACTACGTATGGTAGTCCAATTACACCTGAAATACCTGTTCCCCATGCATTATTAAACACAATAGGCAAAATGGTATCGTGGCAAAATGTTAATTGTCCGTTTTGCATACAAGGGTAGGTTACGTCTCCGTTTTGATTATCTATGTGAATTATGGCAATACTGTCGTCAGGTACTCCAACATTAATAATATTGAAGTTGTTGCATGCACCAAAACAAATAGTTCCATCTAATGAAACACTGACGCCAAAATCTAAATCGAGCGAAATTATTCCATCTTGTGGAAACGAAGAGTTTAAATTCCAGCCATTTAATACATGGTATCGAGAATTAATGGTAATCCAGTCGCCAGGCATGAATGTATATGGCGATGGAAATGTTAGATCGATGCGAACGGGATAATCAACATCTATCCAACCTGTATGAAATCCTTGTATGGAAAAAGTACTACCAAGCAATAAATGAGTAGCTAAATCAAATTGTGCACCGAATGGTAATCCAAATATATATTCTATTCCACCAAAAGTTGTTGTATCATTAAAATTTATGTTGAACAATTGTTGATTTATGTTTAAGTGAAATGGATTGCCATTGGGTCCCCACATGTTTTGATGCGATGTAGACCATGGTATGGTGTGGCTTATTGTGTAAGTTTGAGAATATACATGATGTATAAATAATAAAATGCAAAAACTTATGATAAACTTTTTCATAGACTTAGCAAGTTATCTAACAGTAAATTTATACGAAAAATCTTAAACATATGTTTCATTTATTAAAACGTATAACCTAAACTTAAAATAGGTCCATAGTACGAAGTTTGAAAATAATTTTTACTAAATACATTGTCTAATTGAAAATCAACAGCGAAACGATACATCCATCCACCTTCAGGGTTTTGACGTCTTAGCCCAATAGAAAAAAATGGCGAGACAAGCTGTTTATTGGCGTAATTGTAGCCTCCAATAGCAAAGTCAATATTTGATTTTAACATAAATCGCTGAAAAATATTACGAATGTTATATCTTCTAAAACCCCCGGCTTGTCTGTTAACTCGAGTATATTGAATATGAATAGACATTGGAAAAATAAATTCTTGTTTTTGTGAATTATGCTCGGCAAAAGAATAACCAGCACCAATGCGTAAGGAAAAAATTAGATATTGATAGTTGCGAACAATGCCATCGTAATTAACTGAAATCCTTGGGCCATTGTATTTGCCCAAAAAATAACCACTTTCGATATAAAAATTGTGATTGTTTTCGTAATAAAACTTAAATCTTGGCGCAAGAATAGGGGTTTCGCTTTTTGGACAAGTTGCATGAGCATGTAAAATGCTAGAAAAAGAGTAAATGATAAAAATTGAAATAGAAAAAAAATGCATAAATTAATTCATAAATCTTCTATAAACCAATTCTAATAACTGCTTGATTGCTTCATTGTCGGATTGAACTTTAATATTTTTATCAAGTATAGCCAATGCTTCATCAAGGTTGTTGCACATATTTATTTGTTCTAATACATAATTATAGTTGTCAACATCATTGTTAAATAATTCTCTGATAAACATAATTTTGTCGTTAATACTAATGGCATGTTTTAAGTCTTTGATACTTTTAAACTGTTGACTGCTAGATATGTCTTTTTTCTTGTAAATTTCTTCCATCATTTCGGCGATAGTTTTATTTGTTTTAGTGAACGTATCAGCAAGTGTTTTTATATTTTTATTTTCTGTTTTAGATTCTGTCTTATGTTCATAATAATTTGAATTTGATTCGGTTGTCTCTTTTTGATTAGATACGGAATTATTTTCATGTTTAATTGTTTCGCTTGAAAAAGTAGGTTCGTTTTTTTCTTCGTTTTTAGAATGACTATCTTCATTATTAAAAACAGATTCTTTTATAATTTTGTTAATCAATGAAGAATTGCGTGTAAGAAAGCCTGTTTCTTCGTTTACTGCAGTTTGAAGTTTAATTGTCATAAGCATATCATAGATTAAACTAAGTTTGTTTAAAACTATATCTACTTCAATTAATGGTAAGTTCGTTTTTTGTTGTAAAATGTATTCGAGATCGCGTCTGCATTCTTCAATTTTGGATAAAACATTGTACCACTGACTATTACGATTCATATAAAAAAATATTTTAGTAAAGCAAAATTATGAATTAACTTTGTAAAGTTACAAATAAGCTTTGTATAATTTATGTTTCTTGAATTAAAAAATTCGGAAAATATTCGACGGGGTTGGATAGAAGTAATATGTGGTTCTATGTTTTCTGGTAAAACAGAAGAATTGCTTCGTCGCTTAAAACGTGCTCAAATAGCAAAACAAAAAATAGAAATATTTAAACCCAAAATAGATGTTCGGTATTCCGAATCGGAAGTCGTTTCGCACGATGAAACAGCAATGGTTTCAACTCCGGTAGATACAGCATTAAATATTTTGCTCTATGTAAATGATGATGTGGATGTTGTAGGTATTGACGAAGCACAATTTTTCGACAATACACTTGTAGAAGTCTGCAACCAGCTCGCCAATCGTGGTATAAGAGTAATTGTGGCTGGCCTCGATATGGATTATATGGGGAAGCCATTTGGTCCGATGCCATATTTGATGGCGATTGCTGAGTACGTAACAAAGGTTCATGCAATTTGTATGAGTTGTGGAAGTTTAGCACAATTCTCTCATCGAAAAATTCAAAGCGAAAAATTAGTAGTATTGGGAGAAACTAACGAATATGAACCACTGTGTAGAGAATGCTATTTGAGTGTCATGAAAAAATAAGAAAATGACTTGGCATACAAATCAAATAGCAGAAATTTGCAACGGTAAAGTTATTGGCAATAGTCATTACAACATTCAACAAATTATTACCGATAGTCGCTTTATACATCCGGTTTTACCTCACCAAATGTTATTTGTATGTATTAAAGGTAAACGTTTCGATGGACATGCTTTTATAGATGAGTTGTACCAAAAAGGTGTAAAGTCTTTTATCATTGAAAAAGAACTCAAGGAATACAAAAATGATGCATTGTACATAAAGGTTATTAACAGTATTACAGCACTACAACAAATTGCATCGGCACATCGTGCTCAATTTAATTTTCCCGTTATAGCTATTACAGGTAGTTATGGAAAAAGTATCGTAAAAGAATGGCTTTTCGATATATTAGAAGAAAAATTTTCTGTGATTCGTAGCCCTAAAAGCTTTAATAGTCAATTGGGAGTTCCATTGTCGGTTTTACAAATGCAACATACTCATAATCTTGCCATTTTCGAAGCGGGAATATCCCAACCAAACGAGATGCAACAATTAGCTAACATCATTCAACCAACTATCGGAATTTTTACAAACATTGGGAAAGCACATCAAGAAAATTTTGAAACATTAGAACAAAAAATATTCGAAAAATTAAAACTTTTTGAAAATTCTAGCGTTGTAATTGTCCCATCGAAATATACGAGCATTATTGAACTCTTTAAAAGAAATTATCCACACAAAAAATTAATAACTTGGGGCAATACTCATAACGATACATTTTATATTACAAATGTCGAAACAGATTCTGCTAATACTTTAGTAAAAGGTTTTTACAAACAGAACGAGGAATTTGTTTTTCGAATACCATTTCGACAAGAGGTGCTCATCGAAAACGCATTAACTGCAATAGTAACAGTTTTATATTTGAATGTAGAAAAATCAGTTATCTCACATAAAGCAGCTCGATTGAAACCAGTTGACATGCGATTAGAGATGGTAGAAGCTATAAATAATTCAACATTAATTAATGATTATTACAATAGCGATCTTTCGTCTATTTCATTAGCACTACAATTTTTAGAACAACAGAATAAACATTCAAACAAAGCAGTGATTTTATCCGACATACCACATACAGGAATAAATCCCTCTCAGTTATATCAAACAGTGGGACAATGGATTTGCGAATTAAAACCCAAAGTATTTGTAGGTATTGGCACTGAAATAGAACAACATAAGGATTATTTTCCGCAACATTCGTATTATTTTTCCACTGCAGAAGATTTTATTCACCAACTTTATCGCTTTGACATAGCCAATTCTACCATTTTATTAAAAGGAGCAAGAAAGTTTGAATTTGAAAAAATTCGTTATATTCTTGAAAAACAATCGCACGAAACTTTGGTTATTATTGACATGAATGCTTTACGTCAGAACTATCTTACTTACAAGTCACTACTTCCTGAAAATACAGGAATGATAGTGATGGTAAAAGCTTTCTCGTATGGTAGCGGATTATTGGAAATAGCCCGATTATTTCAAGATCAAAATGTGCAATATTTGGCTGTAGCATTTGCTGACGAAGGAATTGAGCTACGAACACATGGAATTCATATTCCTATTATGGTAATGAGCCCTGAACATTATTCTTTCAATAGTTTGATAGAATATCATTTAGAACCAGTTGTTTACAACTTTTATACACTTCGCAAGTATGCCGAAGCCTCTAAAAAATCGGGTTTTATAAACTTACCTATACATATAAAGATTGATAGTGGTATGCATCGCTTAGGTTTTTCATACCAAGAAATAGATGCACTAATTGATGAAATAAAGAAGTATTCGTGGTTAAAAATAGCTACAGTATTTACCCATTTAGCTGCCGCCGACGATGAAAAAGAAGATGATTATACAAAGCAACAAATATTTATTTTTAATAATTGTTTAGAAAAATTTAGAAAATCATTTTCGTATTCAATTTTGTCTCATGTTCAAAATTCGGCAGGAATAGAGCGATTTTCGCAATACAGGTTCGATTTAGCTCGACTGGGAATCGGTTTATATGGTTTTTCAAGAACTCCTGAGCTTAAACAAAAATTGCTCCCTGTGTTAACGTTTAAGACTAAAATATCGCAAATTAAAAGCCTAAAAAAGGGCGATACAGTTGGTTACAATCGTAAGGGAATAATGCAAAATGATGGTAAAATCGCCATCTTACCTGTAGGTTATGCCGATGGATTAAATCGAAGACTAAGTAATGGGGCATTTCATGTTAAAGTAAATCACCAGCTAGCACCCATTATTGGTACCATTTGTATGGATATGTGTATGATAGATATTACTCACATACCGAATGTTCATGAAGGAGATGAAGTAATAATTTTTGAAAATACCGACGATATTGAACGTATGGCCAATATATTGGGGACTATACCGTACGAAATATTAACCAGCATTTCTCGGCGAGTTAAACGTATTTATTATCATGAATAAAATTAGACTTTCGGTTGTTATTATAACATTTAATGAAGAGAAAAATATTGCTCGTTGTTTGGAGGCAGCATTAAAAGTTGCCGATGAGATAATTGTGGTTGATTCATATTCAACCGACAAAACAAAAAGTATTTGTTTGACTTATGGTGTAAAGTTTATTGAACATCAATTTGAAGGCTATGTAAAACAAAAAAATTTTGCTAATTCACAAGCATCTTCTCCTTATATTTTAAACCTCGATGCCGATGAAGTTTTAAGCGAAGAACTAATATCGTCTATATTGAAAGTAAAAGAAAATTGGACGTGCGACGGTTACCTAATAAACAGAATAACCAACTATTGCGGTAAATGGATAAAGCACGGTGGTTGGTATCCCGACAAAAAGCTACGCCTGTATGATGTAAGAAAAGGGAAGTGGGAAGGCGAAAACTTACACGAAAAATTTGTATTAGAGAAAAATAGTTTGCTTGGACAAATTAAGGGCGATTTATATCATTATTCATACATTTCGATTAAACAGCATATTGAACAAATTAATAAGTTCACAGAAATTGCGGCTCAAACGGAAGCTAAACTCGGAAGAAAAATTACATTGCTTAAGCTTATAATGTATCCTATATGGAAATTTAAAAGAGATTATTTTATCCGTTTAGGATTTTTAGATGGGTATTATGGCTTTATAGTAGCTATTTTATCAGCTTTTGCCTCGTTTGTTAAATATGCAAAAATAAGACAATATACAAATGATAAAATATAATTACCTGTATTCATATATTACTTGCAAAAAGTTTCGTATTTTAGGAGGATAATAATTATACATGTATAGCGTTGAATTTCAGGATATAGGTTTGATTAATTATATCGATGCATGGAAATATCAAGAAGAATTATTTGAAAAATTATCTACTAATTCTGAAAACACGAATAAAGTTGGATATTTATTATTTTGCGAACATCCACACGTATATACTTTAGGCAATAGTGGCAATCCAAATCATTTGCTTATAAACGAAGAGTTTTTAAAATCAATTCAAGCCACATATGTAAAAACGAATAGAGGAGGCGACATTACATATCACGGACCTGGACAGATTGTAGGTTATCCAATTTTTAACTTGCGAATTTTAAATATTGGAATTAAACGATATGTATTTTTAATTGAAGAAAGTATTATACAAACACTCAAATATTTCGATATTGTTGCCGAACGATTAGAAGGTGCTACTGGTGTATGGATTGAAACCAATGATAAATTTAGAGCAAGAAAAATTTGTGCCATTGGTGTGAGGGTATCGAAAGGAATAACGATGCATGGATTTGCTTTTAATATTAATACTAATCTTCAATATTTTCAGTATATTGTACCTTGTGGAATACAAGACAAAGGTGTTACTTCATTACAAAAAGAGTTAAACAAACATATTGACATAGAAATGGTTAAGCAAGTGTTAAAAAAAAATATAATTCAAATTTTTAATCTCACAGTATGACAATGCCAGAAAAAAAATGGATAATAAAACCGAAGGGTGATGCTGATTTAATCGATGAATTATCAAAAAAACTTGAGATTCACCCGGTTTTAGCCAATCTTCTGGTTCAACGAAATATTAAAACGGTTGATGAGGCAAAAAAATTTTTTCGCCCAAGTCTCGATGATCTTTACGATCCATTTTTAATGAAAGATATGGATAAAGCTATTGGGCGGTTAAAGCAAGCATTTGAACGACATGAAAAGGTTCTTATTTATGGCGATTATGATGTTGATGGAACTACTGCTGTATCTTTAATGTATTCTTTTTTAAAAAATAATGTTTACCCAAACATTGGCTTTTATATTCCCGATAGATACGACGAAGGTTATGGTATTTCGTTTAAAGGTATAGATTATGCTGCCAAAAACAATTATTCCTTAGTAATAGCACTTGATTGTGGAATTAAAGCCGTAGAAAAAATAAAATATGCAAATTCGAAAAATGTTGATTTTATTGTATGCGATCATCATTTGCCGGGTGATACTTTACCCGAAGCAATAGCAGTGCTCGACCCAAAACGTCCCGATTGCCAGTATCCTTTTAAGGAGCTTTCGGGCTGTGGAGTAGGATTTAAGCTACTTCAAGCACTATGTATTACCGACAATATACCAATTGAAAAGTTGTTTGCATTTATTGATTTAGTCGCCGTGAGCATTGCATCCGATATAGTTCCTATTTTAGGAGAAAATAGAATTATTGCATATTATGGCTTAAAGAAATTAAACGAAAATCCCATTATAGGATTAAAAGCTCTTAAAGAAATTGCCAGAGTTACCGATACAAAACTAAACGTTAATGATGTAGTTTTTAAAATAGGACCAAGAATTAATGCTGCTGGTAGAATAGAAAAAGGCGACAAAGCAGTTCGTTTACTTACTTCGTCAGACGAAGCCGAAGCTCGAAGATTGGCAAGAGAGATTAACGAATGCAACGAGGACCGTAAAGAACTCGACCAGAATATATTTAAGGAAGCCATAGAGTTAATTCAACAAGATCCAGAATATCCTAATAAAAAAACTACTGTTTTATATAAAGAAGACTGGAATAAGGGCGTTATAGGCATAGTTGCATCGCGTTTGATAGAATATTATTATCGTCCAACAATCATTTTAACAAAATCGAATGGTTTAATTAACGGATCGGCTCGTACAGTTGAAGGGTTCGATCTATACAAAGCAATTGAAAGCTGTGCACATTTGCTTGAAAATTATGGCGGACATACGTTTGCTGCAGGATTGTCGTTAAAACCCGAAAATTTGTATAAATTTGTTCAAACTTTTGAAAAAATTGTTTCCGAAACAATTAAAGAAGAGCAACTTACACCTTTTATTGAAATCGACGACGAATTAGAGTTTAAAGATATTGATAGCAAATTTTTTAAAGTACTGCATTTATTCGAACCATTTGGACCTGGTAATATGACACCAATATTTGTATCGTACAATGTTTACGACACTGGCTCGGGAAAAACTGTAGGTAAAAATTCGGAGCATTTAAAACTTGAATTGAAGCAAGATACTTATAAGAAGTATTTCTTTCCAGCTATTGCATTTAATTTTGGGTATAAAGTGGATGAACTTATACAAGCCAAGAAATTTCATGTTTGCTACTCGATAGATAAAAATGAATTTATGAATAAAGAAATGCTACAATTGAGAGTACGCGATTTTCAAATTCCATGTAATGAAGAACAAGATTAATAATATTTCATATGAAAAAATTTGAAGCTCATGTTAATGTAATGCCATTGAAAGCATTATTAGATCCGCAGGGAAAAGCTGTAATGCACGGTTTGCATAATCTTCAGTTTAAAAATGTTCAAAATGTGCGTATCGGAAAGCATATTTACATTGAACTTGAGGCTAAAAGTAAAAAAGAAGCTCAAGAACAAGTAGAAGCTATGTGCAAAAAAATGCTTATTAACCCTGTCGTTGAATATTTTGAGTTTGAAGTAAATGAAATTTAAAATTAATGCAACTAAAATAACATTTTTATTGTCTTTCATTTAAAAATATTCTACGTTCAAATAATGCAAAATACCTTATTTAGTATGAAAACGATATTGTTTTTTCTTTTTGTGTTTTTATTTTTAACTTCTCAATCACAATTATCAACACATATTGAACAAGAGAAAAGCCATTATCATAGTTTCATTTCGAAATCAGAAAAAAACAATTTGCTAAACAATTATGATGTGTCCTTTTATTTTATTGATATTGAAGCGACAAACCTAAACAAAGCCATCAGTGGAAAAACTAGTATTAAAGCAAAAGTAGTTAATCAGCCTTTGTCTGAACTTTTATTACAATTACATTCTTCGCTAACCGTTGATTCGGTTACGATTGATGGTGTACAAGTTACATACACATTTTCAAATCATGAAATACATGCTTTTCCGGCTCAGCCTATTCCTGTCAATCAATATTTTACGGCAACAGTCTATTATAAAGGGACATCTGCCGGCACCGGAATAAAAAACGGACAGTCGCCAAGTTGGCAAAAAAAAGTAACTTGGACGTTAAGCGAATCGTATCATGCCATGGACTGGTTTCCTTGCAAACAAGTTTTAACCGATAAAGCCGATTCGGCATATGTGTTTATCACCTGTACAAACAATTTAAAAGCGGGTTCGAATGGATTATTAACCAAAATTACAACACTTCCGGGAAACAAGGTTCGTTATGAATGGAAAACATACTATCCTATTGCATACTATTTGCTTAGCTTTACAATCAGCGAATATCAAGAATATATTCAATATGCAAAACCGATAGGTTATAATGATTCCATTTATATTCAGAATTATATTTACGATAATCCTGGTTACTTGCCTTATTTTCAAAATCAAATAAATAATACAAAGAACTTCATTGAATTATTATCGGAATTATACGGTTTATATCCTTTTCACAGCGAAAAATATGGACACTGTACAGCTCCAATTGGTGGAGGCATGGAACATCAAACTATGACTACATTGTCGTATTTCGATTTTGAGTTAGTTATTCACGAACTCGGGCATCAGTGGTTTGGCGATTATGTAACATGTGCTACATGGCAAGATATTTGGATAAATGAAGGGTTTGCTACATATACATATTACTTAGGTGCACAGCATTTATTGTCGCAAACTGAAGCCGATCAATGGATGAATAATGTGCATAATGACGTAATGGCTCAGCCCAACGGAAGCGTATATGTGCCATTTTCTGATATTTACAACGAAAATCGTATTTTCGACTATCGTCTTACATACGAAAAGGGTGCGGCAATAATACATACTATTAGATACATAATAAACAACGATATAATGTTTTTTAATATGCTAAAAGCATTTTTACAACAATATGCTTTTAGTACAGCAACTGCCGAAGACTTTAAAAATTTTGCCACAACTTATACGGGCATCAACTTTCAGCAATTTTTCGATGAATGGTTTTATGGCGAAGGATATCCTACATATTCATTAGTTTACCAACAATCGAACGACACGCTAACATTTATTTTTTCGCAGCAAGCATCGGCTCCCAACATTACACCTTTTTTTCACAATCCTGTAGATATTCAATTCTCTTCAAATGGAACCGATATGAATATTCGAATGGAACCAACGCAGAATAATGTGATTGCAAAGGTATTTTTTCCCGAAAACATTATATCCGTATCAATTGATCCAAAAAATTATATTGTAAACAAAGTAGGAACAATAACCAAGGTTGATAATTTGCAAGAATATCAAAATATTATATTATATCCTAATCCTGTACAAGATGTATTATTTATTCAAACGAACAAACCCATTACGCAGATTACTTTGTCAGATATTTATGGGAAAATAATACCAATTAAATACAATCCGGAATTATTCAGTATAGATTTGCAACATTTATCAAAAGGTGTTTACTTTTTAAAAGTAAATTTGCATACGTATAAATTTGTAAAGACATAATGATTAAGAGTTTATCTTCGTATTTTGCTTTTCTTACATGTTGCGTTCATTTTTGTTATTCCACTCCTATAGATACAAATTTCATTGCGTTTTATCCATATCAAGGAACTTTTTATTCATATTGGATAAATAAGAACAATCGAATAGAATATTTTAACAAAGAAAAAAATTATAGGTTACAGTATATACCTAATTCATGGGGATCATGGGGAATAGGTGCTACTTATCGTTGGATTGACTTGTCAGTTGGAATTGCTTCGTATGGAAAAAAAGACGAAAGCTTATTCGGAAAAACTAATAAAATAGATATTCAATCGCATTTATACCCCAGAAATTATTTGATAGATTTATTTTTTCAGTATTATCAGGGCTTTTATTCAGAAAGTCATTACATTACCAACGATAGCAATACAGTATACATACGTCCCGATGTTGCAATGGCTCAAATTGGTGGAAGTTTATTTCGTGTATTAAAACCCGATAAGTTTTCGGCAAAATCGGTATTCTCGGCATCTGAAATTCAAAAAAAGTCGGCAGGAACTTGGGTTTTAGGTGGGAAGTTTAATGTTTTTTTTCTAGGGGCCGATTCATCATTAACTTCCAAATTGCTCGACTCTATTTTTAAAAGCGATTTTCGCATTACAAAGTTTAATACACTACTAGTTGGTTTGCAAGGAGGGTATTTATACAATTGGAAACGTAAAAATTGGATTCTGCATTTTGGCTTTATCTTTGGCTTAGCAACACAATTACAATATAAAGAAATAATAAGTATGCCTGGCAAACTTTATCCACATTCAACAACAGGAGGTGCTGTAAATGTCCGATTAGCAGCTACATACAGCAAAAACAGATTTTTTTTCATTTTAGCAGGAATAACCGATTTTTATCAATATCCGTTAAACAATTACATAAGTTTAGAACATATGTTTGGGCGAGTTGATATTATTGGTGGGTACCGTTTATTTACAAAAAAAACTACTCGGCAGGTCCTAAATCTCTAACTACTTGTAATATTTCATTTTCGTTTAATAATGATAATCTTGCTTCAAATTTTCTCATTCCTATTGGTGAATTGATGGAATAATTTATGGTTGTAATTTGCTTTGTTTTTCTGCAAGTATCAATACATTGAAGATATCGCTCTAAGATATCGCCAGTGAAGAAATCGCTAACTTTTTTGCCAATAACTTTATCGTGCGGAATGTCGAAAACTTTGTCCTTATCGGGTTTAAAATATATATATGTATTTGTTTTGTCGAGAATGAATAATAAATCGGGTATTGATTCTAACAAATTTTTGAACTTTCGCTCATTTTCTTTTAAAATGTTTTCTAATTTTTTTCTATCCGTAATATTGCGAATAATGGCTTGATAAATGATGCGTTTATTATTAACAACAATAGGGCTAATGCCAATTTCTGTATCTACAATTTTTTGTTGAGCGTTTAAGAATTGCCAATAAAATGCTTTAGTAGTACCAGTCATGGCATTTAATATTTTTCTGTTGAATCTATCGAGGCTGTTTTCTTTATTGGGTTGTAGAGTTGGCGATAAGCCTAATATATCCATAGTTTTCAGTTGATCTTTTGAATATCCGAATAATAATTCAGCATTTTTATTTGCATCAATAATTTTTAGTTCATCTAATAGTAGAATGGCATCGCTAGCTTCTTCAAATAATGCAATAAATCGCTTGTTTGAATTGATAAGTTCTTCTTCCGATCGTTTTTGTTCGCTAATGTCAATGAAATATCCTAAAATATCGGTTGTGCCATCGGAATTGATTACTAACGTAGAAAAATCTTTTACCCAAATATATGTGCCATCTTTTCGCTTCATGCGATAGGGTGTAAATGATATTTGATGAACATTTTTACTAATAGCATCTTCTCTTTCTTTTTGATGCATCTCAAGGTCTTCTTTGTGAATTAGTGAGTCGTATGTAATTTTACCTTGTGTAAATTCTTCGACAGAAAAACCAAGCACATCTTTTACATTTTCTGAAATATAAATAAATTTTTTGCTTTCATCAGCTTTTATTCGAGTAATTACAACACTTCCTTGCATAAACATTTTTCGCTCGTCGAGTAAGGTTTGATTTAGTTTTAGCAGTTCGTCTTCAGTTTTTTTCAATCGTGTGATATCGGTAATTGAACCTGCAAAACGAATTTTATTTCCATGTTCATCTTTTAATATTTCGCCTCGTTCTATTACCCAAATATAATACCCGCGTTTGTGCTTCAATCGAAATTCGTTTTCATATATGGGCGATTTGCCTTCTAAGTAGTCGATTAAAATTTTTTGTGCTTTTTCTTTGTCTTCGGGATGAATTAACGAATCTCTAACTCCAAATTCATTTTTTAATTCATAGTCTTCATAACCTAATAAGGCTTTCCAGCGAGGTGATAAATAAACCGTATTGTTTATCATATCCCAGTCGAAAATTCCATCATTACCTCCTCTGGCAATAAGTTCATACCGCTCCTGACTTTCTTTTAAGTCATGCAAATATTTTTCTTTTTCAGTAATATCGAGTGTCCAAATAAGAATTCTTTTTATTTCGCCTCTATCGTCAATTACTGGATCTAAATGGGTTTCATTCCATCTTATCTCGTTTTTTAATGGATAGGATTCTTTAAACGAAACACTATGTCCAGCTTTAGCCAATTCAAATTGTGTAAGAAAGAATTTTTTTCTTTCTTCTTGTGGAATAAGATCTAATGCATAGTCGCCTTTTTTAAGTGGTCGGTTAAATTCTTTATAAATAATATCCTTAGCAGACTTATTGAAAGAAATAATTTTTAAGTTTAAATCAACTAAATAAAATCGCTGAATACTGCTGTCGAAGATTGGTCTTAGCTCGCTTTTAATTTCATCAAGTTCTTGTTCTAATTCTCGGTAGGGAGTAATATCGTTAATTAGTATTAAACTATAAAGAATCTGTTTTTCTAATTCTACAGGAATCCAATTTAGTTGAAGATATATTCTTTTATTGTTTTTTTCAATAATTCGTTCCGTATGATGATATACACCTGCGTAAACATTTTTAAGTAAGCTGTGAATTTCACTAATAGGCAGAAAAAAAAGTATTTGCTCAATAGATAAATTTTCAGATAGTTGAATATCGAAACGAGTTTGAAAATATTTTTGTGCCAAAGGATTCGAAAACAATAAGGAATTGTTGGTATCAAATACTAATAATAATTGATTTATATTGTTAATAAGCGATGTGTGGATAGAACCTATCTTAATAAATCCGTCGGAAAGCTGAGCCAACTCAGTTATTTCGCTTACAAATGCAGCTATTCCAAATGGTTCATTTATTTCGTCAAACAGCAATGAAAAATTGGTTTGGAATATTTTAATATTTTCGCCGATTTTTACTTTAAATGTTCTTGAAATAAATCCTTTACTAATTACCTCATCGCTTATTTCGTCTATAAATTTTTCGGTATCTATTTGAAGCCAATTGGGGAAAAAATCTTCATTGCTTTGTTTTTTGCTAAACATTAGTTGAGCTGCATCGTTAGAGTATAAAATTTTTCCTCCAAAAGTCAATGTAAGTACACCATGTTGTATTTGACTGAGAACTTGCTCACTTAATTTGCGGTGTTGTTCGTACTGATGTCTCCAACATACAAGATCTATGGTAACCGATAAATTAAATTTATCTATAGGTTTTACTAAATATCCAAATATTCCATAATTTAATGATGCTGAGGTATTAAATTCATCGGTATAACTTGAAATGTAAATAATAGGAGTATTGTATTCAAGGTAAATAATTTTCGAAGCGTCAATGCCATTCATTCCATCGGGCAATTGAATATCGAGTAATACAACATCGGCTTTTTGCTTTTTTAAGCATTCTATGGCGTCTTCGGCATTTGTAAAAGCTCCAACAAGCTCATGACCAAGATCTTTGATATATAAGGTAAAAATTGTTAATAGCAATTTATCATCTTCAACAATGATAATTTTTTTAGGCATATTGTTCATAAAATTTTGATACCTTTACAGCATTAATTCAAACCATGAAGATAAGCATTTTTTTCTGAATGATTGTAGTATTTGGCAATGACTTTTTTAGCTATTGATATCGGAAACACTTTAATAAAAGTATGTCTTGAAAAAGAACTTCAGTATTTTCATACATTTCAATCTATAAATGAAGTATTAGAGTTTATTACGAAAATAAAAGATAATACATTGCATGCTATTGTATGCGATGTTAAACAGGCATTAACAGACAATTTGGAGAAAGCAATAAAGCAAAAATCTAAAACATATATTAACATTGATAGTCAAACAAATTTACCAGTTATTAACTTATACGAAACGCCTAACACTTTGGGTTATGATAGAATAGGTGCAGTTGTAGGAGCTTCTAATATTTTCCCAGGCAATAACTGTCTTGTAATAAGCGTAGGCACTGCCATAACCTACGATGTTATTACTTGTCAGAATGAATATATTGGAGGTGCCATTTCGCCGGGCATTCAACTACGATTTAAAGCATTGCACAACTATACCGGGAAGTTGCCATTAGGAAAAATTAACGATTTAAAGTCATTTCCTGCAAAAAATACTCTCGATTGCATAGAATATGGCGTTATTCAAGGTGTTATTTCAGAAATAGAGCAACAAATCATGATAACTCAACGTTTAATTAACCCTTTAAAAATAATACTAACAGGAGGCGATAGTTTATTTTTGGTAAAATATTTAAAAAATACCATCTTTGTGGAGCAAAATCTTGTATTGAAAGGGCTTATTAATATATTGAAACATAATGTGTTATAAAAAATTATTCATCATAGCACTGAGCTTGTCATTTACGGCAAATGCAATTTCACAGTCATTTACTTTATCGCCATATTCAAAATTTGGACTTGGAGATATTTCTTATCCTTCTTATGTACCAGGATATTCGATGGGTTTTACATCAATTGCACAACGATCAAATCGATATATAAATCGTGAAAATCCTGCTGCAGCCACTCAAATAGATACATTAAGCTTTGTTACAGATATTTCTATAATGGGCAGATACTTTATGTTGCAAAGTCAGAATTATACGCATTCACAATCCAATTCCGATATCCATTATTTAGCTATGGGTTTTCCGATTACAAAAAACTGGAAAAATTACATAGGACTTGCACCTATTAGCAATATTGGATATCAAATTCAAGAAAATAAAATTATTGATACTCTTCAATTAACGAATACATACAAAGGCGATGGCGGATTAAATGAAGTTTTTTGGAGCAATGCATGGGATATAATTCATAAGAAGCACACGAAAAAAAATGAAAATATTGAAACAAACCATTTCCATCGATTAGCATTAGGATTAAAATCTTCGTATGTATTTGGTTCGTTAGATAAATATACATCAGCAACATTTCCTGAAGAATTGTATGTATTTGATATGAACAAAACAGAGAGAAATATTCTTAATGGAGTAATTTTTAAGGGAGGTTTACAATATCAATATCTTTTACAACAAGAAAATAATTTCGAAAAAACAAATAAACTCAAAGTAATTTTAGGCTTAACATATCAAATGTTAGAACCTATACAAGCGAAACAAACTACATTAATAACTAAATTTCTAAATTTACAAGGTACGGTTACGAAAGACACCATACAAAATATTGTTAACAAAAAAGGAAAAATTGAAATGCCGCAATCAATAGGCTTTGGTTTAACTATAGAAACAAACGATAAATTTACATGGTCGAGCGATGTATTATTTCAACATTGGGCAAATACAAAGTTCTATAATGAACCTACAAATTTAAAAAACAGTATTTTTGTGGCTACAGGTATTCAATTTATTCCCGATCCTACAAAATTTTATCAGTACTGGAAAATGACTCAATATCGTTTGGGAACATATTTTAATCAAACATATTTGGATATATACAATCAACATATTAACGAATTTGGCATAACATTTGGATTAGGATTACCTATAACAAAAACCGACAAGGGAGAAAGTACTATGATACGTCGCAAATTACCTCCAATGCTCAACATATCTTTGGCTTATGGTACAAGGGGAACACTAAAGAATAATTTGATTAAGGAAAATTTTTGGCAATTTTCTTTGAGTCTTAATATACATGATATTTGGTTTATTAAGCGTAAATTTAATTGATTATGAAAACGGTAAGAGTAATAGTATTTTTTTGTTTAATTTCTTTTTTTGCAAAAGCACAAGACGATGATGCAAAATGGGGCAAGAATCCTGAACGATGCAAAATGAATTTATCTTTGTATGTCGAATTTTATCGTCAAAACAATCTCAATGATGCGTATCAACCCTGGAGCATCGTATTGAATGAGTGCCCCAAAGCAAGTAAAAACCTGTATATTCACGGACCTAAAATTTTGTGGTATAAGATTAATAATACCAAAGATCCTAACATACGAAAGAAATATGCCGATACATTAATGTTAATGTACGACAAACGTATTGAAAATTTTGGCGAAGAAGGTAAAGTACTTGGATATAAAGGTATTGATTTTTACAAATTATATCCTGAAAAGAAAAAAGAAGCACTCGATATATTAGCAAAATCGCTCGAAATAGATGGAAAAAGTTCCGATCCTGCAGCCATTACAACACTTATGAGTATAGCTGTAGATCTGTATAAAGAAAATAAATTACCTGCCGAACAAGTACTAGAGTTTTATAATAAGTGTTCGGAAGCTCTTACCTCGCAATTTGAAGCTAAACCCGACAACGAAAACATTAAAAAAGCACAAGATAATATTGATTTGGCTTTGATTAATTCGGGTGTAGCTACTTGCGATAAGATTGTTCCCATTTTTACAAAAAAATATGAAGCCAATAAAGATAACGTAGATATGCTAAAAGTACTATTGAAACTATTAGCACGTCAACAATGCACCGACTCTAAAGTTTATGCCGAAGCATCTGAACAACTCAATAAATTGCAACCCTCAGCATTCTCGGCTTATTCTCTTGCTCAGCTATTTGTAAAAAGAGGCGAATTTTCTAAAGCATCTACGTATTATTTGCAAGCTATAAACCTCGATTCAATTTCTGAACAAAAAGCTCAATATTATTATGAATTAGCTGTCATTTCGGGAACAAAACTTGGTCAGTTAAGTACTGCAAGAAATTATGCATTAAAGGCAGCCGAATTAAAGAAAAACTGGGGGAAACCATATATTCTTATCGGACAATTATATGCACAAAGTGCTAAGGATTGTGGCGACGATGCTTATTATCAATCATTAGTATACATTGCTGCTGTCGATAAGTTTATTACGGCACGTTCTATCGATCCAGATGTTGCTGACGAAGCAAATAAACTTATTGCATCGTACTCAGCAATGTATCCTACTAAAGAAGATATGTTTTTTCATGGCGATACCGAAGGTAAGTCTTATACTATAGGTTGCTGGATTAACGAAACCATTAAAATTCGAGTACGTTAATAAATGCTTTGAATGGTTAGTGCGTTAAATCAATAAATTCTTCTACTTTTGCAAGAAAAAATGCAACACGATAAAATCGTTATCTTTGATTCGGGTTCACAATATACGCAACTGATTGCCCGAAAAATTAGAGAATTGAATGTATATTGCGAAATTGTTCCATATTATAAACAAATAGAATTAACGTCCGACATAAAAGGTGTAATTTTTTCAGGGAGTCCCCATTCCGTTAGAGATACAAATCATCCAACATTACCCGTTGATAAATTTTATGGTAAAATTCCAATTTTAGGAATTTGTTATGGAGCACAATATTTAGCTCAATATTTTGGTGGTAATGTTAGCCCATCTTCATACCGCGAATATGGGCGTGCTATGTTACATGTTATAGAGAAATCAAACCCTTTATTTCAAAATATTGAGAACAGCTCGCAGGTATGGATGTCGCATGCTGATAGCGTTGTGGAGTTACCTAAGAATTTTACTGTTTCGGCAAAGACTAACGATATACCTATAGCAGCATTTAGTGATATACATGCAAAAATTTATGCCATACAGTTTCATCCTGAAGTGTATCATACAACTTGTGGGGTTCAAATATTAAAAAATTTTTCTTTGAATATTTGCCAATGCAATCCTTCATGGACACCAGATTCGTACATTGAAAGTACAATTCGCGAAATTCAGAATCAAGTTGGACAGGATAGAGTATTATTAGCTATATCGGGCGGTGTCGATTCGTCGGTAGCTGCACTTTTATTAAACAAAGCAATAGGCAATAATTTGGTTGCTATTTTTGTGAATAATGGTCTTTTGCGAAAAAATGAATATGAACAGGTACTCAATACATACGAACAATTACACTTAAACATTATTGGTATTGATGCATCAGACGAATTTTTAAATAATTTAAAAGGTGTTACTGATCCAGAGCAAAAACGAAAGATAATTGGTAAAACATTTATAGAAGTCTTTGAACGAGAAGCTCAAAAGCAGAATAATGTAAAATGGCTGGCCCAAGGAACAATATATCCCGATGTAATAGAATCTGTTTCAGTAAATGGACCTTCGGCTACGATAAAATCGCATCATAATGTTGGTGGCTTACCCGATAAATTAAATTTAAAAATAATAGAACCATTAAAATATCTGTTTAAAGACGAAGTAAGAAAAGTAGGCAAAGCACTACAATTGCCCGAAATAATTTTAAACAGACATCCCTTCCCTGGACCTGGTTTGGCAATAAGAATAATTGGTGAGGTTACTCAGGAAAATGTTCTTTTACTACAAGAGGCAGATTCAATATTTATTTCAAAATTAAAAGAACATAAGCTTTATGATAAAGTATGGCAAGCAGGAGTTGTTTTGTTGCCTATTTACTCAGTTGGAGTTATGGGCGACGAGCGAACTTATGAACGTGTAATTGCTCTGAGGGCGGTTCAAAGTACCGACGGCATGACAGCCGATTGGGTACATTTGCCATACGAATTTTTAGCCGAAGTTTCGAATACTATAATAAATCAGGTTAAAGGTATTAACCGTGTAGTTTACGATATTAGCTCAAAGCCACCAGCAACAATTGAATGGGAATAATTAGTCTTGCAATTTTTTAATTTTTCCACTTTGTGTCGAATCAATTAATATGGCATCGGGTGCGAGAAAGTTAATTCTACTTTTGTTTAAAGGAAGTATTAGAGGCTTTTCTTCGCTTTTGATATCAATTACAGATTCATCCAAAGAAAATGCCTTAGCTCGTCCGCATAGCATTTGTGAAGCATCTATAATAGAACTCTGAAATGAATGGCATTCGCATGCGAATGATTTTCCTTTTCCTAAAATTTGGCATTGATGGTACGATTTTAAGTTAATATACTTCGATATAGTTTCAAGTTCTAAATTAATCTTGTCATAAACAGTAATATAAAGTATATCTATAATGCCCGATAGTAAAATACGGCCATGCCCTTTACTAGTGAAATGAAGCTCATTTGAGTTGATATAAAATATTGAATTCCGTTCTGAATAATTCTCAACATATAGTTTATTTAACCAAATATTCGTATGAGTTTTAAAAGATGCACCATTGAATAGCTTGATAGAATCAAGTGAAGGTGCAATTATTTCGACAGTAATAAATTCATTTTGAAATAGTTTGCTAGCATCAATTTTTAAACTAAAATGGTCTATTTTTATGCTACTGTATATGTCTTTTAATATAGCATTTTTACCTTTAAAGGTAACTGAAAAATATTCGTCTTGATAGTATATTATATTAACGTTTCCTGTTGCTATTATTGTAGAAAATACGGGAATAGTGTCACTGAATTTTTTTTGTTTACCTGTTTGTGCTTTTAAAAAAAATTGTCCCGCAAGCAATATTATCGCTACAATAAAGATTCTTAATATTAATATTGTCTTATTAGGGACACATCATTTATTTCTTTTTTAATTATACGAAAAAATAAGCCGTAAGTTTCACAATTACAATAAAATAACACCAAATATTTCAATAGTAAAAACTATTGACTTAAAAAGCAAAAAGGATAAGAAGATAATTTTTAGATAGTTTATTTTTTAAATTCTTTAATTTTCTTAGTTAGCTCGGGTAAAACTTGCATAACATCGCCAACAATGCCATAATCGGCAGCTTCGAAAATAGGTGCTTCGGCATCTTTGTTAATAGCAATGATGTATTTTGATGAGCTTATTCCAGCAACATGCTGAATTGCTCCCGAAATACCGCAAGCAAAATAAAGCATTGGTGCAACGATTTTTCCTGTTTGACCTACATGTTCGTGATGAGGACGCCATCCTTCATCAGAAACTGGACGTGTGCATGCTGTAGCAGCGCCCAAAACATCGGCTAATTCTTCTATTACATGCCAATTTTCAGGACCTTTTAATCCTCGACCACCCGAAACGACGATTTCGGCATCGGTTAGTAAAACTTTAGCTGTAAATTTTTGAACTTCCTTTAAATTTGTTTTGCAAAGCTCTGCATTGATTTTAATATCGGCGTTAATTTTATTGATAGCAACAGAATTTTCATATACTCCGTAGGCATTTTGAGAGAGTGTAAGTACACATTTTTCAGTATTTACTTTAACTTGTGCGGTAGCTTTACCAGTGAATAGCTTTTTACGGATAATAAAAGGCGATTTGCTTTCGGGCAAGGCAACTACTCCGCTAACTAAACCCGCTTTAAGTTTTGCTGATAATCGAGAAGCTAAGGCTTTGCCTGTATTGTTGTGAGCAAAAATGATGCATTTGGCATTTACGAATTCGACAGTTTGCGAAATGACATCGGTAAATAGTTGATTGTCTAATACTTTAAATACATCATTTTGGATATGAATGATATTTTCTAAACCGTATTTTGATAATTGTTCAATTTCGTTGGTTTCAGCATTTCCTAAAACAATACCATATACATTAGATTGGAATTGTTTTGCTATGGCAGCAGCATAGGAAACCAATTCGAAAGTTGATTTTTTAAATTTACCATCCCAATGTTCGAGGTATACTAAAATATTCATATTTCTTTAATTTAAAAGTTCGACATTAAATAGCTTTAATTTCTTGATGTAAAACATGGATTAGTTCGTCTAATTGATCGGCAGGTATCATTTTACATTTACCCTTAGGTTGTGGTAACTCGAAGAGAATGTAATCGGTTAAGGGGGCAACATTTATTGGATTTACAACTTCAATAACTTTTGTACGAGCAGCCATAATACCTCTCATGCTAGGGATACGGGGTTCTTTGGCAATTCCTTTTTGTACTATTGCTACTAATGGTGTAGGTACATCTAAAATTTGCTTTCCTCCATCAATTTCGCGGGTAATTATAAGTTTTCCTTCATTTATTTCAATAGAGGATACAGATGAAACACTAGGAATGTTGAGTAATTCGGCAAGCATGCCTCCTACAGCATTGCCATTATAATCGCTCGATTCAATACCTGTTAAGATTAAATCGAAGGGATGAGTTTCTACATATTTTGCAATTTCGCTAGCAACAGCATAGGCGTCAGTTGGAATAGCATCGATCCGTACTGCATGATCGGCACCAACTGATAATGCTTTTCGAATGGTAATTTCGGTATCTTTTGTACCAACATTTATAACAGTAATATTTTCAATAAGCCCGCCCGTAGTTTCTTTCAATTCCAAGGCACGGGTTAATGCTAACTCGTCCCATGGATTTATGATCCATTGAACACCAGTTGCATCGAATTGTTTACCATCACTAGTAAACTTAATTTTTGTTGTTGTGTCGGGTACATTACTTATACAAACTAAAATTTTCATATCGCTATATGTTTTAATTATTCATTTAATATTGATCTTGAAATAACAATCCGTTGAATTTCTGAAGTGCCTTCGTAAATTTGTGTAAGTTTGGCTTCTCGAAAAAGTCGTTCAACGTGATATTCTTTCACATATCCATAACCTCCATGAATTTGCACGGCATCGGTAGTAACTTCCATGGCAATGTCGGCACAGTAACGTTTTGCCATGGCTCCTATTAAACCAAATGGTTGGTGTAAATCTTTAAGCGTTGCAGCTTTGTACACAAGTAGTTTAGCTGTTTCAATCTTTACGGCCATATCGGCAAGTTTAAATGCTATGGCTTGATGGTTGGCAATTTCAGTACCAAATGCTTTACGTTCTTTGGCATATTTAAGAGCTCTCATATAGGCACCTTCGGCAATGCCCAATGCTTGTGCAGCTATGCCAATACGTCCTACTTCAAGACATTTCATAGCAAACTTAAATCCAAAACCTTCTTCGCCAATTCGATTTTCTTTAGGCACTTTTACATTGGTAAACATAACCGAATGAGTATCACTACTCCGCATCCCCATTTTATTTTCATGAGGTCCGATGGTTATTCCGGGAGTGTCTTTTTCAACAATAAAAGCGTTTATGCCTTTATGCTTGAGCTCTGGTTTAGTTTGTGCAATAAGAATATAATAACCTGCTGTGCTTGCACTTGTTATCCAGTTTTTAATGCCGTTTACTAAATAATGGTCGCCCATGTCTTCGGCAAGTGTTTTTTGGTGTGTAGCATCGCTTCCAGCTTCTGGTTCGGAGAGCAGAAACGCACCAATAACTTCGCCACGAGCCATGGGTTTAAGGTATTTTTCTTTTTGGTACTCATTGCCAAAGTTTTCTAAACCCCAGCATGCTAGCGAATTGTGAACAGATAAGATAACAGCTAATGATGAGTCGTGTTTGGAAAGTTCTTCGAGTACAAGAACGTAAGAAAGCGAATCCATTCCACCGCCATCGTATTTAGGATCAACGGTCATGCCAAAGAATCCCAATTCTTTCATTCGCTGAACATGTTTGTAGGGATATTCGGCTTTTTCATCGCGTTCAATAACATCTAATAAAGCTTCGCGTTCGGCCAAGTCGCGAGCAGCTTGTTGTATTAATTTTTGTTCTTCTGTTAATTCAAAATTCATAAAACGTAAATTTTGTGCAAAAATACAAATAGTTTATTCTTATGCAATTATCTTTGAAAAATATCTACCTGTATTTTGAAATTTTATGTTCCATTAATGCGTCGGTGTTTTTAATGCTGTGTATTTTAATATTGATTAATACCGATTGTGTATCGTATTTATAGCATTCGTTATGAATTTCGTAAATTAATAGAAGCGCTTCATTTAAGGTACATTCGACAACGGTTTCGAAGGGACAAACCATATAGTTAAATCCTTTAGAAGCAATAAGTTGTATAATTTTATCAATTACTTCGTATGGGTGAGAGTAGGTTGTTGTTGGTAATACCTGAATTGCTACAGAAATTTTATTCTTGTTCGGTACCATCGAAAAAATGTTGAATTTCTTTACGGTTTAATTTTTTAACGTTTGTAATGATAAATTTCTTATGCAGGTTTAATTGATATTCTTGGCTTGTATTGATTATCTTAGTAAAAATTTCTTTTAATTCGGTATTTATGTTTAATAGTACAAGCATAGAAACAAATGGATATTGAATATTTATTTCTTCAACTTTTCCTTGTACAGTTTCTATAATGCTATGAATGTCAAATTCCAGAAGTTTGAGTTGCCCCTCGTTTACATCGTTATTTAATATTTTGAAAACAACAAAATATCGCAATAAATTTTCTTCACCTCCAAGTCCGGAAGATATAATTATTTGATTTTCATTGAGAAATTCTGATTCTAATAAAGTTCTGCTTTCTATAAAAGCAAGCCTTGCCCAATCGGCTAATTCTTGATCTGGATTTTGTAAGTATTTTTCAATTATGCGATATGCTTCGGGTTTAGAAATGGAAGCTAATTGTGCTAATAACCATTTTTTATCGGGGATAGAAATGTCGCTATGAAAAAGCCAATCTGCATTTTGTAATACGGTATCGTAACTAATGTTTTCTTTAACTTTTTTTGATGTTTCGAAGTATTCAATTTGTGTTTCTAATGGAATAGTGTTGGGTATAATATTTACTTTGTCGGGCTGAATTCCCAGAATGTCTTGTATCATTTTTTGAAGTCTGCCGTTCATTAGAGAGTTAATGATTTTTTTTGCAAACGTACAAGTTTTTTTTGTTTTGGGCAAATTTAGGTTGATTTATTCGTTGTTAATAATTTCATTGACTTTATTTTCAAGTATTTCGGGAGGGGTATTGTTTATGAACGTAAGAAGAAATTCAATGTCTTTTGTTTTTAGCAATGATTGAATTTTATTTAGAATTAAAGTTTTTTCGTATTGTTGAAGAGTTGGAATTTTTTCAGCTAATTGTTGATATATGACTAATGAATAACGAATTAATTCTTGAGGTGAATATTGAGGATGTTTTAAACGTTCTTTTTTAAGAAATTCAATATGATTTATGAAATTTTTGAATTTTATGTAGTTTATCAATTGAATTATTGTGTAGGGAATAAATATGTTTTTTTTGTATAAACGTGATATCGCATTTAATTCATCAGTTGTAAGTGAATCTAAGGAAAGATTTTGAGGTTGTATTAGTTTATTGAAAATTATTTGCAATTTATTTTTATTAGCAAACTTAACTATCGCAGGGATTTCTTTCCAGTTTAGTGTCATGGGAGTAATAGTCAACGTAATATCTTTTTTTGATAGTTCTTTAAATTTTTTGAGGTTATTTAATATTTGTTCTATGTTACTACCACGACGTATTTTTGATGAGTTTTCAATATGAAGCGAATCGATAGATATATTAAAAATAAAATTACCTTTTTTGGCTAATGATTCGATTTCTCTATCAATTATTGTTCCATTGGTTTGTACTAAGATGTTGCATGATGAATTAACTTCAACGATTTGTTGCCATATTTTTCTATATATGGGTATTAATAACGGTTCGCCACCAAAGAATCGTGTTTTTCTAATACTTTTTAAGTAGGGTGATAGTTTTTCCAAAATTTGTTGTTCTTGGATTTCGGATAATTCGTAGGTTTTATTGTGCAAATAACACATCACACAGGACAAATTGCACCAATAACTTAGTTCAAAATCAATGGATTGAATTTGTGTTTTTTTATAATTTAAGGTTGAATAGGTGAATATGCCTGAGTTATAATAATTGTTTGATTTTAAGTTTACTTCGCAGATTATACAACCCAAGGGGAATTTATGATTAGCGAGCAATTCTCTAATTTTAATAGCAGTTGTAGAATTCCAAATTTGACTCAAGTCATTGGTAAATATGTTTCCCAAAATATCATCTCTGTTAAAGCAACAGGGCGTAACATTTCCTTTACCATCGATGTAAATATTGGCAAATGGAGCGTTGCATAATGGTTTGTTAGCAAACATCAGGAAAAATAATTTTGTAACAGATATAATGCTATTTGAACGGCATTGGTTGCAGCACCTTTACGAAGATTATCGGCTACAATCCATAAATTTAGTCCATTGGCTACTGAATGGTCTCTTCGAATTCTTCCTACTAATACTTCATTTTTGCCTTTTGCCATTAATGGAGTAGGATATAAATTTTTTTCAGGGTTGTCTAAAACTAATATTCCTTGTTGATTTTGTAGTAATTGGTATATTTGATGAAGCTCGAATGGATGGTAAAATTCAACATTTACACTTTCGGAATGTCCGCCTATTACAGGAATACGTACAACAGTTGCGGTAATTTGTATATTATTATCATTCAGAATTTTTCTTGTTTCGTTTATTAGTTTCCATTCTTCCGTAGTATATCCATTTTCAGAGAATGAACCTCCATGTGGGAAGCAATTTAAATCAATGGGATGAGGATAAATCATTTCTACTTGTTCGCCATTTCGCTCAGCCATTAATTGACGTACTGCTTTCATGCCTGTACCTGTAACAGACTGATAGGTAGAAACTACAATGCGTTTAATGTGAAAATACTGATGTAGAGGAGCCAACGCTAAAACCATTTGAATAGTTGAACAATTTGGATTTGCAATTATTCGGGTATTTTCATTTATGGTGTGGGCATTAATTTCAGGAACAACAAGAGGAATCTTTTCATAAAGTCGCCATTGCGATGAATTATCGATAACAAAAACACCTTGTTGGCTCAGAATGGGTGCATATTGTTTTGAAACTTCGCTGCCTGCTGAAAATATTGCAATATCTATGTTTTTTTGAATTAATTCATTTATGGAAATAATGTTTAAATTCTTGTCTTTGTATGGAATAGTTTTTCCGATAGATTTTTCGGAAGCACATAAATAAAGTTCGCTTGTTGGAAAATTAAATTCTTCTAGTACTTTAATTATTTCCGTACCAACTAAACCTGTGGCACCAACGATTGCTAATCGTATCATAATGTTTCTAAATTTGATGTGAATTTTGAGACAATATTTCCTTTTTCGTCATAATCGATGCGTTCTTTGACTAAACTATTGTTATGAAATGTAATAATAGTTTTTATTTTTCCGTTAGGATAATAGTATTTCCATGTGCCGATGCGTTTCCCCATAGAGAAAAGTTCAATTCCATAGCATCCGTCTTCATTCCAAGTTTTAAAAATTCCATCAATGGAATCGTTTTTGAAATGGCAATGTGCCTTAATTTTTTTGTTTGGATAGAATAATACAAAAGGACCGTGTTTTTTCCCATTTGAATAGTGCAGAATGCTTTCAACAGAACCATCATCGAAATATGTAATGGTTCTTCCGTTCAGTAATTTATTTTTTAATGTTTCTTTGCGAATTAATTTTCCTTGTTCACTATACCGTAAGATATATTGAATGGTATCGTTATTTACCTGTAAAGTTTTAATTTTTGCATTTTCGTAATATTGAATAAATTGAACAGGCGTACCTTTTGAATAAATCATTTTTAAACTCATTTGACCGTTCGGGTAGAATCGTATGTAGTAACCATTGGGAACACCATTTTTATATGTTTTTACCGACTTAAGAAGGTTAGTGTCGTAATACGTACGAATATAGCCTGTTAATGGAGTTTTTTTGTTGTTTATTAATACGTAAGCAGAATCGTTTGAAAATGTAACTTGTTCGGGCGAGTATGATTGATTACAAGAAGTGATTAATAATATACATGAGGCAATACTAATCAACAGTAACATTTTTTCCATGGCAATGCTTATATTTTTTTCCACTACCACAAGGACATGGTTCGTTTCGACCAATCTTTTTTTCAACTCTTACAGGTTCGGCTTTTCTTTCTTGTTGTTGTGGACCAGAAGTAGAATAATAATCGTCTCTACCTGTTTTCATTTTACTTAAATCGGTTTTTACGGGTTCTTTAGCTTCTTTTACGTCATCGGGGTTTTGCATTGGAATATAGCCTTTTGTAAGCAGTGAAATAATTTGTCTATTAGCATCTTCTTGCATTCGATTAAAAAGTTCTGTAGCTTCAAATTTGTAAACAAGTAATGGGTCTTTTTGTTCATAAACGGCATTTTGAACTGAAGTTTTCAGGTCGTCCATTTCTCTTAAGTGTTCTTTCCATAATTCGTCTATAATTGCGAGTATAGCCGTTTTTTCAAAGTTTTTAATAAGCTCTTTTCCTTCAGTTTCGACAGTTTTCTTAAGGTTAGTGATAACCTGATACATACGAATTCCGTCGCTAATAGGTACCACTATGTTTTGATAAATATGTCCACTTGTTTTGTAAACATCTTTGATAATGGGCAATGCAAGCTTAACCATTTGTTGACACTTGTGTTGATAATGTTCCCAAGTTTTTTCGAAAAGAATTTTTGCTTGTTCCTCTTCGTTTAGTTGTACGTAGTCTGAAGAACTAATTGGGTTTTCAATGCCAAGGTATTTAATTATGCTGAGTGAATATTCTTCGTAATTGTCTTCTCCGTAAAATTCATTAACTAAAGATAAACAAACCTGTTGAAAAGTATTAGCAATATCTACGGCGAGTTTTTCGCCAAACAGTGCATTGCGTCGGCGTTCGTATATTTTTTTGCGTTGAAGGTTCATGACGTCATCATATTCAAGGAGACGCTTACGAATGCCGAAATTGTTTTCTTCTACTTTTTTTTGAGCTCGCTCAATAGATTTTGTAATCATGGAGTGCTGAATGACTTCACCTTCTTTAATGCCCATTCTGTCCATTAACTTGGCAATACGGTCGCTGCCAAATAGTCGCATCAAGTCATCTTCGAGCGAAACGTAAAATTGCGATGTCCCCGGGTCGCCTTGACGTCCTGCACGTCCGCGTAGCTGTCGGTCTACACGACGAGATTCGTGTCGCTCTGTGCCTATAATAGCTAAACCACCTGCTTTTCGAACGTCGTCGCTAAGTTTTATGTCGGTACCTCTTCCTGCCATGTTGGTTGCAATGGTAACTGTACTTGTTTTACCTGCTTCGGCTACGATTTCGGCTTCCCGTTGATGATGTTTAGCATTTAAAACGTTATGTTTTATTCCTCTAAGTTTTAGCATGCGGCTTAATAGTTCACTAATTTCAACTGAAGTTGTACCAACTAGCACCGGACGACCTTGCGAAGTTAAATGCACAATTTCTTCAATAACGGCATTGTATTTCTCGCGTTTTGTTTTATATACTTTATCTTCGAAATCTTTTCGAATAACGGGTTTATGAGTAGGAATAACGACAACATCGAGTTTGTAAATATTCCAAAATTCAGCAGCTTCGGTTTCGGCTGTTCCGGTCATGCCTGCCAACTTATGATACATGCGAAAGTAGTTTTGAAGAGTTATGGTAGCAAATGTTTGTGTAGCAGCTTCAACCTTTACATTTTCTTTGGCTTCAATGGCTTGATGTAAACCGTCGGAATAACGGCGTCCTTCGAGAATTCGTCCTGTTTGTTCATCTACAATTTTTACTTCGTTGTTCATTACTACATATTCAACATCTTTTTCGAACATGGTGTATGCTTTCAACAGTTGGTGTATGGTATGTACACGTTCGGATTTTATAGCATATTCGCGAAGTAAGTCATCTTTTGCTTTTAATTTTTCTTCTAATGTGAGGTTGGATTTTTCTATTTCGGCTATTCGTGAACCAATGTCGGGAAGCACAAACATTTGAGGATCGTCTGAAGAAGAAGTGATGTAATCGATTCCTTTATCGGTAAGTTCTACAGAGTTTTGTTTTTCATCAATGACAAAATATAGTTCGTCTGTAATCTCAGGCATTCGTTTTGCATTTTCTTGAAGGTAAATATTTTCGGTTTTGAGGAGTAGAGTTTTCATTCCTTGTTCGCTCAAAAATTTAATTAGTGCTTTATTTTTTGGTAATCCTTTAAAAGCACGAAGCAACAATACACCTCCTTTTTCTGTATCGCCGCTTTGAATAAGCTTTTTGGCTTGATTGAGCATATCGTTGACGAGATTTTTTTGAGCGTTTACAATACGTTCTACTTTGGGTTTAAGCTCAACAAATAGTTGATCTTCTCCTTTAGGAACAGGTCCGCTGATAATTAACGGCGTGCGTGCATCATCTATTAAAACCGAGTCGACTTCATCGACAATGGCATAATGGTGAGTTCTTTGAACTAAATCGTCGGGACTAATAGCCATGTTATCGCGTAAATAATCGAAACCATATTCGTTATTTGTACCGTATGTTATGTCAGCTAAATATGCGTTACGACGTGCAGCAGAGTTTGGCATGTGCTTATCAATACAATCTACGCGCAACAAATGAAATTCGTATAATGGACCCATCCATTCACTATCGCGTTTGGCAAGATAATCATTGACTGTAACGACATGCACTCCTTTACCTGCCAAGGCATTAAGAAAAACAGGAAGCGTAGCAACTAGTGTTTTCCCTTCGCCGGTAGCCATTTCAGCTATTTTCCCTTGATGTAAAACATAACCACCAATTAGCTGCACGTCGTAATGAATCATGTCCCAAGTAATTTCGTTCCCTCCAGCTATCCACTTATTTTTCCAGATAGCCTTATCGCCTTGAATAACGACATTACTTTTTCGAGCTGCTAAGTCGCGGTCAAAGTCGGTTGCTGTTACAATAAGTTCTTTGTCTTCAACAAAGCGACGTGCGGTTTCTTTAACAATAGCAAATGCTTCGGGTAATACTTCAAGTAAAATTTCTTCAATTTTTTTGTAAACTTCTTTTTGTAGTTTCTCTATTTTTTCGTAAATGCGTTGTTTTTCATCGAGCGAAACTTCGTCATTTTCGGCATATTGCTTTAAATTTTCTATTTCTTTTTCTTCGGCAGCAAAATAGTCTTGTACTTTTGTTTTTAATATTTGTGTCCGCTGACGTAATTCATCGTTTGATAATTGATGAAGTGTTTCGTAAATTTCATTGATTTTTTTTACAATGGGTAGAATTTCTTCTACATCTTTCTCCGATTTTGTTTTAAAAAAGCGTTTCAGAATATTTCCAATGTTCATATGCTAGATTGTTAAATTATCTATGACAAAGGTAAGTTCTATTTTTTCAATAAGCAAATAAAGCTTATGATTACATGGTTTAATAAATATTAAAAACTTACCTTGTTTACTTATATAACATTTGTTACATTTGAAATAAAAATGAAGACGTTAAGTATATTTGCAATATCTGTTTTTGCAGGTACTTTATTATTTGCTCAACAGAAGGGTATAGAGCCGGGAGCATATTTTGCCATTAGTTTGCAACCAAGCACATCCGATGTAATAACGTTTGCTATCGTAGAGTTAAATGAAAAAGGCGAAGTTGTAAATCGGATTTTTTTAAAACGAACGGATTGGTTGCGTCAAATAGTTGGCATACAAGAGTCTATAGCTAATGTTGAAGGCAAAAATTTAATGAAAGAAGCAGGAGTTGAGAATCCTGATATAGTTAAAGAGCTATGGAAATTGAGATATTCAGAGTTTCCATATCGTTCGAGTGATGAAAAAGGCTGGGCGTCTAATCCTAGAAAGCCGAGTGATGAGCAAATGAAAATGTTAAACAGGTTTGGCATTTTTAGCCTAAACGATTTTGTTGTAGGCGAAAAACTTTTTGAATTATTCAAAGCGATGGAAGATCCAGGTTGGGTTTCGGAATATCAAAGCAAATAATTATTGTTTTTTAAATTCAATAAAATTGTTGAGATATCTTTCGCCTGTGTCGCAAATGAAAGTTACTATTCTTTTACCATAATGTTCAGGTCGCTTTGATATTTGAATTGCAGCATGGACATTAGCTCCAGATGATATTCCACATAAGATTCCTTTTTTTGCTAAAGTAATAGCAGTTTCATATGCATCGTTGGCACCCATAGTAATAATTTCGTTGTATATTGTTGTATCGAGTATTTCGGGTATAAATCCTGCTCCGATGCCTTGAATTTTGTGAGGTGATGGTGTCCCGCCCGATAAAACAGGAGAGTCGGCAGGTTCTACAGCAACAATGTAAAGATTAGGATTTTTTTCTTTTAAAAATTTACCTGCACCTGTAATAGTGCCTCCAGTTCCAACACCTGCAACAAGGATATCAATTTGTTGTTGCATTTGTTCCCAAATTTCAGGACCTGTTGTTCGGTAGTGAATTTGCGGGTTTGCATTATTTTTAAATTGATAGGGGATATAGACATTAGGCAATTGTGATGCTATTTCTTCAGCTTTTTCGATAGCTCCTTTCATACCTTTTTCGGCAGGTGTTAAAAAGAGTTTTGCACCATACATCTCTAAGATTTTTCGACGCTCGAGACTCATGCTTTCTGGCATTGTAAGCAATAAACTATATCCTTTAACAGCACATACCATAGCAAGTCCAATGCCAGTGTTTCCACTAGTGGGTTCAACTATAACAGTATTTTCATTAACTAATCCTCTATTTTCTGCATCTTCAATCATGGCTAATGCAATTCTATCTTTAACAGATCCGCCAGGATTAAAAGATTCTAGTTTTAAAAATAAATTTACACCATGTATTTCCAGTTCAATAAGTGGCGTATTCCCAATAAGTTTTAATATAGACGATCTCATCATGAAAAATTTTGTCGTAAAAATATAAATATTTAGAGCAAAAAAAAATGGGCATTAAGCCCATTTGAAGAATCTAAAGTTTTAAAAATAAAA
>JAOADU010000027.1 GCA_026417155.1 Bacteroidales bacterium | reverse complement strand
GTAGGCAATTCGAACGGATATTTTTGCTGAAGTTCTTTGATTTTTGAATCCATAGCTGCACTTTTTTCATTAGTAATTAAATTGTTTTCCATGGTTGTCATCATAGCTATAAGTATTAAAATGTTTAACATAACTTTTTTTTGCAAAGATAATAAACACAATTATAAATTAGATTAAGTATAAATAAGATTAATAAAATTTAACTTTTTAAAAAGTTAAAATTATAACTAGATATTAGTAAAATAAAATATGAAAAATATAAGAGATGTTCTTCTTAAAAGAGATACCCAATTATGCAATATGCGTTCTCCATATTCTGTAAGTACCGACTCGGGATGAAACTGTACAGCTTTTATGGGCTTAAATTTGTGACTTATTGCCATAACATACCCATCTATATCGGTGGCAGTAGTGATAAGGCAATCGGGAATTGTATGAGCAACCCACGAATGATATCGGCCAGTGAAGATGCATGAGGGTAATCCATAAAATAAGCTTTCATTAGTGTCGAGGAATGTTTTACGGGAGATACCGTGCCAAACTTGCGGCAAATTTATGAGTGTGCCACCAAAAGCTTCAACAATGGCTTGTAATCCTAAACATATGCCAAGCAAGGGCAAGTTAGTAGTTGTAATAATTTGATTTAATATGGGATAATTAGATGGTTTTCCTGGTCCCGGCGAAAGAACAATGGCATCATAGTTCATTATATGATTTAATGTTACCTCATTTACTCTTTGTACAAATACTGTAGCATGTGGTTGAAGATAATGTACAAGGTTGTAGGTAAATGAATCGAAGCAATCGATAATAATAATTTTGGGTAGATGTTTCATAAATAATGATTGATTGCAAAAATACCTATCTTTGCAAAAAAAAAATAATCATGAAAAAAATTATTTATAGCGAAAAAGCACCTAAGGCGATAGGTCCTTATAGCCAAGCAGTAGAAGCTAATGGTTTTGTTTTTGTTTCGGGGCAGTTAGGGATCAATCCCGAAACGTGCATGCTGGTTGAAGGAATTGAACAACAAACCGAACAAGCGTTAAAAAATTTAGGAGCCATATTAGAAGCTGCTGGTTGTACATACGAAGATGTTGTAAAGTGCACGGTACTACTTGACGATATGGATAATTTTAAACGAATGAATGATGTGTATGCACGCTTTTTTGGCCAAAGTCCTCCTGCTCGTGCGGCTTATGGTGTGGTCAGATTGCCCATGGGAGCAATGGTTGAAATTGAAGCGATTGCAGTAAAAAAGTAAATAATGAATTCGCTTGTTTATCATAAAAATACCATCGAGTTTATTACTGTTGCCAAAGAATTTGTAAAATTTTGTGAAATTCCTACCAAGCAAACTGCGTTCGAAGTAGCAACAATACTTCATCGGTTACTTCCATTATTGTACTTAAAAGCAACATTATTGCCCGATTTCGAAAACAAAGAAGAGGATATTATTGAAGCTGTTGACGAGTATCAGTATAACCGTATAAAAGAGCAGTATGAAGAATTGTTTGGCGAATTAGATTTGGATTGTGTATTTCCTGAAACAATGGTACAAAATCAAGGACAAAGTTTTGCACCTATATCGGAGATTTTAGCCGATATTTATCAAGACACAAAAAATACATTGATAAATTATCAAAGTGGCAGTGAACATATAATGGAATCGTCATTGTTTTTATGTAAGCAAAACTTTGAATTATATTGGGGACAGCGACTTGTATTAGCATTACAAGCCTTACATCAGCTTTTATACTTGCAAAAAGAAGCATTCGAAAATATATCGCCAAAGAAAATTCAACGAATGGAAGATACCGATAGTTCTAATTGGATTATTACTAAGGTACAAAATCAGCAGAAGCAGTAATTTATGCAAAATGATGAATACCTGAAATTTCAGGGCGAGATTATCGTAACCTCTGCCACTTCACAAAATTTTTCATACGCATTATCTTTACTAAATAAACATCAGGTTATTGGTTTTGATACAGAAACAAAACCATCATTCAAAAAAGGAGTAAACCATTTGCCATCACTAATTCAATTGGCAACGCCTTCGGTTGTGATATTATATCAAATTAGAAATAAGCCAATTGCAAAAGAAATTATTGCAATACTTGAAAATAAAGAAATTGTTAAAGTTGGTGCAGGTATTCATCAAGATATTCGTAATTTACAAAAAATTACATCATTTGTGCCACAAGCATTCGTAGATATTCAAACCATAGCAAAAGAGCTTTCAATAGAAAAAATAAACCTTAAAAAGCTAACAGAACTGTTGCTTGAAAAAAAACTTAGCAAAAGACAACAATTGTCGAATTGGGGTGCTGTTGAATTATCGGAAGCTCAAAAGCTTTATGCTGCAACCGATGCATATGCTTGCTTATTGATATATGAAAAACTGGTATATGAAATTACCACAAATACAAATAAAAAGAAATAGAGAGGTATCCATAAAACGGTTTCACCCGTGGATATTTTCGGGTGCGGTACAAATGCCCATACCACCATTAAATGAAGGGGAGTTAGTTGAAGTGGTTGATGATAAGGGACAATTCTTAGCTATCGGACATTATCAGCCCGATAGTATTATGATAAGAATTTTAACTTTTTACAAAGAGAATGTTGATGTAAATTTTTTTTTAAAACGTATTTCATCTTGTTGGGAATATAGAAAAAGGCTTAATCTTCGAGAAAAACAAACCAATGTGTTTCGTTTAGTTCATGGCGAAGGTGATGGCTTGCCAGGGCTTATTATTGACTATTACAACGGTTTGGCAGTTGTTCAATGCCACAGCGCAGGTATGCTTCGAATGTTAACAGAAATATGCGAAGCACTTATTCTGGTACTGAAAAATGAACTTAAAGCTGTTTATAATAAAAGCGAAGCGACACTACCTCCTAAATTTATTCATAACATTAACGATGGTTTTATATTCAATATTTGTGAAAATCCACTAGAAATAAAAGAAAATAATCATTATTTTTTAGTTGATTTTATTCAAGGACAAAAGACAGGTTTTTTTATCGATCAACGCGAAAACAGAAAGTTACTTGCTTCATTTTCAGCGAATAAAAGTGTAGCTAATTTATATGGTTATACAGGAGCTTTTTCTGTTTATGCTGCTAGTGCTGGTGCAAAAGAAGTTATTACCGTAGACAGTTCAGCCAAAGCATTGGCAATAGCAGAAAAAAATTATTCTTTAAATAAATTATCTAATATACGAAACATTGAAATGGATGTACTAGATTTTTTGAGAAGCAATATACAATATTTCGATATAATAATTCTTGATCCCCCAGCTTTTGCCAAGCATCAGAAACATAAAGAATCGGCATTACGAGCATACAAACAAATTAATGCCAAAGCCATGCGATGGTTAAATGCAGGTGGGATATTATTTTCTTTTAGTTGCTCGCAAGCAATAACAGCCAACGATTTGCGGCAAGCAATTTTTGTAGCTGCAGCAAGCGAGCAAAAAAGTGTACGCATAATGCACCAGCTTCATCAGCCACCCGATCATCCTATAAGCATTTTTCACCCCGAAGGAGAATATCTGAAAGGATTTGTTTTACAGGTAGAATAATATTTTGTATTTTTGATAGTTAAAAGCAAAACATGAGCGATTCGTTCAATATTCATTACCATTCAACAGACAACGGTGAAAGAGAATACGAAAAACAATTAAGACCACAAGAGTTTCAATATTTTTTTGGACAGGAAAAAGTTGTTGAAAACCTAAAAATATTTATTCAAGCTGCTAAAATGCGAAAGGAATCGCTCGATCATGTATTATTACATGGTCCTCCGGGTCTTGGTAAAACAACGCTTGCCCATATTATAGCAAACGAAATGGGGGTAGAACTAAAGATTACATCGGGTCCTGTTCTCGACAAACCTGGTGATTTGGCAGGATTATTAACGAATTTAGAACCCCATAATGTCTTATTCATTGACGAAATTCATCGGTTGAACCCTGTTGTTGAAGAATATCTTTATTCGGCGATGGAAGATTATCGCATAGACATTATGCTCGACAAAGGACCAGCAGCACGAACCATTCAAATAAAGCTCAATCCGTTTACTCTGATAGGAGCAACAACACGATCTGGATTATTAACGAATCCTCTTCGCGAACGATTTGGTATTCGACTTCACCTTGAATATTATACAACCGAAGTATTGCAAAAAATTGTTCTTCGTTCGTCATACTTATTACAAACAAAAATTAGCGAAGAGGCATCTGAAGAAATTGCGCGTCGTAGCCGAGGAACACCAAGAATTGCTAATGCTCTTTTACGTAGAGTACGCGATTTTGCCATGGTAAAAGGCGATGGAACCATTACTAATGAAATTGCGCAGATAGCGCTCGATGCATTGAATATTGATAAATATGGGCTCGATCCTATGGATCATAAAATTTTAAAAACTATTATTCTGAAATTTAATGGAGGTCCAGTAGGTTTAAATACCATAGCTACAGCTATAGGCGAGGATCCTGGCACTATTGAAGATGTGTACGAACCGTTTCTGATTCAAGAAGGATTCTTACAACGAACTCCACGCGGTAGAGAAGCAACTCTTTTGGCATACAAGCATTTGGGAATTTTACCTAATGCTTCACAGCAAACATTGTTCGATTTATGAAAATTTTATTTCTGCTTATATTATCTTTAATGCTTGTTTCGTGCATTGAATATTGGGATAATGAATTGAAAAAGAAACATATTAATTCGGAATTAATTTATAAACCCGAATCGGTGCGTCGCAGCGAAATAAACTTGAAAACTTTTATCATTGATAACTCATTACAGTTAAAATTCAATATAGGACATTTTAAAAATTTAACTTTTCCTGATAGCGTTATATTGTATGAATGGTATGTTAGATTTTATTTTAATTCTAAGATTATTCATTTCCCACCGTTACTGAATAATACCTTTTTAAGAAAAAAAGAAATAATTGGTATTGGAAATTCGTTGCAATTTCAGTTAACAAATGTATTGTCTAATTGCAGTCCCTGTAATGTGGAGCTTAATGTTCCTTTTTATTTATTTCATGAAATTAAAGCAGGAGAATCGCCAATAGTTGTAGAATTATTTGCAGGATTTAAGACTAGAGCCGATAGTTTAAATTTTGAACCCGTAAAAACAATAGATGGAATATTGTTTCGATGGATGATGAATATACATATACCCAAAATTTATCATACGCAAATAATTTCAAAAGAAATATTACTTCAAGATGATGAGTCGTTTTCACCGCGTGGCATGGATTTTAGTTTTCGCGATGGACTGCCTGATATTTATTGGATGATTACATATCCTCTCGAGCCTGAAAAACCCAAAGGGCAATTGTATTGGCGATCTCAAGAAGCAACATATGCCGATAAATATACAAATACCGACACAATCGATTTTTTGCATTATTCGAAGAAAGAACGGTTAATTTTTTCGGTTTACGATAGAGACGATTTTTCGAAAGATGACTTTATTGGAGATTGGTATGGTCATTTTTTATCTTTGTATAATGATACATTCAAATCATTGACTTTCGATCATGTTCAATCGTTTAAAGTAAAAGCTATAAACAAAGGTTGTATTAATTGTCGATGAAAAAAGCTGTAATCATTGCTGCAGGAGGTCATGGAATAAGAATGGGTTTAGAAAAGCCCAAGCAATTTTTAATTATTCATAATAAACCGTTATTGGTTCATACGTTAGAAGTATTTAAAAAATATGATGATTCTATTGATATTGTGCTCGTATTGCCTTCACAATTTATGGATTATTGGAATGAACTAATAATGAAATATCCACAAAATGCAAATTGTAAAATTGTTGTTGGTGGCGAAACTCGATATCATTCTGTAAAAAATGGCTTATCCATGCTAACCGATCAGGAATTAATTGCAGTACACGACTCTGTGCGACCATTGATAGACGGTCGGTTTATAGAATACTTATTTAATACAGCACGAGATAAAGGATCTGCTATTCCGGTTTTTCCAGCGATCGATACAATAAGAGAAATAACAGACTCGGGAAGTCGTGTGTTAAATAGGTCAAATATTTTTACAGTGCAAACACCGCAAGTGTTTAAGCGAGAATGGTTAGAACAAGCATATCAACAACCCTATAACAATCAAATAACAGACGACTCGATGCTGGTTGAAATGGCCGGTTTTAAACTTACGTTTGTAAATGGCTTAAAATATAATATCAAATTAACAACTCCAGAAGATGTAATTATTATTGAGTCATTGCTACAAAATCAAGCAAAACATGTATAAAAATAATCGGCTCGAATTTTTTGTGTTATTTTTTTCAATATTGTTTTTATGGGCATTTTACATATTTGGTTTTGAGGGATATTATGGTTGGGACGATATGGAATATGCCCGATTGGCTTATCAGTGGGCAAAAGGCAACTTAACGTTAAGCGAAAATCATTTTGCGTATCGTCATCCTCCTATAATTATTACAGGAATGAGTTATCGATTATTTGGAGTAAGCGATTTTGCTTCAGCATTACCCGCACTATTAATGAGTTCACTTATAATTGTAACTGTATTTGTTGTATTGCGAAAAAGCGATACAAGAGTAGTAATAACAGCTACGATACTTACACTACTGATGCCTTATTTTATTATGTACTCACATAAACTTATGGCCGACATGTATGTTGCGTGGGGTATCTTTGGCAGCACTACAGTGTTATATTTTTATAAATTTCATCACAAAAAACAACCTTACGTTTGGGCTCTGTTGTTTTGTGTTTGTTTATGGTTTGCTTTTCTTACAAAAGAAGTCATTCTGATATTTTTACCAGTGTTGTGTATTATAGCTATTTATGATATTTTACATAAAGAAAACATAGCCTATTGGTTGTGGGTTATTGCATATAATTTATTATTTGCATTGATATATCATGCAATAATCTGGAAATTGACAGGTAATCCTTGGTCTCGTTATGTAAGTATTGAACAAAACGCATATATAAACCCTTGTAGTTATGAGCAATTGCCACTAATTTTTACCCTGCGGAGAATATTGTACGAATTTTGGAACGAAAGTCTTAAAAGTGGCTTATTATGGTTAATGTTTTTTATCATTATACCGATGTTTAAGGGTTTTAAAAGGAGAAAATTTTTAAAGCCCGAATTTTACTGGATTTTTATCGCTATAGTTTCCATCATGTTAGCCAATTTTATGACTAAAAGTTATAAAGCTTATTCTCCTATGTGTGTAGATATGCGGCATTATTTATATTTAATACCATTATTTACTGTTGCTGCTGCTCCACATATTGTGCAATTTTTCTTTAGGCCTAGAGCTAATTGGATATTGTGGACAATAATTATGGTTGCATCTATAGCCTATTTTGCTCAAATAATAAATGTAAAACAATGGTACAATCAATATTTTGTTTTTACTGTATTAGGAATTGTTCTATTGGTAACAATTCGTTCTGTAGTTAAAAAGATAAGCACTAATACATCTACAATTCTTTGGTTGCTATTTCTTATTTTATGGTTAGTTTTTCCGATACATCAAATGGTAAGGCAGTCGAATAACCCATTTAAACATATAAAACCATTTATCGAAAAGCATTTTCATACAACAAAACCAACAATTGTGCTTGCCGATCCTATCCTAAAAAGAATTGCCGATTTTTGTATGACATGGGATAGCACTTATGTTCGGTTTGTAAACGAACGCTCACCAGAAATTCCATATTACGATAGTACGAAAGACTATTATGTTTACCACAATGGTTTAACATGGTGGTTTTTAGAAAAAAAGTATCCCGAACCTATGCAATTGTGGTATTTAAAAGAACCTAACATTCAACTAAGGGATTCTGCTTATGGGAATTATTTGTTCAAAGTTGTAAAGCCCGATAGCATTCATCGTCCGACAGATACTTTGTCTTATTTTTGCGACTTGGAAATGATCTCTATTCCATTTATTCGTTCCAATGAAATATTAGACTCAACAGTGTCTTTTACAGGTAATTATTCGTGCCAATTAAAACCCCGAGGTTTTTCTACGACATTTATTAAGAAGTTGGAGCCAATTATTACTGCAAAAACGTCAAAAATTGAAATAGCTTTACAGGCTAAAATTCTCGTTCCAAAAAGAAATCAGACGAAGATGGTTGTTTCGGTAGTAGATAGTATCGAGAACAATGTATTCTGGTTAGGAAAGTCTGTTATGGATTTAGTTCAAGCATCCAATAAATGGCAAGATGTGCTATTTAGGGCAAGTATAAAACCAACCATTGCTAATAAAGATTTAAGGGTTAAAGTTTATTTTTGGAATGATGATACTTCCAGTGTTTGGATTGATAATATACATGTAGAAATTATTCGAATAGAGCACTTATAAATTATTATTTTTTTGATAAACAAGAAATGTGATAAAATTGCTGAACAGAAAGTTCATAATGTTCTGCATCTAAAATAAAAAATTTGATGTATTTTTGTGTGCTATTCGGGGTGTAGCGCAGTTGGTTAGCGCGCCACGTTCGGGACGTGGAAGTCGGTGGTTCGAGTCCACTCACCCCGACAGTTAAAGACTCTCTATTAAAAGCTGACGTCGTTTTTGTTCTAATGCAGATAGTTCATTTAGCACATGGTTGAATTCTTGTATTACGCTTGTAACGAGCAAATTATCGCCACTTATGTATTCGAGGATAAGTCCTACATTATTGCTTACGACCAATAGATTTTGATTTGAATCGCAAATGGTTATAGGAAATTCAATATTTGATGGGAATTGATATTTTATGCGCAAAAGTTCATAAAATTCTTGGATTTGTACCTTATTCAAGTAAGGAAAGAGTTGAATTCCATAAAAAAATTGATTGTTATATAAATGGAGTTGTGATTTGTTTTTAATACTGCTTAGCTTGTTTTTGTAGTAAACAGTAATATAACCTCTTAAATTTTCTTCGTGATGAATATAATGAGCTTTACCTAACAGTTGTTGAATTTCTTTAATGTTTGTAGCAAAAGGAACTTTACCCTTGAATAAAATAGGAGTTTCTGTTTTATAATATGGTTGTTGTTTTATTTTTTCATAGCGTTCGTAAAAGTTAAAGGGAGTAAAACTGTTGCGATAATAATAGCTTTTGTAATAGATATTGCTACGTTTTATGTACGATTTTAGAAAATTCATATTACAAAATAAGCAATTTTCCCGTAACTATTCAAGTATTTTTACTTGCTTTTGAAATAAAAAGTTTCAATGTTCAACTAAAAAAAAGCATGGATATAATTAAAATCCATGCCTCATAAGGGTTTTAATTGATTATTAAATTTTGATGAAAATCATAAATTTAATGATAAAACTTCAAAATTTTGTTGACGATATTGATCGATGGGTGTACAAGAGCAAACTAAATTCCTATCGCCGTATGCATCGTCAATACGAGCTATAGCAGGGAAAAATTTGTTTTCAGGGACCCAAGGTAAAGCATACGCTGCTTTGGTACGTGAATATGGCAAATTCCATTCATCGGCGATAACATCTTCGGCTGGATGTGGAGCATTGACTAATACATTGTTGTCTTTTGGATATTTGCCATCTGCAATTTCCATTATTTCATGATAAATTTGAATTAAAGCTTCGGCAAATCTATCCAGTTCTTGTTTTGATTCGCTTTCTGTAGGTTCGACCATCAATGTGCCATGAACAGGGAAAGATACAGTAGGAGCATGGTATCCATAGTCCATAAGACGTTTAGCAATATCTATTTCGTTTACTTGAGCTAATTCTTTAAATTTACGGCAATCGAGGATCATTTCATGAGCAATAAATCCATTTTTGCCAGTATAAAGAATTTTATAATAATTTTTTAGTTTTGCTGCTAAATAGTTTGCATTCAATATAGCGTATTTAGTTGCATTAAGCAAGCCATCGGCACCCATCATAGTAATATAGGCATGAGAAATAAGTAAAATTAGGGCACTTCCAAAAGGAGCTGCAGCAACTGCTTCCACTCCATTAATTCCACCAGTTGTAACTATTGGATGTTGTGGTAAGAATTCTTCTAAATGTTTCTTTACCAAGATAGGACCAGCACCAGGTCCTCCACCGCCATGAGGGATAGCAAAAGTTTTATGTAAATTTAAATGACAAACATCGGCATCGATGGTAGCAGGGCTTGTAATTCCAACTTGCGCATTCATATTAGCTCCATCCATGTAAACTAAACCTCCGTGTTGATGAACGATTTGAATAATTTCAATAATTGCTTCTTCAAAAACACCATGTGTAGAAGGATATGTTACCATCAATCCCGAAAGTTCGTTTCGATATTGTTCGGCTTTTTTCTTTAGATCTTCAACATCAATGTTGCCGTTTTCGTCGCATTCTACGACAACAACTTTCATGCCTGCCATAGCTGCACTTGCTGGGTTAGTACCGTGTGCCGATGAAGGAATGAGAATAACATTTCGATGGTGTTGTCCGTTTTTTTCGTGATATTTTCTAATAACCATAAGTCCTGCATATTCTCCAGCAGCACCGGAGTTTGGCTGAAAACTTATGGCATCGAATCCGGTTATATTTTTTAAGTAATAGCCCAGTTCATCCATGATTTGGTAATAACCTTCGGCTTGATCTTTAGGGACAAATGGATGCAACATAGCAAATTCGGGCATAGTAAGCGATAGCATTTCGGCGGCTGCATTGAGTTTCATGGTACACGACCCTAACGAGATCATACTGTGAGTAAGAGAAATGTCTTTGCGTTCGAGTTTTTTAATATACCGCATTAATTCTGTTTCGGAACGATATGCATTGAAAACGTGTTGTTTGAGTATTTCGTCGGTACGAATGAATGGTAAATATGTTTTGTTGGTTATTGTAATTTGATTAATGGTTTGTTGCTGTGCTTCGGCAAAGATATTTACTACATCCGCAACATCGTTATTGGTTGTTAATTCATCGAATGAAAAGCGAACGGTTTTAGCATCAATATATGCTAAATTAATTTGTTTCGATAAGGCAATTTTTTCAATGGTTTTACTGTCAATGTTATTAGGAAGTTTAACAGTTAAAGTGTCGAAAAAGGTAGTATTAGTTTGATATCCCAGAGCGTTAATATGTTCGAATGCGGTGGCAGTTAATTGATGTATATGATTGGCTATGCGTTTTAATCCATCATATCCATGATAAACAACATACATTCCAGCCATAGTAGCAAGTAGTGCTTGTGCAGTACAAATATTTGATGTTGCACGTTCGCGTTTAATGTGCTGTTCTCGTGTTTGAAGTGCCATTCGCAGTGCAGGGCGTTTTTTAGCATCAACAGAAACGCCAATGATGCGTCCGGGCATGTTGCGTTTAAATTCTTCCTTAGATGCAAAATATGCAGCGTGAGGACCTCCGAACCCTAAAGGAATGCCGAAGCGTTGGGTAGAACCAAATACAATATCAGCTCCCCACGATCCTGGAGATGGTAATAAGGCTAAACTTAGTGGATCGGCAGCAACTGCAAGTAAAATGCCTTGTTCGTGTAAATGCTGAGCAAATGCATTATAATCGGGAATACTTCCATCGGCAGCAGGATATTGAACAATTGCTCCAAAAAATTGCTTATCAAGCGTAACAGATTTAAAGTCGCCAACTATTACTTCAATATTAAAAGGAATAGCTCGTGTTTTCGTAACAGCTAAAGTTTGTGGAAAAATGTTTTGATCGACAAATAATTTGTTGGCATTGTTTTTTATGGCATCTCTTGAGCGGCTATTGTACATCATAGTCATCGCTTCGGCAGCTGCAGTAGCTTCGTCGAGCAATGAAGCATTAGCAATGTCCATGCCTGTAAGTTCTATTACAACTGTTTGAAAGTTAAGCAGTGCTTCTAATCTACCTTGCGAAATTTCGGCTTGATAGGGAGTGTACGAAGTATACCAGCTTGGATTTTCTAAAATATTTCGTTGAATTACTGCGGGCATGTGTGTACCATAATAGCCCATGCCTATGTAAGTTCGATATAGCTTGTTTTTGGATGCAATTTGTCGTATTTTTTGAAGATAAGTTTTTTCGTCCATGGCAGGTGGAAGACGAAGCGGTTGTTTTAATCGGATGGAAGAGGGAATAGTTTTTTCGATAAGTTCATCTATGTCATTGACACCAATGGTTTTACACATGGCTGACACATCTTCATGTCGGGGTCCTATGTGCCGATATTCAAATTTATCAATTTCCATATATCTAAAAAAATTTGTAGTTTTACAGGTTGTAAAGGTAAAAAATATCTAACGAACAAAATGATGTCAATCATCATGTTTTACTAACTTAATTTCAAAAAAATATGAAAATATTACCAGTCTTACTATTGCTAGTTTTTACAATAAATATTCAAGCGCAAAAAGCTGATACGATATGGTTCTTAAATGGTGAACGATTAATTACTTCGAATTATTCTATAAATGTTGAAGATGGAATATTAACTTACCAAGTAAAAAAGAACAAAATGCGACAGGTAGGACTTGAATTTGTTTTTTCTGTGGTGGATTCAAATAACAATGAAAAAGTTTATTTTGAGCCTACAACGATAGAAAAACGCTATTATTCGGTCGAAGATATGCGGAATTTTATTAAAGGCGAATATACGGCACACCAGCAGTATCATTCACCCTTTCCCATTATTTCTGGAGTTGTAACAGGTGCAGGCTCTGTATATGCCGTACCATCATTATTAGGGCTAAATGTGTTTTTTGCCCCTTTGGTTCCTGCTGCTAATTCGGCAATAATAGGAACGTTTAATTATAAAGAAGCAAAAGTAAAAAAAATGTATCCCCAGCATTCAGATAATCCATATTTCATAGCAGGATATCGCGAAGTAGTTACGCAAAAGCGAATAACCAATACAATTAAAGGTGGGTTGATAGGTTTAGGTTTAGGTGTGGTAAGTGCAGTTTTAATCAATCAGCTTCAAAAGTAATATGCAAGATCTTACGGTTGAACGCTATGTCTTGCCAAATGGTTTAATAGTTCTGGTTAATACAGATAAACAAACCCCGCTGGTTGTAGTAAATATATTGTATAAAGTAGGCTCGCGCAACGAAAACGAATCTAAAACGGGTTTTGCACATTTGTTTGAGCATTTAATGTTTGCAGGCTCGGCTCACGCAGATAACTTTGATGAAATAGTACAATTGGCTTATGGCGAAAATAATGCTTATACTAATACCGACATTACTAATTATTATATCAATTTACCAGCCGAAAATTTTGAAGTAGCTTTATGGCTCGAAGCCGATAGAATGCAATATTTGAAAATCAACGAACAATCGCTCGAGGTGCAACGAAAAGTTGTAGTTGAAGAGTTTAAGCAAAGATATTTGAATAAACCTTATGGCGATGTTGGGCATTTAATTCGATCATTGATTTATAAAAAACATTCGTATCGTTGGCCTACTATAGGATTAACACCAGAACATATTACCAATGCTACGTTAGATGATGTTCGTCAGTTTTATCATCAATGGTATTGCCCGAATAATGCTATTTTGAGTATTACAGGAAATGTAGATGCAAAGAAAGCTATTGACAAAGTAATCCAATATTTTGGAAAAATTCCGAAACGAGACCACATAAATGTAGAATTTAACGAAGAACCAGAAAAAACAAGTCAAACAAAATTAGAAGTAGAACGTCATGTGCCGTCGTCGGCAATTTATATGGCTTTTTTAATGCCCGATCGGTTAAATACTCTGTATCATGCATACGATATGATTTCAGATTTATTGGGCAACGGACCATCATCGCGATTATATCAGGAATTAGTGAAAGAAAAAAAAATATTTCAGTCCATATACTCCTATATTTCGGGAAGTATTGACAAAGGCTTTTTAATGATAGAAGGCAAAATACATGATACATTTACGTTGCAACAAGCCGAAGAAGCTATATGGGATGTAATATATCAGCTTGCTAAGAATTTAACTACATACGAATTAAAAAAAGTAAAAAACAAATACGAGGCAAATTACATTGCTTCATTGGTTAATTTGAATAACCGAGCTGAATGGTTGGCATATTATGAATATGTATTTGGCGATTATCGAAAAATGTTTGATGAACTTTTACATTATCAGCAAATTGAATCTGATCAAATACGTGATTTGTTGACATCAGAATTAATTCCTGAAAAATCGGTAATACTATATTATCGCAAAAAATAGCAAAAATGGAAAAACCAAACATACAAAAAATATCGTCAGTCTCTCTTCCAACTATCGAAGCATTTCGTGTTCAAGACATTGATACATACTGCATATCTGGATTAACTCAGCCGATAGTGAAATTAGATATTACATTTGGTGCTGGCGATGCTTATGCTCAAAACCCTTTAATTTCTATTATGACTAGCCAAATGTTGTTAGAAGGAACAAAGTCGTTAACATCGAAAGAACTTGCCGAGAAGATAGATTTTTTAGGTGCCGAAATATCTGCCCAAACAACTTTTGAAACATCGTCAGTTGTGTTGGCATGCTTGAATAAACATTTTGAAGAAGCATTGCGATTATTGTCGGAGTGCTTGAGCCAACCAAGATTCGATGAAACAGATTATTTGATATTGAAACAAAATTTATACAACAAGTTATTAATTGATTTAGAAAATGTAAACTTTTTAGCACGTCGAGAATTTTTTAAATATTTATTGGCCGAACATCCTTATGGTCGCATTTTAGAATTAGAGCATTTTAAAGATATTGAATTAAAGCAACTTGTTGAATATTTTTATCGTCTCTATAACAGCAATAATGCGGTGATGTTTATTTCGGGTCAAATAAACGAAAAAATTCTACAAACACTAAATTCAACCTTGATGGTAAAAAGTAATTGTACGCAAAAAAGCTCAATGCCAGATGTTCAAATTCAGCCATCACAAAAACATTTCTTTGAAAAAGCTAATGCCGTACAAAGCGCTATACGTATTGGAAAGACAATAATTGATAAAAATCACCCCGATTATGTGCCATTATCAGTAACTGTAACAGTACTGGGTGGATACTTCGGTTCACGCTTGATGACAACTTTGCGAGAAGAAAAAGGTTATACGTATGGAATTAATGCTTTTATTCTTTCACATAAAAAGTTAAATGCTTTGGTAATTGCTACTGAAGTTGCTACCGAAGTTACGAATGATGCAATTGATTGTATTTATCAGGAAATAAATAAATTGTGCCAGCATCCCATATCTAATGATGAGCTTGAAAATGTTCGTTCGTATTTAATTGGACAATGGTTGCGTATGGTTGACGGACCCATGAATAGCATAGAAACTTTTAAGAGCTTGTACATTAATAATCTAAATCTTCATTTTCTGCAAAGATATATTTCAGAATTACAACAAATTACTCCTAATACAATAATGACGATAGCACAGCGTTATTTATCCGATGGTTTTATAGAGGTTGTTGTGGGAAAAAAATCATAGTATGCGATATGTGTGGCTAATAATATGGATTGTTGTAAGCAAATCATTGCTTGCTCAGGATATTTGGCCACCAGATGTACCTAAATTAGATTCGGTAAGTGTTTATGATGTAAATACGGGGGCAACAATTATATCATGGTATCCGTGCGATTCTGCCGATGTAGCAGGCTATAGAATCTATCGCTCTATTAATGCGTTGTGGCAGCCTATTGCAAACGTACCTGCTCCTGCGACTTCATATATTGATAATGGAGCTTCGGCCAATTTTCATCCCGAATTATATCGTATTGCTGCGTATGACCAGGTCGGCAATCTTAGCGCTATGACACCCGATAATCGGTATCATCAAACTATCTATGTGTTTCCTTATCAAGATAGTATTAATTGTCATTTTGCTATTCGCTTGAATTGGAATCGATATATAAACTGGGAAGAAGGCGTTAAAGAATATAAGATTTATGTTAGTGAAAATTTTGGTCCGTTTGTTTTATTGGCAACATTACCAGGCAATTCGAACCAGTATTACCACATGGATGTAAATGATAACACTTCGTATTGCTATCAGATACGAGCCATTAGCAATAATAATAAAACATCAACTTCCAATAAAACATGTTTTTTTACTGACTTCCCCAATTTACCGACTTTTATTTATGCCGATAATGCTACTGTTTTAAATAATAAAATTCAAATTTCCTTTACATTGGATGCTAATGCAACCATTTGTCGTTACCAATTGCAGCGATCTGCTGATGGACAAAATTTTCAACCAATAGATTTTTTTGCGGAATGTGGCAGTAGTAGATATACTTATACCGATGCTTCAGCAAATGTCGAAAAAAGATACTATTATCGCTTAGTTGCCTTAGATCAATGCAATCAGGTTCGACTTTCTTCAAATATTGCTTCGAATGTGGTATTGCAAGCAACAGCAACCGACGAAGTCCAAAATATTGTGCAATGGAATCGATATCAAACATGGCAGCAACCCATAGATAGCGTTTACTTATATAGAATACGAGAAGATGCTCCTACACATGAGCTAATATATTCCTCTGCTATTGCATACGATACTCTGCGACACGATAATTTAACGCAAGCCGTATTGCAAAATCCATCAATTACTAATAAGTTTTGTTATTATGTTGTTCAAACAGAAAAAAATGGGAATACGTTTGGCATGAAAGGACGAAGCAGATCGAATACGTCTTGTGCTTTTCAGGCGCCAAGAGTATTCATTCCCAACACTTTTACTCCCAATGGCGACGATATTAATAATACGTTTAAACCAAGTATAGCATTTGTTGAAAAGGAGGGTTATTTATTTAAAATATTTGATAGGTGGGGTAGTGTAGTGTTCGAAACTACCGATCCCCTTAAAGGCTGGGACGGTACGCAAGGCGGAAAAGTAGTTCCATCGGGAATGTATGTATATTTATTAAATTATCGTACGCTGGATGGTAGTATTAAAGAACGGTGCGGGAGTGTATATGTTTACTTTCCTTGATTCTCAAATTTAACGGCAATTACAGCAATTTTTCTTTCGCGCGAAGCTTCGGGACTATAAACCGAATTGCGAACATCGCGTAAATCGTCGCTTACACCTTCTTTTACCATGTTTTCCCCAAATGCTTCGCGAATAATTATTAATCGTCCTCCATTGGTTGCTTTGTTTTCAATGTAAGGCGTAAAGACACCGTCTTCGTAAGAATACAATAAATTGACGAGGCTTTGTACTCTACGTTTCGATAAATTTAAATTGTAAGCATGATTATTTAGTGGACTTGCATATCCTTTAATAGTTATTGAAACAGTAGAACCTTCGGCAAGTAATTGTTTTAAATAGTTAAAAAACTGAATAAGCTTGATGTAATTTTTTTCAACCTCGTCGGTGAAAAATGCATCAATTTTTGACTCGGCAAGTTGTTTTTGTTCGCCTTTTAATGAAGCACTATAAACATTAATATATTCTTCGCGCATTTGTATGTATCGTTCGTATAATTGTGTATAGGTATATTGTGTTGTAGTGTCCCAAGTTCGTGGATTGGGTTCATCATTGTGAAAATAAAGCGTTACAGGTATCAGGTCTTCCGTTTTTCGTTTAATTTCAACAATTTCTTCTTTCTTCTTTATAGTATCGGGTTGTGGTTTTTCAAATTCTAAATAGTAAATATTATTGCAACATTTCTCGTACGAATTTAATTGATGCGTGCCTCTATTTGAAGCAAACAATGCTCTAGTACGGTGTGGCGAAATTTGAAAGAAAACTTCGTCGTGATTTGTATTGAAAGGGAAACCTAAATTTTGAGAAGGATATAAATGAGTAATCCAACCATTGGACGAAAAAATATCATATCCACCTAAATTGATAAACCATTCGCTGCTATAATACAATACTTTTTTTTGAACATCGTAAAACGGGCAACATTCGTTGTCTATACTATTGATGTTTTTTCCAAGATTAAAAATCGAATCGATAGGTTCTATGTTGTAATTAACTTTTACTGCCCATAAATCTAATTTGCCAAAACCACCTTTGCGGTCGGAACTGAAAATTAAATACATTGCGGTATCTGTTTCAATTAAATGCGGATGTGTCGTGTAGCCTACATTGATAGAAGGAGCTAATTCAATAGGAGGTTGCCATTTGTTTTGGTTTTTATGGCTTTTGTATAACTTACAATTGTATTGTGAATTTGTTTTCTGACATCCGCTAAAAATAAGTATTTCATTAGATTTGTTGAAGCAAAAGCTTGAGATTAATTTTTGAGTTGAATTTATTATGGTATCGTACGATAGCATTTGCCAATGGTTTTCGGTAAACTTGTATGAGAGTAATTTGGAAGTAAAATTGATACTATCTTCGTGCTTTAGTGGACTATAGGTAGTTATCCATAATAAAGAATCTTTATCTATATTGGCTTGAAATTCACTAAAAATTGTATTGATGGTAGAATCAAAAGTAAAAATTGGAACGTCCTTTTTTTCAAACGAAAGCAATAATGCTTGTTCGCATGATAAAATTTCATGACGAGCTTTAAGAGTGTAATAATCTTTTTTGGCAGCATTTTTTTGAACATAGCGACGAAAATTAATTTGTGCTTTTTGATATTTAGCCAAATGTTTTTGCATCAATCCTAACCAAAAGTATGCTAACGGGTATTTATCAATAGCATTTTCGGCAATATATTGATACCATTTTTCGGCAATTTCGTAATCTTTATTATATCTTGCAGCTTCGGCAGTTAGCCAAGCAACCGATACATTTGGCTCTATTTCTAAAGCTTTAGAAAAGTAATAAACGGCAGCTTCGTATTTTGATTGTTTGAATGATTTTTTACCAGCTTTAACAAATGATTTAGATGATTGCCCTAGTGCTGTATAAAAAGTAAAAAAACTTATAAGTATTATTAGGTTTTTCATGTTACAAAAATGTTGGACAAATGTGTTTATCGAATATTAATGTTTGCTGGGGTCGCGAAAAAATGTATCGAATAGCTATTTCAAGTCCACCTCTTCCATTGCTCGCAGCAACTAATGGCGAAATATTGAAATCATAGCTTATGGCTAAATGAAAATCCTGGTAATCAATAGCAGCCGAAAGTATAGCAGCATCGCCTATTCGAAACCATCCGCCAATATAATAACCTTTAAATGAATAATCGGTAGTTTTGCGATATAAATAGCCTCCTGCATATATTTCGCGCAACATGTTTTGCTGAAACCAGTACACATGAGGCAATAATATAGTTTGTTTTGATAGCGGCAATTCAGATAAAAAATACACAGTAAATTTACGGTCGAGCTTTACATCTAATTCCCGATAAAATGTTTTTCGTGGTTTGTTGATATGGTAAAATGCAATTCCTGTTGAAACAGGAATTCGTTTAATTATTTTCTGAATTCGTATGCCCGAGTGCACGTCAAAATAATTCATTCGGGGTTGAGTAAATAATTCATTGGGGGCAATTGAAGGATCGTACATGTAGCCATTGTATTGATTGTCGAAATAAAATTTTGAGTAATCAACCGAATGTTGATTCCACATAGCAATAAGCCCAAGTGCGATGCGAAGAGTTGAATCGTGGGTGGGCAGCTTATACGATGCCGATAAACCTATTTGATTCGTACCAAAATGACCATCGCCAGCTTTATCGGTATTAAATATTAAACCTGTAGATAAAAAGGATATTTTTTTCCACTTATTTTCCAACGAAGCCGAAAAAGTAATATAAGGTATTGTGATAGAACGCCACTGATTACGATGATTCAAATGTAAACGATAATCGCCATTATAGTTGCCTGTTTCGGCAGGATTTAGGTTTATAGGCGAAAGATGCGATTGCGAAAAATGAATATCTTGACTCCATAAAGAGAGCGAAACTAAACAGAGCACTATAGTTATGTGAGTTTTCATCGAATAAGCGTAATGTTTCCTTTTTTTTCGAATTTCATTTTGTCGAGGCAAGTAACCGATAAATAATAGACAAATACGGCAGGATCCATAGGTTTCCCTTTAAAAGTGCCGTCCCAACCTTTATGTTGATCAGTAGTTTCAAAGATTAATTCGCCCCATCTGTCGTAAATGGCAAAATATAAATCGGTAGCCATGCCTGCCCGCACATACAATATGTCGTTATTACCGTCTCCATTAGGAGTAAATGCATTGGGAACATAAATATATGGTTCGCGACAAACGACGTCCATTACATAAACAGTAATGGAATCGATATTTGTGCAGCCATTTGCGTCGGTTATTTGCACGTAGTAGGTAGTTGTTTGAGCTGGTGATGCAATGGGATTTTTTATATGCCAGTTCGATAAAGTTTGTGTGGGCGACCAAATAAGTTGTCCATTGACTGAAGTTTGGGCGTATAATTGTGAAGTTTGTCCGTTATATATGTAAATTGGATTGGCTTGTGCTTCTAATGGAGGGACGTAATGATTGTTGCCAACTACTTGTTCTTGAACGTAAGTACATCCATTGGCATCAGTAATGGTTACACGATAAGTACCTTCGCACAGTGAATTAATAGATGCACTTTGTTGTCCAGAGTTCCATAAGTATGAATAAGGCGATGTCCCTCCGATTGGTTGTAGTACAATAGAGCCGTTACACGAAGAAGTACACAAAGTGTTTATCACATTTGCTGTTGCAGTTAATATGGTGGGTTGTGTAATAGATATGTGTGTGGTGTCTTTACAGCCATGTGCATCGGTTATTTCGAGCCAATATTGTCCTGAAGAAATGCCATGAAGTGAAGAAGATGTGCTTCCGTTGTTCCACAGATAAACAAATGGAGGAGTTCCTCCTAGTACTTGCGAAATAGCAATAAATGTAGTATCACCATTGCATTTAATAGGGGGGATAGTTAATATAGGTCGAATACTATCGGGTTGCTGAACTGTTACAGGGAATACACGAACACAATACTCGGCATCGGTAACAGTTACAACATATCCGCCTGCACAAAGATTTTGAATAGATGTTGTAGTTTGACCTGTATTCCACACATACGTATAAGGAGGTGTTCCTTGTGTTGTGATGTAAACTTGGGCACTTCCGTCGCAAGAACCATAGCAAAGTGTTGGTTCCGCAGTTGCTAAAATTTGTAATGGCGAAGGATCGGAAATAGTTGCCGAAAGTATGGTATCACAGCCATTTTGGTCGGTAATTGTTACGGTGTATGTGCCAGCAAATAAATTCTGCAAATTCGGAAAAGTATCGTTTGTGTTCCAATGATAATGATAGGAAGGGGTTCCGCCCCATGCTGTAACTTGAATAGCACCAGTGTTAGGATTAAGAGGATCGCACGAAGCAGGAGATAATACTTGTATACTCCCTTCCAGTAGAGGGGGATTGCTAAACGATGTTGATAATACTTTAGAACAACCAAGCCCATCAGTAACAGTAACAGTATAAGTTCCGGCACAAAGATTAGAAATTTGAGCCGTTTGTTGTCCATTGTTCCATATATAAGTAACCGGCAATACAGGTTGATTAACCGAAACTTGAATGAATCCTATACACTCGTTGTAACATAATACAGGATTCACTTGGCTAAATGAAGCATTAAAGGGATCAATTTCTACACGGATTGAATCAACAGCCGAGCATCCAAAAGCATCGGTAACGGTTACATAAAAGGTAGTGTTTTGTGAAGGGTTTACGATAGGATTTGCGGTTTGTCCACCACTAACAATATATGCAGAGGGTTGCCATTGATATTGTACAGTTCCCGTAGTATGTGTAGGTGTAACACTAATTTGAATCTGAGATTGCGCACAAATCATGGTATCGGGTGTTGATTGTAATTCTATTCTATGTACCGTAACCTTTACCGAATCTATTGCAGTACATATACCCGATGATACTTGGACATAATAAGTTTGTGTTTGCGAAGGATTTACTGAAAATGTTGAGTTGCTGAGTGAATTATTCAAAGTATCTTGTATAGGGCAATGCGTGTCCCATACATACGTAACTGGTTGAATGTTGCCTGTAACATTGGCTGTAATTTGCACAGAATTTCCATAACATACCGAAGTGTCGGAAGTTTGAATAATTAATTGTTCAACTACAACTTGCCGCACTATAGTATCGGCCATATTGCACGAAGAAGGATTATTAGCAATAAGCGTTACGTTGTATGTGCCAGGCGAAGAATAAGTATGTGTAGGATTGGCTTGTGTAGAAGTTGTTCCGTCACCAAAATTCCAAAAATAATCTGTAGCAAGTTGGCTGTTATTCTGAAATTGGATAGGTGTTCCGACGCACACCGGATGTGCAAAAAAATCGGCAACGGTTAATGGTAGAGCAAAGCTAAATTTGAATAATGCATTATTGCAATTATTGCCAGCGTTGCCATTATTGTTCGACCATGCCCCTGGATTCGGATAGGTAGGGAACTGGTTACAGCCTCCACAGCTTGCACATACCGATTGATATATATTGCCTCTTTTATCGAATCGACTGGTGCCACCATCAACATGATCATGCCCGCTATATCCGCACGTGCTATAGTTCAATTCGCCAAAAAATGTTGCATATTCAATATGCGAGGCATCGTCGGCAAGTACCATCAAATAAAAATCTTGACCATCGGTTTGTGATTGAAAGGCATTGTTTGTTACAAACATGTTTTTTGTTCCTTGTATGGTTGCCCAGTTGCCTGCCCATTCGCGTCCCCAACCACTCACATATACACGATTACAAAAATCAACAGAAAAAGCAGTAAGCGAAATATTAGGACGTCCAATGCCAGTGCCAAATGCTGTGCTCCATATAGGAGATGAAAGGTTGTTAGGAAATTTTGTAATAAATTGCCCACTATTGGGTACTCCATAGGCAGCATTTATGATATAAGCATTACCTGTAGCTTCGGTTTGGCCTGTTACATAAATATTTTTGCTTTTATCGAGTTTGATAAAATATACCTGATCATATGCAGATGTTCCCCAATATGTTGATTTTATTAATGTATTTCCGTTTGCTGAAAGATGACCAATAAATCCATTTACACTACCGATACCGGGGTTGATGGGTTGCACAACTCCTCCTGTTGTTGGAATATTAGATGATAATGTACCTCCGGCAAAATATACATCATTGTTTTGATCCAAGTCGAGTGAATAAATGGCATCATCATTGCTCCCACCGAAAAAAGTACTCCAAATTAGCTGAGAACAATCGGGGTTTAGCTTAAATAAAACACCTTCTTGTTGTCCGCTGTATGTTGTTTGAAAAGCTCCCGGAGTGACAGGAAAATCAGGAGAAAATGTACAACTTGCCACATAAATATTTCCGGCAGGATCGCAAATAACTTCTCCCCTTGCCCCATCGGCATAGTTATAGTATAAAGTACTGGGACTACCTGTCATTAAAAAGTTTGTATAATAATCTCTAAAGTTGAAGCCATCGTTTTGAGTTCCACCAATAAAAGTTGAACCTAATAATTGACTACCATCGGCACTAAGTCGGGTAACAAATATGTCTAATCCCCAGGAAAATCGAATTACATTGTCGTAAACAATATTGGTTCCGCCATTAAATGTAGCATCGTAAGCATTGGGAGAAACAGGGAAATCGCTTGAGCCCGTAGTGCCCATAATAATTAAATCGTTGCTGCGGTTACACACCAAGCTGTGGGGCAACTCTTCGCTTATTGTACCGCCCAGATATGTTGCCCAAAGTCGTTGTGTGCCATTAGCTGTGTATTTAATAATTCCAATATCGCAACCGAATTGATACCATGTAGAGCTATAAGGCTCGCCTCCAGCATAATTTACTTGAAATGCTCCTAAAGTAGTAGGATACCCTGTATTAAATACAATCCCTCCCGAAAAAGCATTGCCCAAATCATCAAATGTTGCAGTAAAGCCCCAGTTGTCGGATAAAGAACCAGAATACGTAGAAAAAACAAGCACAGGATCTATAACCAATGGATATTGAGTATTATATCCTTCGGGGAACTGAAAGGTTAAGTATTTTTGATTAAAAATAAAAAACCGACAAGGTACTTTAATTTCCTTGCCGTTAATATGTTGATATGCGTATGGTTTAAGTTCTTGTACTTTATTTACCGAAGTTTTAATTACTACGCATCCTTCGTTATCAATATAAATGGAGTCCTGACCTTCATATTTCAATCGTATTTTTTCAGCTTCAGCACCAGGATGGACAATAAAATCGTATTGAATATTATTTTCATTGTTAACATATAATGTATAATCAATTCCTTGATAGATATTTTTCCATGTAAGTCGCTTAAAACGTCGCGCCTTGGTTGCCCATTTATTCGGGTCGTTGCCAAGAAAGAAATTTTCGTAATCACGATAAGGTTCAGTGGGAATGGGTTTGCTTGGTAGGGCATCAAGAAATGTCATGCGATATGCATGAAAATTAACTTTTTCAATAGGTTGTAATTTATTTTTCTGATGGTGAGCACTGGAAATTTTAATTTCATCGGTATTGAAAAAGCAATAAGTAATGCTATTATTCTCAGGAAAAATGGCTCCATTATTTATTGTTAAGCGGAATAAAGCATTAGGGTGCCATTGTCCTTTGTTTTCGACAAAAGCATTTTGCGAAAAACCAAACAAGTTAAATGAAAAAACAATAATTATAATTAGCCTCCATTGCATTGTAATGCAAAAAAGTTTTTTTGTAAATATACAATGAATCATTGACTTTGTCAAATATTCATACTAAATTTGTGGTATCTTGCAACTAATTGACTTATATTTGAGTCTATTACCAGCAGCTTCATGTATAATGAAAAGGAAATTATAGAAGGCTGTAAAAAACAAAACCGAAAGGCTCAGAAAATGCTTTACGAACGATATTCATCAAAATTTTTAGGTATTTGCATGCGATATGCCAAAGATCGTCAGGAAGCTGAAGATATTTTACAAGATGCTTTTTTAAAAATATTTGAACGGATAGATCAATTTAATTATTCGGGTGCATTTGAAGGATGGATGCGTAGAATTATTGTAAATACAGCCATTTCGAATTACCGAAAAAATTTAAAACATTATCACCATTACGATATAGATGAAATTAAAGAGTATGAAGAAGATATAAATACCGAGGAACTTGAATTTACTTTAGAAGAAATGTTGAAAGTAATTCAATCGCTGTCTCCTGGTTATCGAATGGTTTTTAATTTATATGCCATAGAAGGGTATGCGCACAAAGAAATAGCAGAAATGTTAGGCATAGATATTGCTACCTCAAAATCGCAGTATTCGCGAGCAAGAAAAATTATACAATACCGATTGTCAATAATACGCCAAGAGCGAAAAAATAAGGTTACAGCATGAACGACGATTTCGAAAAATATTGGCAACAGCAATTCGAATCGTTCAAAGTCACCCCAAGCGATAACCTGTGGGATAAATTGAATAATTCATTGTTCGAAAAACAGTCGCAATCGCTATTTAAGCAATTCATGGTAGAGCCAAGTAAGCAAGTTTGGCGTATTATTGCATTAAAACTATGGTGGAAAAGATTTATACATTTTTCACCAACACACTTTAATATTTATTATTCATTGGTTGCCCTATTGACTTCGTTAACTTTTATTTTCTGGCATCAAACAACTGTTCGCAAACATTCTTTTAAACATAATATAGAGGCAAAGCAATCGTTAAATACAACGCGAAGTTTATATGCTCAATTAAATAATTTAATAACCGAAAATGAACATAAGTTGAATGATACCAAACGGAATTATCAACCTGAAAAGAAACCTATCCCATACGAAAATCAATTTTTTTCTGCAAATGAAAGTGATTTAAGCAAAATCAATAAACCGTCAATAAGCTTAATTAATTCCACAGAAATAAACGAGAATTTTAAAACAAGATATCTTACTTACTACAATAAACGAAACCAATGGTCTATAGGTATTTCATTTGCTCCTGCATTATATAAACATTCTTTGATAATTCAAAAACAAAGTGAAGACAAGATAGATAAGTACTTGAAATTGCAAAATACTTTATCGTATTCGGTAGGAGTTTGGTTGAATAGAACTATCGATCATTGGAATTATGAAACCGGATTGTTGATAAGTTCCATTCGTCAGAATTTTACCTTTAATGATGCTCATTTCATTTATGATACCATACACAATATAAATATTCTAGACAACAGTTATTACCAATATTCTAATATTCAAATAATAAACCTCGATACGTTATTATTGACCGGTGATACTGTATGGATAAATTATATTGATTCTACACTTGTTCCGGTATTTGATACTGTTTATCAGACCGAAATAAAGGGAAAACGGATAGATAATAAAGCAATGCATTATTTTTCGTACAGAACTATAGAATTGCCATTGATGATAGGTTATACTCATCGCTTAGATAGGTTCTCATTAACATGGAAAGCAGGTATTTCGTTGGCTTATTCAATGGTTTCGATAGGCAAATTACCCTCATATCAGCACGATTATGGAGCAATTCCAATACATAAAGAATATTTTAGAGCATGGCAAATAAATACGCTTTTTGCGGCTGAAATGCAATACTTTATTAAAGAACAGTGGTCTGTTTCGTTTATGCCTGCATATAAACGAACTTTAACAAATATGATAAGTTCTGCATATCCTGGGCAATTAAAATGTAATGCATGGATATTTTATTTAGGAATAAAATACTCGTTACCATGAAAAAATGCTTAGCAATATTATTCCTTTTATTATCGTGTCAAGTTGTTTTGCCTCAGGATGACGATAAAAACAATTGTGAAATTATTTTTTCTTACAATATTTTAGATAATCAGTTATCTTATTTTTCGCATAAAGTTGTAAGTGGAGGCGATAGAATTGTTTCGTACTTATGGGACTTTGGCGATGGGTACACATCGCAATTAGCCAATCCTGAGCATGTTTTTTTGCACGAAGGCGAATATGTTACATGCTTAACGGTTGTGTTTGAAAACAATTGTACAGCTACTTATTGCGATACTATTGAGGTAGAAAACCCACTTTTAGAACCATCTCAAAATTATGGCATATCGGGTAGTGTATATGCAGGCAATGCATTGCTGCCCGAAGGAATCGTTATTTTATTTAAAAGAGTAGGAAGTACATATAGGGCTATTTCTTACACTAAAGTATGTCAAGGTTTTTATTCATTTAGCAATTTAGCACCATCGCAATATTGGTTATATGCAATTCCATATTTTAATGTAAATACATTGTTTTATCCAAATTATTTTCCTACTTATTATGGTAATAAACTACTCTGGCAAGATGCAATACCTATTACCGTAACAGGAATGCATATGGGCAAGAATATTCATTTACTGATGAGTTCTGAATTATTTATTGGGTCTGATTCGTTGTATGGCAAGATGTATATTTCCGATTCAACGTATTTTGAATATAATGTATATCTTAATAATTGGTTTAGCAATACATTGCCCCCTCAGGAACATCTAAATCTTGCTCCTAATCAGGTAATTCTTTTAGCAGATGGACAAAGCAAGGTGCAACGATTTGCTTTAACCAATCATTACGGAGAGTTTGTTTTTAAAAATATTCCTCGACAAATAATAAAACTGCGACCCGAAAAATTTGGAGTCGCAGCACAAACTTTTACTGTTGATCTAAATCAACAGCAATATATTGAATTTATTTTAAATCCGGGGAGTATTGTGATACAGGTCGAAAATAACGAATTACAAAGCGAAAGATTGCGTGTATTCCCTAATCCCACAAGCTCTTATGTTTTCGTTGAGCTAGATAAAATACTTTTAGAAAAAGAAGTAATAATTGAGTTGACAAGCATGCAAGGAATATCGGTATATAAAGAATGCATTCGTTATAATCAAGGTGAAAGCTTATTGTTACCATTATCAGAATTAGCAGCAGGTGTTTATATTCTCAGTGTACGAAATAATAATTATTTCGAAAGATGCTTTATTATTAAACAATAATCTAAACTTATTGATAACTTAAGCGAATGTACTATTTTATTGTTGATAGTATACTTACGATACGTTCAGAAGTTTTACCGTCCCAAAATGGAGGGAAAACAGCGGAGAAATTATGTTCGTGAAGAGCAATAAATTCGCTTAAAATATATTGTAAATTATTTCCGACTAGTATAGACAATCCTCCGTTTTTTTTAAGTGTAATTGGCCGTTCGGTATTATTTCGCATGGTAAAGCAGGGGGTACCTAATACGGTACATTCTTCTTGCAAACCACCACTATCTGTTAACACAGCTTTGGCACTCATATTTAATCTAAGCATTTCGTGATATCGTAAAGGATGTAATAAAATAAAGCGATCTTGCTTTGAAACACTGTGGTCTAAACCAAACTGAATAATATTGTTCATAGTTCGTGGGTGAATAGGAAATAACACTGTTGTATAATTACATAATTCATCAACGATAAACGAAATAATATGTTTAAGAGTTTCAGGATGGTCAACATTTGATGGTCTGTGAAGTGTCATTAATAAATAATTGCGATGTTCAATATAAATAGATTTCCTGCCAAAATCATGGATTAAATTATCATGTACAATTTTTTCGATATTTAGTGTTTCGGCTTTATTCTTTTCTTTAAGAAGCGTGTCAATCATGATGTTTCCTACTAAGAATATTTTTTCGTCTGCGACACCCTCGTTTTTAAGGTTTTGATTTGCAATAATATCTGGTGTAAAAAGATAATCTGAAAGTCTGTCTGCAACAATACGATTAATTTCTTCAGGCATAGTCATATCGAACGAACGTAATCCTGCTTCGATGTGAGCAAGCAATTTATGTTCTTTTTTAGCTGTAATTGCACCTGCAAGAATGGCATTTACATCACCAACAACTACAATAATATCGGGATTTAATTGTTTTATAACTTTTTCTAACTCAATCATTGTTTTTCCGACTTGTTCGGCATGAGTTCCCGAGCCTATTTCTAAGTTAATATCAGGTTCAGGGATTTGTAAATCGTCGAAGAAGGTTTTCGACATGCGAATATCGTAATGCTGACCAGTATGTACTAATGTATGAGAAAAGAAATTATCATTATTTTTATTAAAGTTGTTTATAGCGTTTATAAATGGAGCAATTTTCATAAAATTGGGTCGTGCTCCAACAATGGATAATAATTTCATAATTATAGTTTTCTGAATATAAGAAGATAAATAAATTTTACTAGACGTATTTGTCGTTTAATTCTTTTTGGTTGTGTAATCAATCTAAACAACCATTCGGCTCCTATAACAACAAAAAAACGGGGTGCTCTTTTAACTTTATTGGTATATACATCAAAACTTCCGCCTAAGCCCATATATAAAGCCGGATATGACTGAAAAAATTCGTTCATTATATATTCCTGTTTTGGCGATCCCATTGCGATAAAAACAATATCGGGCATTTTTATTTTCAGGTCATTAATGATAGTTAATTTTTCTGATTCGTTAAAGTAACCCGAATGATACCCAACAATTTGAATTCCTTTAAATTCTTGATGTAGTTTTTCTACTGTAAGTTGAATTACATCATTTGTGGCCCCAATAAGATAAAAGCTTTTAGAAATATAAAACTCCTTCACAATACTGTACCATAATTCAACTCCTGGAATTTTTGTAGCAAATTTAATTCCTTTTTGTTTTAAAGCCCAAACAGTACCTATACCATCGGCATAACCAATATTTGAATTGATAATCTCAATTAGTTCCCGTTCTTTTCTTAGTAATTTTTCAGCATTTACAGCAATGAGAATTTTTTTTTGATTAGTAATGAATGCAATTAATTCTTGCTTGCTCTTAAATGGATAAACGTATAATCGACCAATTTTAATAGCTTGCATCTATTTGTGCTTTAATTAAATGAGACATGGCATAAAACATCCAGGCTTGTGTCCATCTCATGTAAGGGATCTTTATGGTATAATATTTTTTTTTCTGATAATAAAAAAAACCTTTATTAGATTGCATGTGGGCGATTAGCCAAAAAAGCGAACGTATTATTTTGTCTTTTTCATCATTTAGTTCGTTACAAACTGTCATGGTGCGAATATATTGTGCCAAAGAATGGGGATCGATGGGGTATATGTTATTATGATAATATTTCGGTATTCCTTCTTCGGTAATAAAATTTTGTTTATAGAATTCTAATCCTTTATCAAAACTAGTTTTAAATGTATAATCATTGCAATATTTCATGTATTCATAAATACTCTCTAAATTATATCCGGTATGAAAACTATCAATCCATCGTTGAATTTTCATTTCGCCGTAATACCAGGAACCATCATTATTTTGTTTATTGATACAAGAAGAAACAACTTTTTGTGCGATATTTCTAAGTTCTTTTTCATTTGTATAAGAATATATTCGTGCTAGTAAACGGCATCCCAAAAGTGAAGCATTGTATACTACAGAATTGTCTAATGGTGAATAAGAGAAAAATAAATTATCTTTTTGATGGGTCCTATTTAAATTATGCAGAATAAAGTTTTTACTGGATAATGCTGTTTCAAGATATTCGTTTCGCTTTGTTATTTCGTAAGCATCCATTAATGCGTAAGCAACAAAAGAAGTTGCTACTACAGTTGGTGTATATCGTGGAAGATAGAAGGCTCTTGATTGCCAGTCGAAATTATAACCCCAGCACGCTCCAGCATAGCCTTTTGATTGAAGAACTAATATTCTACGGGCTAAATAATCTATTTTTTTTAGATATACATCATTTTCTTCATTATGGTACAAATTACAGTAACCCGATAAAAATAATGCCAATCCTTTGGGATTTTCTTCTTTAGGAATAATAAACAATCGACGAAAGTTGACGGGACTTCGTTTATTGACCTGAATTATAGCCAAACGCAACCATTTTGAATGCAATAGTTGCATTATTTTAAATAACTTGCTATTTAATCCATCGTATGGATCCCATCCTGTAAAGTTTTGTGCTTCGCAATATTGTTTAAGTTTCTTAAATGAGGAAGAAATCATAAATTGAGAGTATGCGAAAAATTATTTTATTAACATGGGTGTTTTTGTTTTTATTGAATCTATTACAGCAAAAGTCGCCATCATCACATTTTCAATATAATCAAAGGGCAAAGGATGATTACCATTTATTATTCCGTGAATAAAAGTTTCAATCTCTTGTTTATGACCTTTATCTTGACCTGAAAGTTTAATGTTTTTCAATGAATTAGTAGCAATGGTTAATTTTTTAAAGTCGTTGATAATATAACTGTTGCCATCGGCATAAACTTCAATATATTCTTTTGGTATTCGTTTATTACCGTTAGCAAGGTATTGTATGTTTGCAACACTTCCGTTAATAAATTCAAGAGTAATGTTAACAGTATCCATAATGTTCTGTGCAGAGGGTATGGCAGTAGCATACACTCTTTGAATAAAACTTTGAGCTAAAACCATTGCGGTATCAATGAAGTGACAAGTTTCACCAATAATTCTTCCGCCTCCAATATTAGGATCCTGTATCCAATGATCGGTAGGAATGTATCCTGCATTGACTCGAATAAGAATAGCTTTTTTTTGCAATGGGCTTAACTGTTCTACGATTTTTCTTACAAAAGGAGAGAAACGACGATTGAAGCCTACCATTAATATTTTATCGGTGTAGTTTTGATAAACTTTTTTAATGTTATTTAATTCATCTATTGTTAAACATAGTGGTTTTTCAACAAATACATGTTTGTTGGCTTGTAATGATTTAATAACTAACTCAGCATGTGAATTATGACGAGTGGCAATAAATATGCAGTTAATTTCATGGTTATTAAGAATCTCGTTGATATCGGTTGTAGCAAACTTAAATCCAAATTTTTTACCAACATAATATGCTGTATTTCCATGATTAGTGGCAACACCAATTAAGTTAGCTGTTTTTTTGACGTACGGTAACAATGTATTTTGCGCAAACGAACCCGCTCCTATAAATCCTACATTTACCGATGTTTCCTTTGTTGTCGTTGAAGATGAAAGAGTGATAGTATGAGCTATTTGTGTGTGTTCTTGGTATTTTATAACAATTCCGGCAAATTTATCTGTTTTATTTAATATCATTTCGTATGCTTCTTTGGCATTTTCTAATAAAAAAGTATGAGTAATAATTTTTGACATGTTTAGTGTACGCGAATCAATCAATTCTGTAAATGCTTGCATATTACGTTTTTCAGTCCATCTGACATAACCAATGGGGTAATCAATACCTTTTTCTTCATAATGTTTATCATAGCGTCCTGGTCCGTATGAAGTAGACATTAGGACATCTATTTCTTTGCGGTAGTATTGTTCTCTGTCGTAACCGGTAGGTACTGCTCCTACGATTACAACTTTACCTTTTTTCCGGCAGATTTTTCCTGCAAAGTTTATAGGGTCAAGCGAATGAGTTCCTGCTGTTATTATAACAGCATCGAAACCATGTCCTTGAGTTTGTTCGATGAAAAGATTTTCAATTCCCGGGTGATTTCTGTTAAGAGCTAAATATGCTCCATTTTGCATAGCTTTTTCAACAGCCCAGTCGTCGATATCTATACCATAAGCTTTACAACCAATGGATTGTAAAAGCTGAATAGTAATTAAGCCAATAGTTCCAAGACCTATTACGAGAACATGTTCACCGATTTGGACATCGGCACGTCGAACACCATGTAAGGCTATAGCTCCCAAAGCCACAAAAGCATGTTCGTGCAATAAATCGTTCCTTTTAACTTTTACTGCCAACATTGAAGGAATAGCAACATATTCGCTGTGTGAAGCTTCTAAACCTGCACAAGCGACATAGTCGCCAACCTCAAATCCAACAACATTTTTTCCTATAGCAACGACTTTGCCTGCAGAACTGTATCCTAATGTTGAAGGTGCTTCTAATTTGTTCATTACAATTTTATAGGTATTCCATAATCCTTGAGTTTTAGCTAAATCAATAACAGCCATAAATTCTTTTTTTCGGCTTCGGGCTTTTGCTAAATATCCCAATCGAGCATCGGATACAGTTTTACTTTCTGTTCCTGCAGAAATAACTGAAAAATAATTTTTAACTAAAATTTTTCCCTCTTCGGCAACGGGTGTAGGCACATCAATAATTTCCATTTTTCCGTTTTTCAAAAGCTGTGTTAGCTGTTTCATTCAAAATAATATATTTTTTTGGATTTTTTTTCACCGTTTTGAACAACATCAATTAAGTATACCCCTGATTTGATAGAAAGCTGTTGAAAAGAAATCTGATTGATCCCCTTTGTTGGTTTAATTATTTGTTGTTTTATAAGTTGTCCGTATACGTTGTATAATGAAATAGTTGTACTACTAAAGCCATTTGTTTGAATTAGTAAATTAATGTTGTTTTCACTTATATTAATACCTATGATATTTAATTCGTTATTAATGGTGTTACATAAAATGGATCGGACATCAAAATATTGAAAATTTCCATCCAAATCGGTTTGTTTTAAGCGATAATAAGTAGGAATATCAGGTATAAGTTCGTTGTCAAAAATAGAATAATGGTTAATTACATTACTATTGGCAAAAAGCGGTTTTAATGTTGAAATAATTTTCCAATTCAATAAGTCAGTCGATTTTTCTACAGTGAAATAGTCGTTATTTGTTTCTGAGGCTGTAGTCCATGTAATTTTTGCTCCTGTAGATGTACATATTACATTAAATGATATGAGATTTACAGGTAAAGGCGAATTATTTATGGTTAAATGCAATACAATTGTACTGTCGCATCCATATTTATCGGGCAATGTGTCGTAATATGTTCCAGCTGTTGTAAGAATTTGATTATTGAAATTGTATGTTTGATATTGATTGATAGTAACAAAGTAATGATAAAGTTGAGCATAACAAATTTTATATTTTGCAATGTATAAATCTTGTTGTCCACTAGATGTGTAAGAAAAAGGATTAACTTCAAAATTTAGTGTACCTGTATAAGATCCTAATAAATATAAATTGTTTTGAAAAAATGTTATGGAAACAGAACGATCGTCGTTTAAGCTTTGTAATTTTTTTGCATTTAGAAACTGCCCGCTTGAAGTGTATTGACATAAATATGTGTCGTAGCTTCCCATAGCCGAGAGAATTGAGGTGCCAGTGCCTGGGTCGAAGTCAACTGTTCCCTGAAATGCTCCTAAAATGTAAATATTATTTGAAGAATCGACCATGCACGATGTGCCTAAATCTGATCCGGTAGAACCAAACGTATTTACCCAAATGAAGTTGCCGTTTAAATCGAACTTTACTAAAAAAATATCGTGTTGTCCTTGAGAAGTTTTGTATAATACTGAAGGAGATGGGTCAAAATCAACGATATCCTGAAAATGTCCAATAGCATAAAGTGAATTATTATCTAAAGCAATTTCATTGATAAAATCATTTTTTGTACCTCCGATGGATTTAACCCAAATTAAATTGCCTGTGGGTGAATATTTTGCGATATATACATCGCAGCTTGTACCGACAGCAGTTAAGTTATATGTACCTGTACCAGGATCGAAATCGACAGTTTTAAAGTATGTGCCAATAATATAAATATTATTTTGGTAATCGGTTGTAATAGAGTAAGAATAAGTATAACTGTTTCCGGTGGTTTTTATTGCCCAAATAAATTGTCCGTTAGAATTATATTTTGCGATAAACACATCGGTTATTCCAGATATACCATTAGTTGATAAATTAAATACGTTATCGGATGGATCAAAATCGACAGTAGCATTAATTTCACCCGTAAGCAATATATCGTGGTTGCTAAGAATGGCAATAGAACGCCCAATATCGGGACCTATGCCTCCGATTTGCTTTACCCAAACAAAATTGCCATTTAATGAATATTTGAGTAAAAAAATGTCGTAATTGCCATTGGATGTTAATGTGTATGAGTTGCTGCTGGCATCAAAATCGACAGAATTACTAAAAAAGCCAGTAATTACTAAATAATTATCTACAATTTTAAAATCTTTTGAACGATCTATTCCATTCCCACCAAAAGAAATAGCCCATATTAATTGCATATCTTTATTATATTTCAGTAGGAAGATATCGCTTGAACCGTTAGACGATAAATTTAATGTATTTCCATAAATATCTTGCAAAAATTCATTGGAAAAATCGCCTAGTACGTATATGTTTTCAAAAGAGTCCACAGCAATTTTAACTGGGCTTTCGGAGCTGTTGCTTCCGGCACTAAAAACCCATTGAAGCGATAATTGGGCATGAATTGTTGAGATAAGAAATATCAATAATATGGAAAAGTAAATTTTAACCATAATTTGAGTAAAGTGTTTTTATTTCGTTATACATAGTTTTCATGGAGGTAATTTCTTTATATCGCTGCAAATGTGAAAAAATTTGTTGTGATTTTTCGTTAAGACTATGGGCATCGATAGTTTCGAGAGTTTGAAAAATGTGGTTAGGGTTATTGTCGACTACCCAACCCAAATTAAAAGATTTAACTTCTGAAGCAGCGCCTCCTTCACCAATAATCAACAAAGGCTTAGCAGAGCCTATGGAATCAAAAAATTTTTTAGGCAATCCGCCTGAAATCATGGGCACTACGGTTATATGAGCATTTTGTAATTCTTTAAACACTTCGTCTCTCGAAAGTATACCTTTGTTAATAAAATCGATGTCGTTATCTTGTAAAAAATTCATAACTTCTTGAAATCGCTGACCTTTTCCGTTTTCGCCAATAAGGGTAAGTTGGTAGCGATTTTTATTCATAAGCATGGCTTTGCATAAAGGTAACAAATCTATTTGAAATTGCAAAGAGCCAATATAAAGAAGTTTTATTTTTTTGGGTGTTTCAATATATGTTTCAATTTTTTTAACAATGTAGTTTTCTTCAATTCCTATGGGTGTAAAAATTTTTTTGGTATTTGGATGATATCTGTTGATCCATTCAATAAAGTTTGGAGAGACATAGAACGCTAAATCGCATGCTTTCATCCCATATTTGTTATGAATATTGCAATAAAGGAAAAATAATGATTTCAGTAACTTGTTTTTAATTAGAAATGCATCGGGCCATACGTCTTCAACATCTACAACTACTTTACACTGCTTTAGAAACTTTAATATTCTGGCAAGGGTTAGTAGTTCAGTGGGTCTGGAAGGAACCATTAATACATCATCTTTTTTAATTCTTTTTATTAAAAAAGAAAAAGCTTTGATTGATAAAATGATACACCAGAGAAAACGCTTAAATGAAATATTTTTTTTATAAGAACCAATATGTAAAAATTTGATAGGATAAGGAGTCGCTTTTAAGGCATGTTCTATTTCCTTTTTTTGAAAAATCCTTTTTTCGGCATGATAAAAATCTGTTGTTACGTATAAAATATTTTCTCCTTGATTAACCAGATATTTGGCAAAATTGGGATGTCGTTGTCCACGTTTTGTTAGAACTGATTCGGTTGGACTAATAATAACAATCATAACAAACTTTTGTATTGTTGTTCAAGAAAAAGAAGAATTTGTCTTGAAGAAAATTCTCTTAAAGCTTTTTGTTGAATTTGAATTTTTTTATTACGAATGATATCAATGTTGTTTATTGCGTAATGTATTTTGTTTACTAGGTCTGAAGCATTCTTTTTTTCAACAAAAATCCCATTTTCATTTTCAATAATAATATCTTTTAATGCTCCAACATCAGTCGAAATAACAAACAACCCCGACGCTAATGCTTCTAATACGCTATTGGGGCACCCTTCTGACCAAGATGGAAAGATATATATATCAGAATTGTGTAGATATAAGTATTTATCATGGTTTTCGATGCGTCCAAGAAATTCAACACATTGTTTTTGAATTAATGGTTGTAATTTAGATTGCAATGTATCTGTATATCCTTTTTTATCTTCGTGACCAATAAAAATAAATTTGACAAAAGAAAAGAGTTCGGGGTTAAGTTCAAACAAAATGTTTATGGCATCGGTGAGCTCGTCAATACCTTTAAGTTTTGAAATTCTGCCTAAGTACAAAAAAGTAATCTCCTTATTGAAATTTTTTAATGGGTCTACTGGTATTATTTTATCTTCATCGATTACTGTTGTGGTTCTAAAAATTTTATTTTTATTAATACCCAGATCTACTAATTCGGCTTTGAAAGAATAAGAAAGAACAAATATTTTGTCTGAAAAATTCAACATTCTGACAAAGAGAAATTTTAATAATTTTTTGTTTTTAATAAGATTGTAAGTGTTTTCTTTCCATCCTCTGAAAAAAACAATACATTTTTTATGAAAAATTTTTGAAATAATAATTAATGGGAAATCACGAAATATTGGAACAGGAATTAATGAAGGATTGAGCTGAACAATATGTATCTTGTAGAATATAAGTTTGTATATAAAAACAATGACAGAAATAAAATATTGGATAATATATAGAATACGTTTGATTAACGGAAAGTAAAAAAAATGTTGAGAAGAACCAATGGAACTGTGAATAAATTTTATATGTGGCAAGCAGTTTTTCTTAAATAAAATATTATAATAATTTACAACTCCGCCTTCGTGGTTTAATGGATTGGAAGTTACAAGAACATTAATTGTATGCCAATTTATTTTCATATTTTCTTTGTTTGGCAATGATATCTATAAGAACGGGAGCTAAAAACAAATAGAACCCCCATGTGTCGCGATAAAAACCAGAAAAAAAGTTAACAATTATGACAATTGTAATAAAAACCCAAAATAAATAACGATAACCATATAAATATTTATAGTTTGCAATAAAATGTATGATTAAAAACAAATATTGTATGATAAATAACAATAGACCTACTAATCCAAAATTATATATCCACCCAAAAAAGTCACTATGTGCGTGTGTTCTACGACCAATAATTCTATACGAATCGGCTTGATTTCCATGACCCAATAAAAATGTATATCCGCTCGAGGAGACCCAATCATTGTAAAGGCTTCTGTACAATCCTGCTCGTCCCGACCCAGCTTTGTCCTCTTCGATATCGAGTTGTTCTTCCGAAAAACGGTCGCTAATTCGATCGGCAAAATATGTAATCATTATGTAATATGAAGCGTTAATGAAAATGATAGACAGAAACAAAATAATTATTCGTCGTAAAATATTTTGACTTTTTCGCTGTGTTAAATATGCTATAAAAGCAATAAAAAATGATATAGAAATGGAAAGTAAAGCTCCTCTTTTTAATGTAACTATTATACTAATTAGCAATAATGCCAGTAAAAATTTGTGCTTTTCAAAATTATCTAATTTAGCAGTAAACAGCGGAAAAATAAATACCATTAAATAGGCATTTGCATTATATTCTTCTTCTAAACGTCCTAAAAATAAGTAATAAAAAGTAAATATTGTACTAATGAATATAATGATTTTAATCCAATGAAATAAAAACGAATAATTTATCTTTTGCCTATAAAATAATGAAAAAATATATGTACTACCAAAAAACCAAAACAATGTTTTTGAAAGGTTCCAAAATCCTTCTTGCGGATTAGGGTCGGTTTGAATATATAGGCTAAAAATAACTGTAGCAATTAAAAAATAATAAGTTAAATAATATTTCTTTATTATTCTAAAGTGATAAAGAAAAGAAAAAAGAAAAACTAACAGTAATAAAATTCGGATCCCTCTTGAAAAGTTTAAAAATAAATCAGAAATATAAATTTCAGAGATCCAATCGGTTATAATGGATGTAATGAATAAGTATTTGATCAGTTTAATGCCCGACATGTTCGTCAATTAATGTCAGCAAGCGTATATTTGCCATATTGTTTTTACAGAAGCTACCTTCTTCGAATACCCAATTTTTTAAGTTTTCGTCGTAAAACAGTCGCCCACTTTTATTATCTATTCGCAATAATTCTCGATCCTGATACTGACCGAAATAAACTTGTATTTCGTTAATATAAAAACGATGTTTTTCATCTATAAAATAATCAATACTAACATGTTTAAAGTTGTGTTTGTCGGTTAATTCTTTTGTAAAATTTAATAATTGTATAGGTGGCATTCCATACGAAAATTCATGCGACCCGCTATGAAATGTTCCCTTTTTTATTTTTTGAAAGCCAAAGTAATATTTTCCCATACGAAAAATTCTCCATTCTGTAATGGACGATAAGTATTGTTGAAGGATTATGTAACCGTGTTCTTTATCTAATTTATGTTTTCGATAAGTGCGATTGCCCAAATGAAAACTGCGATATATTCTCAGAAAAAGAGAAAATCTTGATTTAATAATTTTTACACCCGAAGCTCCCGATGCCATATTGGCTTTATAAACGATTGGCAATGAGCATATTTTCGCAAATGTAAGAGCATCTCTTTTTTTATAAAAAATATTTGTTTCTGCATGAGGATATTGATGAGCCTTTAACCACTCATATTGCCTCAACTTACTTTCCCACAACCAAAGGAGGTGAGGATTAGGAAAAAGCTTTTGAGGAATAAATTCAGCAAGAATCCGAATACGGTTATCATACATGTCTTTCCATACGCTATATTGTACCGAAGGTCTGAAAATAAAATACTGAATGCTGTCGTCGAAAAAGGATGAAAGCCAATTTTCCGAAAAAATATCAATTAACCTATATGAAATGTTAAGTTCATTGCATGCTAATATATAATGATAGTGCATGTTCCAAGGTTCTTTAACTATTCCGATTTTGAGCGATGAACTTTTAAAATTTTTTTCAAATGGTGAATTTAAGTGCTCCCATTTTTTAGCATGTTTCTTCCCACGATAGTTAAATAAACCAAAACAAAAATATATAATTTTTTTTATGATCATAATCGGTTTTTTAAGATTGTAAGAATTATTTCTCTATGTGTTTCGCACGATATGTAATTTTTAATAGTACGTAATGCTTTTTTTGAGTAAAGAATCTTGTGTAAACCTAATGTGGTGATAATTTTTCGTCGTATTTTTCCATGCCCTTGTAATACAGAAAGATATAGCGGAGCTTTTTCTTCGCAGAGATTTACCCAATGTTTGTTTATATTAACAGAAGTTAATTGTGAAGAGTATGTTTGAATCATTTCGTTGAAATTTTTACATTCATCGTCGTTCATTTTTTGTATTCCTATTAAACTTTTATGAAAAAGACTTCGGTGAAAAAAAGGCAGGAGCTCTGTTTTAATGGGAGTTTCTTTTTGAAGTGTAAGTTTTATTAGAAAACCAGAATATAAATATTGGTTTGGGTGTGGTGTTGGGTCGAAAAGAAAGTTCCCTTGACCGTAAAAAATAATTCCGTGGTTGTAATTTTGTATAGCTCCGATTACATGGGAGTGCTGGCAAACTACAATATCTACACCCATGTCGATAAAAAACTCGCACAGTTCTTTTTGCTGAGGTGTGGGATAAGGATAATATTCTTTTCCGCCATGGTAGAGTAATATTACAAAGTGGCTTTCTAATCGTAATTTACTTATTTTTTTGGTAAAATCAATTAGCGAAATGGGGTTGGCGCCACCTGTTGTGTGCGTAGCTATAGAAAATTCGTTTTCAGTATATGAGAGAAAACTTATAATTGTGTTATCTATGGTTATTGTTAAAGGTTGAGCTGCTTCATGTAAGTTATTGCCTGCACCTAAATACTTTATCTGATGATGTGTAAGAGTGGAAAAAGTTTGTTCCAATCCGATGTGGCCATGATCAAAGATATGGTTATTGCCTAAATTTAATATATTTATATTCGCATTTTTAATTGCTTTAATTGCAGAATAGTGAACACCGAAAACTTTTCCGCTTTTTTTTATGGGTGTTAGTTTTTCAATTAACGGTGTTTCTAAATTAGCGATGACGGAATCTGCACATTTAAGTTCGGGTAAAAGATCGTTAAACAACAAATCAACATTACCGGCCGTAAAATGCGAACTATCATTTTTGGTTGGGCAAATATCGCCACCTATGATTATGGTTGCCATGATTGTTCAATAAATATTTCGTACCAAATTTCAAAACTAAGCAATTGCCAAATGATTTTAAGATTTGATATATTATTGTGTAAATACTCTTTGTGAATGTTTTGAATGCTTTTTGAATTTAATATATTGCGAGAAGATAGTTTGTAGATTTTTTCCTGTATGAGCTGTTGCATGCCTGAATGATTAAAAAATTCGGAAAGAGGTAACGCAAAACCACTTTTGCTGCGGTATACAAATTGTTTGTTGAATTTTTTTATGGCTAAATCCTTCAATATTTTTTTGGTTGATAAATGATGCTTGTTAAAAGAAAAAAGATGAGATGGGAAGTGTATTTTAAAATCATCGGGCAATTTTAATACAAACTCAACTAAAGTTTTATCGAGAAAGGGGACTCTATTTTCTATCGAATGTGCCATTGTCATTTTATCTTGTCGGATAAGCAAATCGGTCATATAAGTTTGCATTTCGTAAATACTCATGTTATTGATGACTCTATTGCTATTGGGCAATAATGATTTCCTTTTATTTAGAATAGTATCAATATTATTATCATTAAGTAAACAATTTAATAATGTAATTGGCATGGTAGCACTTGCATTAACGATAGTATCGTCAATAGAAAGATGAATGTGATATTTGTTTTGTAGTTTTTCTGATTTTGTAATTTTTTGAAAAAAATATAGTAATGAATAGTGTTTACTCCGATAGGCAATATCGTAAAACCTAGAGTACCCTCCAAATAATTCATCGGCGCCTTCTCCGCTCAATAATACGGTAACGTGAGGTTGCGATTCCTGGCTTAAAAGTTTTATTGCAATAGAATTGGGTAAGTGTAAAGGTTGGTCCATGTGCCATGTTGCATGGTATAAATTATTAAAAAAATATGCTGCATTCATGATGAAAATGTGTGCAGTGGATTTGGTTTTGTTGTTTACTTGATTTATCCATGGCAGTTCTGAAAAATGAGGATTATCAAAAATAATGGAAAAGGTATCTAAATTGGCTTCGAAATATTCGCGTGCATAGTTTGTGATTAACGAAGAATCTATGCCTCCCGAAAGCTGACACCCTATTTTAACGTCACCAAGTAGCTGAGATTTTACACTTTTTTTTAAATAATCGTCGATAATTTCTAGGGCTTGAGTATAGGTCAATGCCAATGTTTCGTTGACAGGAAAATGCCAATAGCGGATGGTATTTAATTGATTATTGGATAATTCGATAAAGGAAGCGGGAGGAACTTGATATACATTTTTAAGCAGGGTATCGGGATGAGAAACATATTTAAAATAGAAATATTCGCTTAGAAATTCTTCGTTAAGCTCAGCTTTAAATGACGGATGATAGTAAAAAGACTTTATTTCTGAAGAAAACAGTAAAATTTCATTATTGTAAAAGTAATATAATGGTTTAATTCCAAAATGGTCGCGTATGAGAAAAACTTTTTGTTGTTCCAAATCGATAATTACAATGGCAAACATGCCTTCAATTCTTTGAAGCAATCCATGAATGCCGTAAATCTCATACAAATGAAGGATAATTTCGGTGTCGGTTTTGCTTTTAAAAATACAGCCCTTACGTATCAAATCGTCTTTAAACTGAAAAGCATTATAAATTTCTCCATTGAACAAAAGTATGGTTTTATTGTTTTGCGAAATCATGGGTTGATGACCATTAGGCGATAGATCAACTATAGAAAGGCGTCGGAAACCAGCGGCATGTTCGTAAAAATTGTTTTCATTTATTTCGAGAGAATATGCTTTTTTTTCTAATGAAAAGAGCACATAACCTTCGTCGTCGGGACCACGATGATGAATAGAATTTGTCATTTGTTTGATTACAGATGGCGAAAGAAATTTATTTTGAAAATTTATATATCCCGTAAATCCACACAT